>NZ_JAFBBV010000001.1:1545153-1854183 GCF_016907365.1 Oerskovia paurometabola | reverse complement strand
GTCGAACAACAACCCCTTGTCCGCCCCACCCAACCGGCCCCCCGTCCACACACCCGACCCCGCAACACCCAGATGATTCAACGCACGACTCGCCTCACCACCCACCAAACGATCCTGCGCAACCGACCCCGACCCCTCGTTCAACAACCACGAACCCGCCGACGCCGGGAACCCCACCCGGAAGAAGTACTGCCGCACCGGACTCGTGTTCCCCGCACGATCCACCGCCTGCACGAACAACGTCACCCCACCCGCCACCGTCGGCATGAACGAGATATCGGCGGCGTACCAGTTGCCGATGCCGACGTAGTTGTCGAGCGCGTCGGAGTTGAAGGAGTACTTGTAGCCGACGATGGTGAGGTCGCCGTCCGAGCCGAGGGTGAAGCGTCCGAGCTGGCCGATCCCGCCTGCGATCTGGTTCTCGAGGTAGGCGGCGGTCCCGCCGTTGGCGATAGTGATCAGCGGGGGCGGCGGCGGGGTGGTGTCGATGGTGAACTCGCACGCGGACATGGGTCCGTAGCGGCTGGTCACGGGGTCGAGGCCGCCAGCGCGCCACTGGTAGGTGTGGCCGTCGAGAAGCTTGCCTCGCGGCACGGTGCGCGAGTGGGTGCTCCCGGAGGCCATCGCCGTGTCCTCGGGCGCGTCCCAGGCGAAACCCGGTGCGGCGAGGTCGACGATGTCGAGGTTCCCGATCACGTTGGTCCCGTCGGGGTCCCCGACCGTCCAGTGCATGGTCGGAGTGGTCGAGCGGATGTAGGGGCGCCCGGCACCGACGACGCATCCGGGGGTGTCAGGGTTCGAGATCCACACGTTCGTCGGTGCGCTCGGGGGCCGGTCGTAGGTGACGGACAGGTGCGAGTCGAACCGGTACCGCTTCCACCCACCGGCCATCGAGCCTTCGTCGGCGGCCTTGAGACCCATCGTCAGGGTTCCGCCACCGAAGGCGGCCAGTGCGCGTGCACCGGCGGTCGCGTCGAACTCGATCCACCGGTCGCTCTGGCCTGCGCACGAGGGCTTGTGCGCGACGGTCGCAGAACCTGTCTGCGCGCCCCATCCGAGGTTGTTCCAGGTCGTGCCGGCGGACATCATGCCCGTGTACCAGAGCTGGGTGTTGGTCGCCGAGCAGCTCCACGAGTGCGTCCCGTAGACGCTGAACGTCGCCGAGATCACGTCACTGCCGTTCGCCGCCCCGAACGAGCCATACCCGCCGAAGCCCCATACGAGACGGTGGACGTCGTTGTACTTGGAGCATGCCGAGGTCGCGTTCGGGTCGCACAGTCCGAGCCCTGCGTCCCCGCCGAAACGGTACCCGGCAACGGTGTTCGGGACGGCGGAGCGAATCAGCGTCCATTCGTTGCGGCTGCCCGAGACGCTGGGGTCGATGTAGATCGGCCACACGGTCTCGGGGTCGGCGATCATCTCGACGTCCGGGGTGATCGTCACCGCATCAGCCGCGACATCAGCGGGCATCGCCGCGATCTCATCACCCTCACGCGGCGCCTGGACAGGGTCCCCCGACCCCACACCCGACTCCGGCTCAACACCAGCACCGGCGTCGGTGTGCGGGAGCGAGAACAGGCTCGCCCCGAGCGACGCGGTCCCGCCGGTCCGCAACGACTGCGGCGACAACGGCGACAGAACACCCGGCGCACCGACCCCGCCAGTGACCTCGTCGGCCGAGGAGTCCCACATCAGCGGCGTCGGGGACGTGAAGACCTCCTGGCCCGCACCGTCACGAGCGACGAACCCGCCCTCGTCCGAGACCACGCTCAGCCCCTCGGTGGTCTGCACCGGGAACGACAACGACGCCAACGCCGGATTCGCCGCCGCCTGCGGGGAGGCGACCCGCAGCACTTCCGAGAAGCCCGTCCCGTCCCCATGCACGCTCACGACCAGGTCCACACCCTCGAACACCTCGGGGTAGGTCACCTGGGAGCCCTCCACCACCGGCGACGTCAACGCGAACGGCGCATCAAAGACCAGCTCATGCCCGTCCCGGGTAATCCGCGCCAACGGCTCCCCCACCGAACCGTCAGAGAACGACATCTCCACCGCAGGCGCCGCAACCCCCAGACGCCCAGCGTCCTCGACCACGCTCGTGTCGATGTCCTGCCACCCACCATTGACATCCGTACGCACCGCCACCGCAGAGGTCTCCACCCGCGTATGCCCCTCCGGCGTCGCGAACACCGTGTCCCACGCCGTGCGCTCCGCCACCACCTCCACCTCACGCCCACACGAGGCAGCCAACACCGTCGCCTCACCCGCAGACACCGCACCAGCCACACCATCAGCACACGCGCTCGACGACACCGACGAACCAGCAGAAACAGAAGACGGCGCCGCAACCGCAACACTCGCGGGCACCACACCCACCGCGAGCACCACCGACAACCCCCACGCCACCCCACCACGCACACGCACACGCACACGCAACACAGAAGACGCAGAAGAGCCGGGAGACCCAGGAGACACCGACGAGGCAGACCGCGCAGAACGCGCGAAAAGGACACCCAAGAAGGACGACGAGACCACTGGCCACCGCTCCGTAAGCCACGCACCCATCACCAGCGACAGGCACAAAACCGAAACCCTCACCCCCTGCGGGCGGGCCCCAGGCCGGCACTCAGCAAACTCTCAGCCAGCGGTGGTAGCAGGACCATAGAGCTAAATAGGACTCCTGTGCAAGTCCCGGCGAGGCCTAGGTTCGCCCGCGCAGCGGCTCAGCCGCAAGGCGCCTCAGGAAGAGCTGCGCCGAGCGAGCAGCGCCGTCCGGCCGAGCTCACGCCCCCACTCGCGTGCCCGCTCGACCTCGCCCGGGCACAGCGGCCCTTCCATGCCCTCGACGTAGAAGGAGTGCGGCGTGTCGGCGGCCGACAGGCCACGTCGACGCGCCACCCGGTCGGCGGCGCGGGCGGCACTGCCCGGGAGGTGCTTGACGGCCTTCACGCGGGTGTCGAACGTCGCGCCGAACCGCCCGGAAGCGTCGTCGGCGAGCGCGTCGAGCCACTCGCGGATTCCCCGTTCGACGGTCGGGCTCCCCGGACGCCGACCGGCCGCCTCCTCGCGTGAAGCGAGTCGCGACATGCCGAACGCGTGCGTGGGCCCGCCGACCACGATGAGGTCGGCCCCCAGGACGTCGTCGGCCGGTGCCGTCGCCGAGACCTCGACCGTGCGCACGTCCACCTGCTCGGAAAGCCCCTCGGCGACCGCCCGCGCGATCTCGGCGGTGTTGCCGAACATCGACTCGTAGATCACGACTGCTTCCATGGCTCCCGCTCCCGTCGTCAGTCCCAGGCTGCTCGCGGAGCACCCCCACCGCCAGGACCTTTGGTCCGGACGACACGGGTCCTTGGACCGTACCGACACGGTTCGCGATCCGGCCGGGTCCGACCCGGTCAGCCCAGCAGCGGCTTGGCCCCCGTGGCCCGGACGTGCGAGGCCACGGCCAGTGCGATCCACACCGCGATCCCCTGGAACACGACGAGGGTCAGGGTGGGCGCGCCCACGAGGAGGCAGATGCCGAGCGGGATCGCGCTCAGCACGGCGACGTCGGGCCCCTGGGCGATCATCGACGTCGCGCCGGTCGGCAGCGCACCCGCGGGGGTCGCCACGAGCGGGCCGGACCAGTTCGGCGGCTTGCGGTAGGCGCCGCGGATCGCTGCCGCACCCATGCCGACCGCGACGACGACCACCAGGGCGAACCACAGCCACTCCCCCGTACCCAGGACGAGCGGCACGACCCCCACCACGAGCGCGAGGAGCGCGGTCAGGGCCGGCACGACGGTCCGGGCCAGTCGCGCGTCGCGCGCGGACAGGGGCATCATCGCGTCGAGGGAGGGCACCATCTCCGCGGTGCGTGCCCCCTCGGCGCCGAGCTGGGCCCCGCGGAACCCCGCGACGACGAGCAGGACGAACAGCCCGAACCCGCCCTCGAACGCGGGGACCTGCTGGGCGACGATCACGAGTGCCGTGAGGCCCACGAGCTGGGCGAGGGCCGACGGGCTGCGCCGCAGAAGGGTGAGGTCGGCCGCGACGAGAGCCGAGACCGGCCCACGCACGACCGAGAAGCGCGAGGGCCTGCGGGCCCTGCCGCCACGGGTCGAGCCCGCTCGGCTCAGCGCACGACCGAGCTCGCGCGTGTCGAGCGACAGGATCGCTCCGCCCGCCTGGTCGGCGACCGCGCTCTGGGTGCGCAGGACCTGGGCCCCGAGCGCCTCGAGCCGACGCCACCACACGACCGCGAGGGCCAGCGCGCCGGCTCCGACGACCACGATCGCCCACGGGGGGACCGAGAGCTCGCGCAGGTCGGACCAGCCCGCCACCACGAGCACGACCCCCGCGACCGGGACCGCGGCGATCAGCACGTCGCTCACCCGCGCGACCGTCGCGGCCACCCGGGTCCGCGGCTGGATGAGTCCGGCGAGCCCCACGAGCAGCAGGCCCGCCGCGGCGCCGAGGGCCGCGCTGCGCCCGGCCACACCGGGATCGGCACCGGAGGCGAGCGCGATCGCCGCGAGCCCTCCTGCCCCGACGACGACCGCGACCGCGACCCCGCGCCAGTACGACGGCGTGAGCAGGCCGCGCCGGTCGACGGGCATGGGGACCCACCACCGCACGCCCGCGCTGCCCGTCCCGAGCGGCCCCAGCCGCACGGCCATGCCCGTCAGGAGGGCCAGGAGCGCGACCGAGGCCAGTGCCTGGATCGTGGCGGGTGTCAGGACCGGGGCCCGGCCGTCGACGGGCTCGACGAAGATCGTCTCGCGCAGCACGTTCGCGGCACCGATCACGAAGAGCACGGAGATCGCGACCGAGACGACGACGTACGCGACGTCCCCGAAGAGCTGTCCAGGACCCGCGTCTGCTCGCGACGCGGTGACCCGGGCCGTGAGCCGCCGGATCTCCCGGCCGGAGAACTCCTCGTTCGGGTCCGCGACGAGCAGCGGCAAGGGGGCGCGCTCGACCACGGGCTCAGGCGTCACGGGCTCGGGTGCCACGGGTCCGCCCTGTGCTGCCTGCGCCGCGTCACCCGCCGGCCCGCGGGCTCCCTGCCTCGCGCCGTGCGGACGCTTCCTGCCCTTGCCGTGCGCCTGGTTCATCGCCCGGGCCTCAACGGACCTGGGCGAGCGCGGCGAGCGCGGCCTGGTGCCCGAGGCGCACGCACTCGTCGTCGCCGACGAGAAGACCACGAGCCCCGGTGCGCTCGACGAGTTCGGGGTCGTGCGTCGCGAACACCACGGCGGCCCCGCGCCCGGCCTCCTCGACGAGGATCCGCGCGAGGTCGGCACGCATCCCGGGGTCGAGCCGCTGCTCGGGCTCGTCGAGCACGAGGACCTCGCGGGGTCGGGCGAACCCGGCCGCGAGCAGGAGGCGCCGTCGCTGCCCCGAGGACAGCTCGGTCGGCATGGCCCCCGACTGGTCGGCGAGGCCGAAGCGGTCGAGGAGCTGGCCGACGACCTCGCCGGCCCCGGCCACGCCGTGGCCGCGCGCGGTCAGGACGAGGTGTTCACGGGCCGTGAGCCCCGGGAAGTAGGCGTCGTCGTCGAGGATCCCGACGACCTTGGCGCGGAAGTCGCGCTCGCGCTCGTCGACGTCCCGGCCGAACGCCAGCACCTTGCCCGAGAGCGGAGCCAGCACCCCCAGGAGCGCGCGCAGGAGCGTCGACTTGCCGCTGCCGTTGGGACCGATGATGGCCCACAGCTCACCGGGGCGGACGGCCAGGTCGACGGGCGCGCACACGGGCGCTTCGGCGTACCCGACGCGCAGGGCTCGGGTCTCCAGGACGGGTTGCTGCTTGACCGACACGGCTACTCCCCCACCTCGGTCTGCGCCACGTCCGGGTCGGGCCCGGCGGAGCCCGCACCGGAGGCGAGGATCGCGCGGGCGCGCGCGACGTCGTCGTGCATGGTCTCCACGAGCGCGTCGATGCCGTCGAAGCGCAACGTGGGGCGCAGGTGCTCGACGAACTCCAGGACGACCTCCTCGTCGTACAGGTCGAGGTCCGTGCGGTCCAGGACGTAGGCCTCGACGCGGCGCTCGACGCCGTCGAACGTCGGGTTGGTGCCGATCGAGATGGCCGCGGGCAGCACGCCGTCGCAGTTCCCCGGGTCTGCCGCGAGGAGCTGGGGACGACGCAGCCAGCCCGCGTACACGCCGTCGGCCGGGACCATGCCGCTGATCGCGCCCAGGTTCGCCGTGGGGAACCCGAGCTCGCGGCCGCGCGCGTCGCCGTGGATCACGACGCCGCGCAGGCGGTGGTGACGTCCGAGCAGTGCCGCGGCCTCGCGGACCTTGCCGTCCGTGAGCAGGCCACGGATCTCGGTCGAGGACCAACGTCCGCTGGGCACGCCGGCGTCCACGGCGACCGACGCGACCGTCCCGACGTCGTCGATCGCGCGAACCTCGAAGCCGTACGTCCGGCCGAGCTCGATCATGGTCGCCAGGTTGCCCGCGTTGTCGCGCCCGAAGCGCACGTCGTGCCCCACGACGACGGTCCGTGCACCCAACCCTTCGACGAGGTAGGTCCGGACGAACTCCTCGGGGCTCTGCCGCGCGAAGTCGAGCGTGTACTCGACGAGCAGCACCGCGTCGAGGCCCGTGGCCTCCAGCAGCTCCATGCGGTCCGCGATCCCGGTCAGCAGCTCGGGCGCCTGCTCGGGCCGGTGGACCGTCGCGGGGTGCGGGTGGAACGTCACGGCCACGGCCTGGGAGCCGGACTCGCGGGCGAGGGACTCGATGCGGCCGAGCACCTCGGCATGGCCGCGGTGGACGCCGTCGAAGTTGCCGATCGTCACGACCGACGGTCCGAATCCCGGCGGAACCTGGTCCAGGTCCGTCCACAGGTGCACGCGTACTCCTCGAGAAGTGTGTGAGGCGGGCCCGCTCAGGAGGCCCGACGACGGCGCGCACCCACGGCGCGCCTGGTCAAGATTGCCACGAGTCGGCCTCGGGGTCCCCATCGAACCGGCCTGCGGTCACCCGCGGTCCGCGCCCGTGCTCACGCCGGGGCGAAGACGATCACGGGCTTGGCCTTGTGCTTGCCCTCGCGCACCACGTTCTCGAGCAGCGCGACGAGCGCCCCGTCCTCGCCGATCGCCGCCGTCGTGACGTCCTGCGCGGACGGGTCCACCCACTTGCCGTAGGACAGCGCGGTGCGCTCCTCGGGCGTGAGGTCGCGGGCAGGGAACGTCGCGCGGGCCGCGTCGGCGAGCGGGAGCGTCGCGAGGACGCCGTCACGCTCCACCTGCGCCTCGAGCTCGTCGAGCGTCGAGGCACCCTCGATCGTGTAGCCGCCCACGCGCGTGCGGCGCAGGGCCGTGAGGTGCCCGCCGACGCCGAGGCCCGCGCCCAGGTCACGGGCGAGCGCGCGGATGTACGTCCCCGAGGAGCACACGACCGTGACGTCGACGTCGAGCGCAGGGAGGTCGCCCGGCTCCACGGCCGGGACCGGCCGCACCTCGTGGACGTCGAAGCGCGAGATCGTTACCGGGCGGGCGGTGAGCTCGACCTGCTCGCCCGAGCGCACGAGCGCGTACGCGCGCTGCCCGTCGACCTTGATCGCGGACACCGAGCTCGGCACCTGCTCGATGGGACCGGTCAGGAGCGCGACGCCCGCGTCGATCGCCCCGCGCGTCACAGCCGAGGCGTCCGCGCGCGAGGTGGTCTCGCCCTCGGCGTCGTCCGTCGTCGT
This sequence comes from Oerskovia paurometabola, assembly GCF_016907365.1. Taxonomy (NCBI): domain Bacteria; kingdom Bacillati; phylum Actinomycetota; class Actinomycetes; order Micrococcales; family Cellulomonadaceae; genus Oerskovia; species Oerskovia paurometabola. The sequence continues at coordinate 1,846,493 of NZ_JAFBBV010000001.1, read as the reverse complement.
GGCGGCGCCCAGCCGGATCGTCGCGGTGTACTCCTTGTCCGCGCCCACGACGTACGTCAGGAGCTTGGTCGCGCGCCCGATCCCCAGGACGAGCACCCCCGTCGCCATGGGGTCGAGCGTGCCCGCGTGGCCCACCTTGCGGGTGCCCGCGAGCCGGCGCAGGCGAGCCACCACGTCGTGGCTCGTGAGCCCCTGGGGCTTGTCGACGATCACGAGGCCGTCGGGGGCGGTGGGGCGGCGCTCGCGCACCGGCTTCTGGTCGTGCGTCATCGTGGTCCTCGTGCTCGGGGGGCGGGAGAAGAGCGTGTGCAGGTGGAGCGGTCGCGTCAGCGCCGGGAGGACTCGGGCCACGGGGCGGCCCGACCCCTGTCCGGTGCGACCTGGGCAGCCGGGTCGACCGCGGGCAGCGCGTCGCCGAAGGCACAGAGCATGAGCGCGGCCAGGCGCGGGTCGTCGCCGAAGTGCTCGGGGGCGCCGATCGCGAGGAGAGTGTTCAGCAGCATGCCCTGGGCGAGGAAGTCTCGCGCCTGCTCGAGCGTGCCGCCCGTGCGGTCCTGGTAGATCTCGAAGATCTGGACGAAGATCTCGCGCGAGCGCGTTCCGAAGACCGGGTCCGCCCCGGCTGCGAAGCCGTGCATCAGGACGAGCAGCAGGTTGCGGTCGGCGAGGAGGCGGACGTAGGCCGAGCCGAGCTCGGCCGCGGCCTCAGGGCCTCGGGGCACCGCGGAGAAGGCCCCGACGATGCGCCGACCGATGCGGTCGAACACCTCGGCGAAGAGCTCGTGCTTGGTGCCGAACATGCGCACGACGTAGGGCTGGGAGACTCCTGCGGCGCGGGCGACCTGGTCGGTGCTGGTCCCCGCGTAGCCGCCCGCGGCGAACACCGCGGTCGCCGCGTCGAGGATCTGCTCGCGGCGCTCGTCCCGGGACATGCGGCGCGTCGGCTCCCCCGCCTCGACGGACGGGGCCCGCTCGGAACTCGGTGCGCTCTCCATGTTGACAAGGTTATCAGTCGATAACTAGCGTCGGAATCGTAGTAATCATCCGATGCTTACCTGATTCGAGGAGTGACCATGTCCACGACCGCCCCACCCGACCGGCCGCCCACCGTCGAGACCGTCGACGTCCGCTCCCCCGGTGCGCGCCGCCGTCGGCCCCTCGCACTCGTCCTGGTGGCCGCCTCGCTGCCCATGTTCATGGCCACGCTCGACAACCTCGTCGTGACCGGCGCCCTGCCCGTCATCGCCCGCGCGCTGCGGCCGAGCGTCGAGCAGCTCCAGTGGTTCGTCAACGCCTACACGCTCGCGTTCGCGACCCTCATGCTCGTCGCCGCCTCGCTCGGCGACCGGTTCGGACGTCGCCGCGTCTTCGTCGTCGGGATCGCCGTGTTCACGCTCGCGTCGGTCGCGTGCGCGCTCGCCGACACCCCCTCCGCACTCATCGCGGCGCGAGCCGTCCAGGGCGCCGGCGCCGCCGCGATCATGCCGCTGTCCCTCGCCCTCATCGCCGACGCCGTGCCCCGCGCCCGGCGCGCGCTCGCGATCGGGATCTGGGGCGGCGTCTCGGGGCTCGGCGTCGCGCTCGGCCCGCTCGTGGGCGGGGCGGTCGTCGAGGGCATGAGCTGGGAGGCGATCTTCTGGATCAACGTGCCCGTCGCGCTCGTCGCGGTCCCGCTCGTGTTCGTCGCGCTGCGCGAGTCGTTCGGCCGCCGCGGACCGATCGACCTCGTGGGCCTCGCTCTCGCCGGGTCCGGGGTCTTCGCAGGGGTCTGGGGCATCATCCGCGGCAACGAGGACGGGTGGACCTCCGCCGTCGTGCTCTCGCTGCTGGCCGGGTCCGTGCTGCTGCTCGCGGCCTTCGTCGGGTGGGAGCAGCGCGTCGCACGCGTCGGCGGCTCCCCCCTCGTCCCGATGCGCCTGTTCCGCTCGCGCAGCTTCGCGGTAGCGAACGTGTCCGGCTTCGCGTTCTCGCTCGGCATGTTCGGCGCGGTGTTCCTGCTCATCCAGTACTTCCAGATCGCCGAGGGGCTCTCACCGCTCGAGGCAGGAGTCCGCACGCTCCCGTGGACAGCGGCCCCCATGCTCGTGGCACCGCTCGCGGGCGTGCTCGCGCCGCGCCTGGGCATCCGCACGCTGCTCGTGACGGGTCTGACCCTCCAGACCCTCGCGCTCGCCTGGCTCGCCCTCGTGTCCTCTGGCGCGACGTACGCCGAGCTCGTCCCGGCCTTCGTGCTCGCGGGTGTCGGCATGGGCCTGACGTTCGCGCCGAGCGCGACGGCCGTCCTGGTCGACATGGACGAGTCCGACAACGCGACCGCCAGCTCGACCAACTCGACCCTGCGCGAGGTGGGCGTGGCGCTCGGCGTCGCGGTCCTGGTCGCGGTCTTCCAGGCCGCCGGCGGGGCGCTCACCCCGGAGCTGTTCACGCAGGGCCTGCCGGCGGCACTCTGGGTCGGCGCGGCGAGCGTGGCCGTGGGAGCGGTCGCGGCGACGTTCCTCCCCCGCCGCTCCACCCGCCCGACGGCGTAGCGCGGCCCCGGACAGCGGAACGGCCGGCCCCTCGAAGGGGACCGGCCGTTCCGCTGTGCTCGTCGTGCCGCACCCTCCCGATCGCTCGGCAGGATGCGAGTGCTCGCCGTCAGGCGGGTGCGACCTCGTCGGAGCCCGCGGACCCGTCGGCCTCGGCCGCGTCGTCGGCAGGCTTCTTGTACGGGTCGGCGTCGCCGGCGTACGTGGCCTTCTCGCGCAGCGCGGCCAGCTCTGCGTCACGACGTGCCGCCTCGTGGAGGGCGACGTCGAGGTGGGCCGCGGTGTCCGGCACCGAGTCGAGGTGGAACTCGAGCGTCGGCGTGAGCCGGATACCGGTCTGCTTGCCGACCTCGGAGCGGATGATCCCCTTGGCGCTCTCGAGCGCCGCGGCGGTCCCTGCCCGCTCCTCGTCGTTGCCGTAGACCGTGTAGAACACCGAGGCGTTCTGCAGGTCACCGGTCACGCGCACGTCGGTGATGGTCACGAACCCGAGACGGGGGTCCTTGATCCGGGTGTCGAGCATCTGCGCCACGATGACCTTGATGCGGTCAGCGAGCTTCCGAGCCCTGGGCTTGTCGACCATGGTCCAGTCCTTTCATCAGGGTGAGCCCCCGGGGTTTCAGCCCGCGGTGGGCCCCTTCGGGCGACGTGCGTGAACGAACAGCTCCGCCGACGCCGGCCGTGAGGTGCGGCGGGTCGTGGTGGGTCTGGCACGGGCCGCCAGGCCCGCGGTAGACCCACCACACCTCACGGGTAGGCGTCAGCGGAGAGGTACGTCAGCTGCGCGGCTTCTCCCGCATCTCGAACGTCTCGATCGTGTCGCCGATCTGCAGGTCGTTGAACGACCCGAGGCCGATACCGCACTCGAAGCCCTCACGGACCTCCGTGGCGTCGTCCTTGAACCGCTTGAGCGACTCGACCGTGAGGTTGTCGCCGACGACGGCACCCCCACGCAGGACGCGCGCCTTGGAGTTCCGTCGGATCTCGCCGGAGCGGACGATCGAACCCGCGATGTTCCCGAACTTGGAGGAACGGAAGACCTCGCGGATCTCGGCGGTGCCGAGCTGCGCCTCTTCGTACTCGGGCTTGAGCATGCCCTTGAGCGCTGCTTCGACGTCGTCGATCGCCTGGTAGATGATCGAGTAGAACCGGACGTCGACGCCTTCGCGCTCCGCCAGTGCCTCGACGCGCTCGCCGTACTTGACGTTGAACCCGATGATGATCGCGTTGTCCACGGTCGCCAGGTTGACGTCGTTCTGGGTGATCGCACCGACGCCGCGGTGGATGATGCGCAGCTGGACCTCGTCGCCGACATCGATCTGCAGCAGCGCGTCCTCGAGTGCCTCGACGGCACCCGACACGTCGCCCTTGAGGACCAGGTTGAGGGTCTCGACCTTGCCCTGCTCGAGCGCCTGGGCGAAGTCCTCGAGGCTGACGCGCTTGCGACGCTTGGCCAGGAGGGCTGCGCGCTCGGCGGCCTCCCGCTTCTCGGCGATCTGACGGGCGGTGCGCTCGTCGGGTGCCACGAGGAACGTGTCACCGGCGCTGGGCACGGACGCGAGCCCGAGCACCATGACGGGGCGGGCGGGGCCCGCCTCGGTGACGTTGTTGCCGTGCTCGTCGAACATGGCACGGACACGGCCGTGGGCGGTGCCCGCGACGATCGCGTCCCCGACGTGGAGCGTGCCGGACTGGACCAGGACGGTCGCGACGGCGCCGCGGCCCTTGTCGAGGTTCGCCTCGATGGCGACGCCTCGTGCGTCCTTGTCCGGGTTGGCGCGCAGGTCGAGCGAGGCGTCCGCCGTGAGGAGGACGGCCTCGAGCAGCGCGTCGATGCCCATGTTCTGCTTCGCGGACACGTCGACGAACATGGTGTCGCCGCCGTACTCCTCGGCCACCAGGTTGTACTCGGTGAGCTGCTGGCGGATCTTGGCCGGGTTCGCCGACTCCTTGTCCACCTTGTTCACCGCGACGACGATCGGCACGCCGGCCGACTGCGCGTGGTTGAGCGCCTCGACCGTCTGCGGCATGACGCCGTCGTCGGCCGCGACCACGAGGATCGCGATGTCGGTGACCTGGGCACCACGAGCACGCATGGCGGTGAACGCCTCGTGACCCGGGGTGTCGATGAACGTGATGGGACGCTCGACGCCCTCGTGCTCGTGACGGACCTGGTAGGCACCGATGTGCTGCGTGATGCCGCCGGCCTCGCCAGAGATGACGTCGGTCTGACGGATCGCGTCGAGCAGTCGCGTCTTACCGTGGTCGACGTGACCCATGACGGTGACGACGGGCGGACGAGCCTGGAGCTCGTCGTCGCCCTCGCCCTCGAGCTCGGCATCGAGGTCGATGTCGAAGGCACCGAGGAGCTCGCGGTCCTCTTCCTCCGCCGAGACCATCTCGATGACGTAGCCGAGCTCTGCCGCGAGCGAGCCGAACGTGTCCTCGTCGAGGGACTGCGTGGCGGTCGCCATCTCACCGAGGTGGAACAGCACCGTCACGAGGCTCGCGGGGTTCGCGTCGATCTTGTCGGCGAAGTCGTTGAGCGAGGAGCCGTGACGCAGGCGCACCACGGTCGAGCCGTTCCCACGGGGAACCTGCACGCCACCCAGCGAGGGGGCCTGCATCTGCTCGAACTCCTGGCGCTTCGCCCGCTTCGACTTGCGCCCACGGACGGGGCGCCCTCCGGCACGACCGAACGCACCCTGCGTGCTGCCGCGACCGGCACCACCACGACCGCCACCACCGGGGCGACCGGCGAAGCCGCCGCCACCACCGGGAGCGCCACCGCCGCCGGGGCCGCCACCGGCGCCGCCGGGACGACCGGCGAAGCCGCCGCGACCGCCACCTGCACCGCCGCCACCGCCCGGACGACCGCCGGGAGCAGGACGGTCACCGGGGCGACCGATCGAGGTGCGACCCGGCATCATGCCCGGGTTGGGGCGAGGTGCACCAGGACGCGGCGCGGGACGGGGACCACCGGGACGGGGTCCACCGGAACGCTCGGCGCTGCCTGCTGCGGGGTTCGCGTTGGCCGCGGGGTCCGCGGCACGCTCCGGACGCGCGCCGGGCCGGGGCATGCCCTGGCTCGAGGCGAACGGGTTGTTGCCCGGGCGCGGGGAGCCGGAACGCGGCATGCCCTGGCTCGAGGCGAACGGGTTGTTGCCCGGGCGCGGGGCGCCAGGACGCGCGCCACCGCCGGAGCCGCCGGGGCGGGCTGCTGCGGGGCGAGGGCCGGGCGCGGGGGCGTTGCCGCCACCGGCCGGCTTGGGCGACGCCGACGGCTTGCGCTCCGCGGCAGGCGCGGGCGCCGGCGCTGCGGGCTTCTTGGCCTCGGCAGCGGGCTCGACGAACGCAGGGCTCGCGGGGGCCTCCTTGGCGGGGGCCGGTGCGGGAGCCTTGGGTGCGGCGGGCGCCGGGGCCGCGGGGGCAGCCGGTGCCGGAGCAGCAGGCGCCGGGGCGGCCTCTGCTGCGGGCGCAGGCTTGGGTGCTGCCGGGCGAGCCGGCGCGGGCTTGGCGGGAGCGCTTGCGCTCTCCGTGCCACCGGCCGGGAAGGTGTCTCGCAGCTTGCGGACGACCGGCGGTTCGATGGTCGAGGATGCCGAGCGGACGAACTCACCGAGTTCCGTCAGCTTGGTCATGATGGTCTTGCTCTCCACCCCGAGCTCCTTAGCGAGCTCGTAGACGCGGACCTTTGCCACAACTCTCCTGTCTCGGCCCACCCGAAACAGGGAGGACCGTCTTTAGTGCTGGGTGCTCATCGCTGGGTACTCATCGGGTGCCCATCGGCTTCTAACCCGCTTCCTTGTCGACGATTCGTGCGGTGTTCGTGCGGTACTGGCGCGGTTCGGCCGTCGCGGCACGTGGTGCGCCGCAGGCCGGGACCGCCGACTGACGATGACTGGCGATGACTGACGACGGGTCAGTCTTCCCTGTCGAGATGGGCTCGGGCTCCGGCGAGGTCCACGGGACCTGCGAGACGCAGGGCCCGGGGGAAGGCTCGTCGACGCTCGGCCAGCTCGAGGCAACGCCGAGCATCGTGGAGCCAGGCGCCGCGCCCCGGGAGCGACCGGCCGACGTCGACGACGAGCCGAGGCTCCGGGACGTCGGCCTGGTCCACCACGAGGCGGAGAAGAACAGACCGCAGGTCACGCTCCCGGCAACCGACGCACGTTCGAACGGGCGCATGAGCGCCTGAAGGGTCGTGTGACGGTGTCCGGACTCGTGGCCCAGTCAAGGACAGTCTAGCGCGCCCGCTCACCTGGTGTTACCCGTTTCCGCCACCGGTGCCCGGCTCCTCCCCCTCGTCGGAGGTCTCGACGGCGCGGGCGCTCGTCGCTCCGGCGTGGTCTCCCTCGTCCGAGCGGATGTCGATGCGCCACCCCGTGAGCTTCGCGGCGAGCCGGGCATTCTGCCCTTCCTTGCCGATCGCGAGGGAGAGCTGGAAGTCCGGCACGACCACGCGGGCGGCACGAGCCTCGGCGTCCACGACGGTGACGGACGTCACACGGGCCGGGGACAGGGCGCTGGCCACGAACGCGGCCGGGTCGTCGCTGAAGTCGACGATGTCGATCTTCTCGCCGTGGAGCTCGGCCATGACGGCGCGGACGCGTGCGCCCATGGGGCCGATGCAGGCGCCCTTGGCGTTGAGCCCCGCGACGCGCGAGCGCACCGCGACCTTGGACCGGTGGCCGGCCTCGCGGGCGATCGCCATGATCTCGACCGAACCGTCCGCGACCTCGGGCACCTCGAGCTCGAACAGCTTGCGCACGAGGTTCGGGTGGGTCCGGCTCAGCGTGATCTGGGGGCCCTTCATGCCGCGCGCCACGTCCAGGACGTAGGCGCGCAGGCGCTCGCCGTGGACGTAGTCCTCGGTCGGCACCTGCTCGTGCGGCGGCAGGAGCGCCTCGGTGCCGCCCACGTCCACGAGGACCATGCGCGGGTCGTTGCCCTGCTGGATGACGCCCGCCAGGACCTCACCCTCCTTGCCGCGGAACGTGCCGAGGATCTGGTCGTCCTCGGCGTCGCGCAGCCGCTGCACGATCACCTGGCGCGCGGTCGCGGTCGCGATGCGGCCGAAGTCCTTGGGCGTGTGGTCGAACTCGGGCCCGAACACCGGAGCCCGGTAGCGCCGGACCGGCTGGCCGTCCTCGTCGAGCTCGGGCTCGTCGTCCTCCTCGGCCGGGAGCTCCTCGCGGGCCCAGACCGTGACGTGGCCCGTGCGGCGCTCGAGCTCGACCCGTGCCCGCGCGTAGGCGTCGGGCGTCCGGTGGTAGGCGGAGAGCAGCGCCTGCTCGATCGCCGCCACCAGGATGTCGAGGCTGATGTCCTTCTCGCGCTCCAGCAGGCGCAGCGCGCTCATGTCGATGTCCATCGATCAGACCTCCTCGTCGTTCGGGGCGTCGGCCCCGGGGTTCGCGTCAACAGCCATCTCCGGGCCGAGGTCCACCTCGAGGGCGCGCTTGAGCTCGACCTGGATCGCCCCACGGACCACGTCGGCGAGCGCGACGGACTCCACGGTGGCGTCGGTGAGCAGCAGGTTCCCGTCCTCGACGTCCCGCAGACGGCCTTCGACGGTCCCGCCGTCCTGCAGCGCGAGGCGCACGACGCGCCCGCGGGCGCGCTTGAAGTGGCGCAGCTCGGTCAGCGGGCGGGAGGTGCCGGGGGTCGAGATCTCGAGCGTGTAGGCGCCCGGGAAGGCGTTCGACGCGTCGAGCGCGGTGTTGATGTCGCGCGAGACCTCGGCGACGCGGTCCAGGTCGAGGTTGCCCAGGGCGTCCTCGGGGAGGTCCAGCGTGATGCGGACTACCGAGCGGCTTCCGGCCAGGGTGACGGTCACGTCCTCCAGGTACAGGTCTGCGGCCTGTACGACCGGTTCCACGACCCGGCGGACCCTGTCCGCCCCGGCGTGCTTCGCCTTGTTCATCTCTCGGTCTCCCGTCGGCTCCCACTGCCCACCGGGCAAGGATTCGACCGGTGTGTTGTTGTACGGGATCAGCCTAACGACTCACCCGGCTGGAACGTGACATCATCACCCTCGATGACTGCCGAACCTGCTCCGCGCCCGCGCCGCTCGAGCCCCCCGGACACCGCCCCAGCGTCCTCTTCGTCACGTTTTCCGCGGCGGAGCGCCGCGGGGCGCCCGTCCGTGCGCCGCGGTGTGGTGGCGATCGTCACGTCGCTCGCGCTGCTCGTGGTCGCCGGATGCGGCCTGCGGCTCGAGACCCCGCCCCCGACCGAGCCGGTCCCGGACGCCCAGGAGACACTGCGCCGGGTCGCCGTCGAGGGCGCGCTGCTCGTGGGCGACCTCGCCGACGCGGCGGCCGCGACGTCGTCGGGCCTCGACCAGGCGGCGCTCGACGCCCTGACGAGCACGAGCACCTCCGCCGACGAGCACGTGACCCAGCTGGGCGGCGTCTACGACTCGGGGCTCCCCGAGCCCGACCAGGACGGCGACGCGCCGACGTCGGGGGCGACGGACGCACCGACGGGCCCCACGACCGCGACCCCCGCGGAGGTCGTCGACGCCCTCGCGACCTCGGCGACCGCGCTGCGCGGGACGGCCGACCAGTCCGAGGACGGTGCGTTCGCGCGTCTGGTCGCCTCGGTCGCGGCGTCGCAGGACGCCTCGGCGCGACAGGTGGCCGCGACGACGGGCACCGCCCTGCCCGACCCGCTCGTCACCCCGGCGGGCCTGCTCGTCCCGGAGGCCGCGCCGTCGGGCCTGAGCGCGACCGACCTGTCCACGATCATCGAGGCCGAGGACGCGGCAGGGTACGCGTTCGAGCTCCGGGCGGCCCTCGCCGACGGCGAGCTGCGCGACGCCGCGCTCGGGCGCGCGGTGCTGCACCGCGCCAGGGCCGAGGCATGGGCCCAGGCCGCGGGCACGGCGGGCGGGCCGCAGGACCCCCGCCGGGTCGCCTACACGGTCCCGCCCGACGTCCCGACGCCGGAGCTCGCCGCGCAGCTTGAGACCTCGCTCGCACAGTCGTACGCCGCGCTCACGGGCGAGGCGGGCACCGGGACGCGTCTTCCGCTCGTCGACCTGCTGGTCGAGGCGAACCTCGCCGCGATCGGGTGGGGCGCCCCCGTGAGCGCGTTCCCCGGCCTGCCCGAGCAGGAGAGCCGGACGCCCGCGGCCGGCTGACGGTCGGCACCACCAGCGCCGGGGCACGCGCGGCACAGCACGAGGCGGGCCGGGCCCGGGAGCGACGAACGCTCCCGGGCCCGGCCCGCCTCGTCTGCCGCGCGCTTACGCGAGCAGCTCGGCGACCTGGTCGGTCACGAGGTCGACCACGTCGGCGACCGGCACCTGCACGGCCTCGCCGCCCTGGCGCGGGCGCACCTCGACGACGCCGTCCGCGAGCCCACGGCCCACGACCACGACGAGCGGGGCGCCCAGGAGCTCGGCGTCCTTGAACTTCACGCCGGGCGAGACCTTGGGGCGGTCGTCGTACAGGACCTCCACGCCGCGTGCCGAGAGCTCGGTCGTGAGCGACACGGCGGCCTCGAAGACCGCCTGGTCCTTGCCCGTGGCGACCACCTGGACGTGCATGGGGGCGACGTGCGCGGGCCACGCGAGGCCTGCCTCGTCGTGGTTCGCCTCGGCCAGAGCGGCGAGCGCGCGCGTCACGCCGATCCCGTACGAGCCCATGGTCACGACGACCTGCTTGCCGTTCTCGTCGAGGACCGTCAGGCCCAGGGCCTGCGCGTACTTGCGTCCCAGCGCGAAGATGTGGCCGATCTCGATGCCGCGCGCGAGCTCGAGCGGGCCCGAGCCGTCGGGCGCGGGGTCGCCCGCACGGACCTCGGCGGCCTCGATCGTGCCGTCGGCCGTGAAGTCACGCCCGGCGACCAGGTCGAACACGTGCCTGCCGTGCTGGTTCGCGCCCGTGATCCAGCGCGTGCCCTCGACGACACGCGGGTCCAGGAGGTAGCGCACGGCCGAATGCGACGTCTCGGGCTTCTTGCCCTCGGCCGGCACGGTCACCTGGGGGCCCTGCGGGCCGAGCACCTCGGGCCCGATGTACCCCTTGACGAGCTCGGGGTGCGCGGCGAAGTCGGCCTCGCCCGCGGGCTCGACCTCGGCGGGCTCGACCGACGCCTCGAGGCGCTTGAGGTCGACCTCGCGGTCACCGGGCAGGCCCACGACGAGCACCTCGCGGCGCCCGTCCGGGTGCGTGAGCGCGAGCACGACGTTCTTGAGCGTGTCGGCCGCCGTCCACTCGCGGTCGGGGCGCGGGAAGCGCGCGTTGGCGAGCGCGACGAGCGAGTCGATCGTCGGGGTGTCCGGCGTGTCCTCGACGTGCGCCGCGGGCGCGTCGTCGAAGGGTAGGGCCTCGGGCACGGGCGTGACGACGGCCTCGACGTTGGCCGCGTAGCCGCCGGGCGAGCGCACGAACGTGTCCTCGCCGATCGCGGTCGGGTTGAGGAACTCCTCGCTGCGCGAGCCGCCCATGGCCCCGGACGTCGCGGCCACGATCACGTACTCGAGGCCCAGGCGCGTGAAGATCCGCTGGTAGGCGGCACGCTGGTTCTGGTACGAGGCCTCGAGCCCCTCCTCGGTCACGTCGAACGAGTACGCGTCCTTCATGATGAACTCGCGGCCACGGATGAGGCCCGCGCGCGGGCGTGCCTCGTCGCGGTACTTCGTCTGGATCTGGAACAGCGTGAGCGGCAGCTCCTTGTAGGACGAGTACATGTCCTTGACGAGGAGCGTGAACATCTCCTCGTGCGTGGGCGCGAGCAGGTAGTCGCCGTCCTTGCGGTCCGTGAGGCGGAACAGGTTCGCCCCGTACTCGTCCCAGCGGCCCGTGGCCTCGTAGGGCTCGCGCGGCAGCAGCGCCGGGAAGTGGACCTCCTGGCCGCCCGCGTCCTCCATCTCCTCGCGGACGATCGCCTCGACCTTGGCGAGCACGCGCAGACCCAGCGGGAGCCAGGTGTAGATGCCGGGGGCGGCACGACGGATGTAGCCGGCGCGCACGAGGAGCTTGTGGCTCGCGACCTCGGCGTCGACCGGGTCCTCGCGCAGCGTCCGCAGGAACAGGGAGGTCATCTTGAGGGGCTTGACGGGGGGACCGACCACCCGGCTGGAGGCTGAAGACATGGGCCCGATCCTACCGTCGCGGGCACCGCTCCCCCGCAGGGTCTGCGCCCTGCCCGCTCGCGGGACCCCGTCGCCCACGGGACGCCGCCGGTGCGTACCGGCGCCCGAACGGGCACCATGGAACCGTGCCCGAGCTGCCCGAGGTCGAGGCGCTCGTCCGATTCCTCGACGAGCGCGCGACGGGTCGCGTCGTCGTGGCGGCGGACCTGGCCTCGATCGTGGCCCTCAAGACGTTCTCTCCCCCGCTGTCCGCCCTGGTGGGCGGCACGGTCACGGGGGCAGCGCGCCACGGCAAGTGGCTCGACCTCGCGGTCACGGTGCCCGACGACGAGCTCCACCTGGTCTTCCACCTCGCCCGGGCGGGGTGGTTGCGCTGGTCCGAGGACGCGCCGACGACGCCCGTGCGCCCCACGTCGAGCCGCGGTGGCGTGCGAGCCGTGCTCGCGCTGCGGATCCGTTTCGACGACGGGTCGGGGTTCGACCTCACCGAGGCCGGCACCCGCAAGCGGCTCGCGGTCCACCTGGTCCACGACCCGGCCGAGGTGCCCGCGATCGCCACCCTGGGCGTCGAGCCCCTGGGACCCGACTTCACGCGCGAGCGGCTGGCCGAGCTGCTGGGCGCCCGCAACCAGCAGATCAAGGGACTGCTGCGCGACCAGCGCCTGATCGCCGGGATCGGGAACGCCTACTCCGACGAGATCCTGCACGCCGCCCGGACCAGTCCGTTCCGCCTGACCCGCAGCCTCGACGCCGACGACGTGGCCCACCTGCACGACGCGGTCCGGGACGTGCTCACCGAGGCCGTCGCGACGTCGTCGGGCAGGCCGGCGGCCGAGCTCAAGGACGCCAAGCGGCGCGGCATGCGCGTGCACGGGCGCACGGGCGAGGCCTGCCCGGTGTGCGGGGACGTCGTGCGCGAGGTCTCGTTCGCCGACCGGAGCCTGCAGTACTGCGCTACCTGCCAGACCGGTGGCCAGGTCCTCGCGGACCGGCGCATGTCAAAGCTCCTGAAGTAGGCCTCAGAACAGGACGGTCGCGAACGTCCCGACCTGCTCGAACCCGACGCGCCGGTACGTCGCGAGCGCACGCTCGTTGTACGCGTTGACGTAGAGCGAGACGATCGGCGCGATCTCGCGGCGCGTGATCTCCACGACCGCGGCCATGCCCGACTCGGACAGGCGGCGACCCCGGAACCGGGGGTCGACCCAGACGCCCTGCACCTGCGCGACCTCGGGCGTGACCGCCCCGAGCTCGGCCTTGAACACCACGACGCGCTCGGGCGCGAGACCGGCCAGCGGGTCGTGCGCGAGCGGAGCCCCCGACCCGGGGGGCGGCGGGGAGGCCGCCGCACCACCGTCGACCCGCACGAACGAGCGCCCCGACGTGATCAGGCCCCGCACACGGTCCGCGTACGCGTTGCCGCCCGCGGCGACCGGCGAGTACCCGACCTCCTCGACGAACATGCGCACGCACGCCGGCAGGACCAGCGGCAGCTCGGCCGGCACCGACCGGCGGACCGACGGGTCCGGCTCGACGTCGGGCGCCCGGTCGATCATGAGGGACGGCTGGTCGTCCCGGACGTCCCGGGCCGCCGGCCAGTGCTCCGCCAGGCGGTCCCACAGGCCCAGGGCCGCCGACCGCTCGCCCACGATCGACGACGCACGACGCCCGAACCGGCGCGCGAGCGCGGCGAAGGCGTCGAGCGCCTCCGCCCGGTCCCCCTCCGACGGGACGACCGGCACCAGGTTGGCCCCCGCCCAGCAGATCGCCACGAGAGGCCCCTGGACAGGAAAGCCCCAGACCTGACCCCCGCTCTGCGAGAGCCGGGCTGCCTCGACGATGCGAGAGGCCGCGAGCACCGACCCCACAGGGTCCAGGGCGCACACCCGCAGCGCCTCCGCGACGTCCGCATCGCCCAGGACCCGGGCAGCCTGCGGCCGGGACCACGGCCCCGGAGGGTGCCAGCGCGCCATGGCCGTCGACTCAGCCGACGGTGACGACGGGCGGACCGGCCTGTGCGTCGTTCTCCGGCGTCATGGTCTCGGCGATCCGCATCGCCTCTTCGATGAGCGTCTCGACGATCATCGACTCGGGCACGGTCTTGACGACCTCGCCCTTGACGAAGATCTGCCCCTTGCCGTTGCCCGACGCGACGCCGAGGTCCGCCTCACGAGCCTCACCCGGGCCGTTCACGACACAGCCCATGACCGCGACACGCAGCGGGACCTCCATGCCCTCGAGTCCCGCGGTGACCTTCTCGGCGAGCGTGTAGACGTCCACCTGGGCACGGCCGCACGACGGGCACGAGACGATCTCCAGCTTGCGCGGTCGCAGGTTGAGCGACTGCAGGATCTGGATGCCGACCTTGACCTCCTCGACCGGCGGGGCCGAGAGCGAGACACGGATCGTGTCGCCGATGCCCTTGCTCAGCAGCGCGCCGAAGGCCGTGGCCGACTTGATGGTGCCCTGGAACGCGGGGCCCGCCTCGGTCACGCCGAGGTGCAGGGGCCAGTCGCCGCGCTCGGAGAGCAGCTCGTAGGCCCGCACCATGACCACGGGATCGTTGTGCTTGACCGAGATCTTGAAGTCGTGGAAGCCGTGCTCCTCGAACAGCGACGCCTCCCAGACCGCCGACTCGACGAGCGCCTCCGGCGTGGCCTTGCCGTACTTCGCGAGCAGGCGGGGGTCGAGCGAACCCGCGTTCACGCCGATGCGGATCGAGGTGCCCGCGTCCGCGGCAGCGCGGGCGATCTCCTTGACCTGGTCGTCGAACTTGCGGATGTTGCCCGGGTTCACGCGCACCGCGGCGCAGCCCGCGTCGATCGCCGCGAACACGTACTTCGGCTGGAAGTGGATGTCGGCGATGACGGGGATCTGGGACTTCCTCGCGATCGCCGGCAGCGCGAGCGCGTCGTCCTGGCTCGGCACCGCGACCCGCACGATGTCGCAGCCGGACGCGGTCAGCTCGGCGATCTGCTGGAGGGTCGCGTTGATGTCCGTGGTCGGGGTCGTGGTCATCGACTGGACGCTCACGGGGGCGTCGCCGCCGACGTCGACCTTGCCGACCTTGATCTTGCGCGTCTTGCGGCGCGGCGCGAGGACCGGCGGAGGTGCTGCTGGCATGCCGAGGCTGATGGGTACGCTCACGCACCTAGTATCCCCCGTCCGACCCCCCGGCCGCGCCCGACGCCGTTCCCCGCCCCGCTCCGCACACGACTCTTCGCGAGATCTTCACGGGACCGCAGGCGCAGGTCAGGTGATGCGGATCGGGTTGACGATGTCCGCGTAGATCAGCAGCACCCCCATGCCGAGCAGGACGACCCACATCGCCAGCCCCAGGGGGACCAGCTTCGCGACGTCCGCGTGCGCGGGGCGCGGACGGCCGCGGACCGTGGCGACCTGCCGCTTGGCCCCCTCGTACAGCGCGCCCGCGATGTGCCCGCCGTCGAGAGGCGGCAGCGGGATGAGGTTGAACGCGAAGAGGGCGATGTTGAGCGCAGCCAGGAGGCTCAGCATGGTCGCCACCCGGTCGACCACGTCGACCTGGTCCGCGCCCACCACGTCGACCGCGATCCGCCCCACGCCCACCGGCCCCATGACGGAGGCAGGGTCACGCTCCTCGCCGCCGAACGTGGACTGCACCACGTCGACCAGCTTGGCCGGCAGCTCGACGATGACCGCTGCCGTCCCCGAGACCTGCGCCCAGATGGCCTCCGGCACCGCGCTGAGCGGCTCCGAGACCCGTTCCTGGGTCGGGGCGATCCCGACGTAGCCCGCGGGCTTGAGCACGGGCTCGCCGTCGTCGTCCGTCACGTACTGCCCGTCGTCCCCGACGACCGGACGGTCGACCTCGGTCGGCGTGATCTCGAGCGTGACACGCTCCCCCGCGCGCTCGACCACGACCGGGACCGTCTGTCCCGCCGCGCCCGTGATCTTGCCGACCAGCGAGTCCCAGGACGTGACCGGTTCGCCGTCGAACGACACGACCGTGTCTCCCGGCTCGATCCCCGCCTCCGCGGCGGGGGTCGCAGGGTCGGTCGTCGTGCACTCGTAGTCCGCCGGTGCCGCGGCGGGCGTCACGCACGCAGGCACCGTCGCGACCGTCGTGGTCGCCTGCGGCGAACCGATCCCGACCAGGACGACGGTCATGAGCACGAACGCGATCACGAGGTTCATGAACGGTCCACCGAACATCACGACGACCTTCTTGGGCACCGAGAGGTTGTAGAACGCGCGCGGCTCCTGCCCGGGAAGGATCTCCTCGGCGCTCATCTCGCGGGCGTCCTGCACCATGCGGCCGAAGAAGCCGTCCGACTGCTTCGCGCCGGGAGGCGCGGGCGGGTACATGCCCACGAGGCGCACGTAACCACCGAGCGGGATCGCCTTGAGCCCGTACTCGGTCTCGCCCCTGGTCCGCGACCAGAGGGTGGGCCCGAAGCCGACGAAGTAGTGGCTCACCCGGACCCCGAACTTCTTCGCCGGGACCATGTGCCCGACCTCGTGCAGGGCGATCGACACGAGGATGCCGACCAGCACGACGAGGATGCCGATCACCGCGGCCATGAGGAGCTCCGTTCAGGGGTGCTGCGAGAAGAAGACCAGTGCTGAGTGCCCGAACCTACCGCCGCTTCCTGCGGGCGGCCTGAGGACCGTCAGGGGTGGGAGGCCCCGAGGGACGCCAC
This sequence comes from Oerskovia paurometabola, assembly GCF_016907365.1. Classification (NCBI taxonomy): domain Bacteria; kingdom Bacillati; phylum Actinomycetota; class Actinomycetes; order Micrococcales; family Cellulomonadaceae; genus Oerskovia; species Oerskovia paurometabola. The sequence continues at coordinate 1,830,177 of NZ_JAFBBV010000001.1, read as the reverse complement.
CAGGGCCCCGGGCTCAGCGGCGGGCGAGGATCTCGTGGGCCCGCGCCCGGGCCCACGTCTCCGCCGCCGTCACGTCGTCCAACGTGACCGCCGCCCGCGAGGTTCCCCGGTGCTCTCCGAGGACACGCTCGACCGTCGCGACGATGTCCAGGAAGCCGATCCGGCCCTCCAGGAACGCCGCGACGCACTCCTCGTTGGCCGCGTTGTACACCGCAGGGTGCGTCGCGGAGGCCGACGCCGCCTCCCGGGCAAGCCCGACGGCCGGGAAGAGCGCCTCGTCGAGCGGCTCGAACGTCCACGCCGTGGCGCTCGACCAGTCGCAGCCCGCGGCGACCTCCCCCAGGCGGTCCGGCCAGCTCAGGCCGAGCGCGATCGGCAGGCGCATGTCCGGCGGGGACGCCTGCGCGATGGTCGAGCCGTCCACGAACTCGACCATCGAGTGCACGACGGACTGCGGATGCACCACGACGGCGATCTCGTCGGTCGGCACGTCGAACAGCAGGTGCGCCTCGATGAGCTCCAGGCCCTTGTTCATGAGCGTCGCCGAGTTGATCGTGACGACCGGCCCCATGGCCCACGTCGGGTGCGCGAGCGCCTGCTGCGGGGAGACGGCCTTGACGTCGTCACGTGCCCAGCCGCGGAACGGGCCGCCCGACGCCGTCAGCACGAGCCGGCGTACCTCCTCGCGGCGCCCTGAGCGCAGGGCCTGCGCGATCGCCGAGTGCTCCGAGTCGACCGGGACGATCTGGTCCGGACGCTGCCTCGCGTCCTGGACGAGCACGCCCCCCACGACGAGCGACTCCTTGTTGGCCAGCGCGAGCGTCGAGCCCGCGCCGAGCGCGGCGAGCGTGGGGCCGAGGCCCACCGACCCCGTGATGCCGTTGAGCACGACGTCGGAACCAGCCCCCGCGAGCTCGGTCGCCGCGTCCGGGCCGACCAGCACCTCGACCGCCGGAGCGCCGGCGCGCGAGGCCCTCGCGGCCAGCGCGGCCTCGACCTCCACGGCCCGAGCAGGGTCCGCGACCCCGACACGTCGCACACCGAGCGCGACCGCCTGCTGGGCGAGGAGCTCGGCGTTCGCGCCACCGGCCGAGATCGCGTCCACCCGGAACCGGTCGGGGTGACGTGCGATCACGTCGATCGCCTGGGTGCCGATGGATCCGGTCGACCCGAGGAGGGTCACGCTGCGCAGACTCATGGGGACATCCTCCCAGGTGCGCAGAGCGCCCGAGGCGCGCTGCGTCGTCGGGCAGGCCGCACCGAGGGCGTCACTCGACGCCGAGCAGCACCTCGATGGCCCGGGCGAAGAACGCGTCCACGGGCCCCTCGGCGTAGCCGTCCTTGCCGCGACGGCGAGCGAACGTCGAGTTGCGGATCTCGGCGGCCGTGATGGGCTCCTGGCGGTCGAAGTACGCCACGAGACGGTCGCACAGGTCGTCGACGTCGTCCATGTCGTAGCCCCACTCGCCGCGAGCCGCAGGCGCGAAGCGCTCGCCGTCAGGACGCCCCAGACGGCCGTACAGGCTGCGCGCCCGCTCGGCCAGAGCGTTCATCCAGGCCTGCTGGCCGTTGACCGCGACGTACTCGGCACGCTGACGGGCGATGAAAGCCCCCTCCAGGCGATCGAGGGCCGCGTCGACCTCGTGGGTGTCGTACCCGCCGCGGACCAGGTCGAACATCGAGACCTGGATGTCCGTGCTCGTCAGGCGCTCCGGCTTCTTGCCCTCGTAGACCTGACGTGCGTGGTCGAAGAACTCGTCAACCTCTTCCGGGTCGTACCCGTTGCGCACCTTCGAGACGGTGCTGAACAACGCACTCACTCTTCCTCCTCAGCTGCCAGCTGCCCGCACGCACCATCGATGTCACTGCCGCGTGTGTCACGAATAGTGGTCGGAATCCCGTGCCCGCGCAAGCGAGCCACGAACTCGTCCTCCACCTCGCGCTCGCTCGCCGTCCAGATCGAGCCCGGCGTCGGGTTCAGCGGGATGGGGTTCACGTGCACCCAGCCCGAGCCACGAGCCGTGAGCTTCTCGCCCAGCAGGTCCGCACGCCACGCGTGGTCGTTCATGTCCTTGATGAGCGCGTACTCGATGCTGACGCGCCGGCCCGTGACCTCGAAGTAGTTGCGAGCGGCGTCCAGGGTCTCGTCGACCGACCACCGGGTGTTGATCGGGACCAGCTCGCTGCGCAGGTCGTCGTCGGGGGCGTGGAGCGAGAGCGCGAGCGTGACCGGGATGCCCTCGGCCGACAGCTTGTTCATCGCCGGGACCAGCCCCACGGTCGAGACCGTGATGTTGCGCGCCGACATGCCCAGGCCCTCGGGGGCGGGCGCGACGAGCTGCCGGATCGTGCCCATGACGGCCTTGTAGTTGGCCATCGGCTCGCCCATGCCCATGAAGACCAGGTTGTTGAGCCGGGCCGGGCCGCCGGGGATGTCGCCGTCGGCGAGCGACTTCGCGGCCGAGCGCACCTGCTCGACGATCTCCGCGGTCGACAGGTTGCGCGTCAGGCCGAGCTGTCCCGTCGCACAGAAGGGGCAGGCCATGCCGCACCCGGCCTGGCTCGAGACGCACAGCGTCGACCGGTTCGGGTAGCGCATCAGGACCGACTCGACCTTGGCCGCGTCGAAGAGCTTCCAGAGCGTCTTGACGGTCGTCCCGCCGTCGGCCTGCATGACGCGCGCCGGGGTGAGGAGCGGCGGCATGAGGTTCTCCACGAGCAGCTTCCGCGTCGCCTGGGGGAGGTCGGTCATGTCCTCGGCGTCGTTCGTGTAGTGCGTGTAGTAGTGCGTCGCGAGCTGCTTGGCGCGGAAGGGCTTCTCCCCCAGCTCGACGACTGCGGCCGTGCGCTCCTCCGGGGAGAGGTCGGCGAAGTGGCGCGGGGGCTTCCCGCGACGAGGTGCCGACATGACGAGCGGCAGCGGCTTCGATTCGACGGACGGGCGAACAGACATGAGAAGGATCCAGAGGTTGGAGCGGGTGGAGCAGGTCAGCGCACCGCGCCGGGTCGACGCGTCAGGTGCGCTCGTGCGAGCGTGCCGGTGCGTTCTCACGCGGTCCGGCACGCGCGCGTGCGCCCGCGCCCTGCCCTGGCCCTCGCGGGCCGCGCCTCAGAGCGAGACGGAGAGCAGCAGGTACACGAACGGAGCGGTCAGGAGCATGGAGTCCAGGCGGTCGAGGACGCCGCCGTGCCCCGGCAGGAGGGACCCCATGTCCTTCAATTCTAGGTCGCGCTTGATCATCGACTCGGCCAGGTCCCCCACGGTCGCCGTGAGCGGCACCATGATGCCGAGCGCGACACCGATCACGGGGCTCGCGCCGAGCCCGTAGACCGCGCCCACGACACCGATCGCCGTCGCCAGGACGAACGAGCCCGCCAGGCCCTCCCAGCTCTTCTTGGGACTGATCGAGGGAGCCAGCGGATGACGGCCGAACAGGACCCCGGCGACGTACCCGCCGACGTCGTTCGACACCGCCAGCAGGATGAACAGCAGGACCTGGATCCGGCCGTTGTCCGGGTTCGCGAGCATCATCATGACGAACCCCGCCATGAACGGCAGGTAGGCCGTCGCGAAGGTCCCCGCGGCCGCGTCGCGCACCGCGGCCGTGCCCGAGCCGTCGATGACCCGCCAGACCACGACGCCCGCCACGGTCAGCACGAACGAGACCATGAGGGCCTCGGGGCCCGAGTAGTACGACGAGATCAGGATTCCCGCAGCCCCCACCAGGAGCGGCAGGAGCGGCAGGTGGATGTCGCGGCGCAGGAACGCCTGCTTCAGCTCCCACAGCGCAGCCCCGACCGCGGCGGTCGCCAGCAGCACGAACGGCTCCGGGCGGAAGGCCAGCGAGGCCCCCACCAGGACGAGGAGCCCGACCCCGACGGAGATCGCCTTGGGCAGGTCGCGTCCGGCCTTCGGCGTGCGCCGGGGCCGGGACGCGACCGCATCACTTGTCATCGGTGCGTTCGGACTTCTGCATCAGACCTCGAGGAGCTCGCTCTCCTTGCCGGCGAGGAGCGCGTCGATCGTGTCGACGTGGCTCTTCGTGAGTGCCTCGAGCTCCTTCTCGGCGCGCGTACCCTCGTCCTCGCCCGCCTCGCCGTCCTTGACGATGCGGTCGAGCTGCTCCTTGGCACGGCGGCGCACGTTGCGCACCGAGACGCGCGCGTCCTCGGCCTTGCCCTTGGCGAGCTTCACGTAGTCGCGGCGACGCTCCTCCGTGAGCACGGGGAGCACCACCCGGATGATGTTGCCGTCGTTGCTGGGGTTCACCCCGAGGTCCGAGTCCCGGATGGCCTTCTCGATCGCGCTGAGCGCGGTCTTGTCGAAGGGCGAGATCACGATCGTGCGGGCCTCGGGCGTGTTGAACGAGGCGAGCTGCTGGAGCGGCGTCGGAGCGCCGTAGTACTCGACCGTGATCTTGTTGAACATCGCGCCGCTCGCACGTCCCGTGCGAATGTTCGCGAAGTCCTCCTTGGCGACCTCGATCGCCTTGTCCATCTTCTCTTCGGCCTCGAGGAGGGTCTCGTCGATCACCAGTGCTCCTTCGTCGTGCGTTGCTGGGCTAGCCGTCCTGCGCCGCACGGGGCGGCGCACCCGGGTTCGCGGCGCGGTCCGGGTCGTTCGTCGGTCGTCCGGTCAGTTCGTCGTGACCAGTGTCCCGATATTGTCCCCCAGCAGCGCGCGGGTCACGTTGCCCGGCTCGCTCATCCCGAAGACCCGCATCGTCACGTCGTTGTCGCGGCACAGGCTCAGGGCGGTGGCATCCATGACCGCCAGGTCCTTGACGAGCGCGTCGGTGTACGTCAGGTGGTCGAGCTTCACGGCGTCCGGGTTGGTGCGCGGGTCCGCGGTGTAGACACCGTCGACACCGTTCTTGCCCATGAGGACCTCCTGGCAGTGCGTCTCGAGGGCGCGCTGGGCGGAGACGGTGTCGGTCGAGAAGTACGGCATGCCCGCTCCCGCGCCGAAGATCACGACACGGCCCTTCTCCAGGTGGCGGATCGCGCGCAGCGGGATGTACGGCTCGGCGACCTGCCCCATGGTGATCGCGGTCTGCACGCGGGTGTCGACCCCGGCCTGCTCGAGGAAGTCCTGGAGCGCGAGGCAGTTCATGACCGTGCCCAGCATGCCCATGTAGTCGGCGCGGGCGCGGTCGAGGCCGCGCTGGGAGAGCTCGGCGCCGCGGAAGAAGTTGCCGCCACCGACGACGATGGCGACCTCGACGCCCTGACGGACGGCATCGGCGATCTCGCCGGCCACCCGCTGCACGACGTCCGGCGCGAGGCCGATCTGTCCGCCCCCGAAGGTCTCCCCGGAGAGCTTGAGCAGCACCCGACGTGCGGGGGTCTTGGTCTCGATCTTGTCGCCCATGTGCCGAGCCACCTGTCCTTCGTCGTTCCGATCTCCCGGGGTCTGCCCCAGGACGTACCGGGGACGGTCGTGCTCGTCGTCCCCGGGTGGTGCGTGTGCACCGGGACCCACCGGGTCCCGGTGCGCGGTGGCCCGGTCCGCGCGAGCGCGGACCGGGCCACCGGAGGAGTGCGTCAGGCGCCGACGCGGTACCGCACGAACTCGGTGACCGTGCCACCGACCTCGGCGAGAACCTGGCCGACGGTCTTCTTCGGGTCCTTCGCGAGCGGCTGGTCGAGCAGGACGACGTCCTTGAAGAAGCCGTTCAGGCGGCCCTCGATGATCTTCGGGAGCGCGGCCTCGGGCTTGCCCTCGTTGCGCGAGGTCTCCTCGGCGATACGACGCTCGCTCGCGACGACGTCCTCGGGGACGTCCTCGCGGGTCAGGTACGTCGGGGACATCGCGGCGATGTGCTGCGCGATCTCCTTGGCGACGGCCGCACCGGCGACGTCGGTCGCGACGACGACACCGATCGACGGCGGCAGGTCCTTGGCGGTGCGGTGCAGGTACGCGGTGACGCGCTCACCCGCGACGCGCGTGGTGCGACGCAGGACGACCTTCTCGCCGAGCGACGCGGCGGTGTTGTCGATGACGAGCTGGACGGACTCACCGTCGGCGTCGGCAGCGAGCGCGGCGTCGACGTCGGCAGCACCCGAGGCGGCGACGGCGGTCAGGACGCGGGCCGCGAGGTTGAGGAAGTTCTCGTTCTTCGCGACGAAGTCCGTCTCGGAGTTGAGCTCGATGAGCGTGGCGACCTGGCCACCCTCGGTCTCGGAGACGTCGACGGCCACGAGGCCCTCGGAGGTCGAGCGGCCCTCGCGCTTGGCGACGCCCTTCAGACCCTTGACGCGGATGATCTCGAGCGCCTTCTCGGAGTCGCCGTCGGCCTCGTCGAGCGCCTTCTTGACGTCGAGCATGCCGGCGCCGGTGCGCTCGCGCAGCGCCTTGATGTCGGCTGCGGTGTAGTTCGCCATGGTGGTGTCCTTACCTGTCTGGGGTCCCGGGGCTCCCCGGGGAGAACGTGGAGCGGGCGGTGCGGCGGGTGCGCGCCCCTCCGGAGAGGGGCGCGCACCACGTCGTCACTTGGACTCGTCGGCCTCTTCGGCGGGGGCCTCGGCCTCAGCGGCTGCCTCGACGGCCGCCTCTGCCTCGACCTCGGCCTCGACGGCGACCTCGGCTGCTGCCTCGGCGACGACCTCGGCCTCGACGGCGGTCTCGGCTGCGGCCTCGGCGACGACCTCAGCGGCGGCTGCGGTCTCCACGGCGGTCTCCGCCTCGGCACCGGCGAGGAGCTCGCGCTCCCACTCGGCGAGCGGCTCTGCCTCGGTGGCCGAGCCGGCCTCGGCGCCCGTGCGGTTGCCCGAGTGGCGCTGGAGCAGGCCCTCGGCCGCGGCGTCGGCGATCACGCGGGTCAGCAGCGTGACGGCGCGGATCGCGTCGTCGTTGCCCGGGATCTTGTAGTCAACGACGTCGGGGTCGCAGTTGGTGTCCAGGATCGCGACGATCGGGATGCGCAGCTTGCGCGCCTCGTCGACGGCCAGGTGCTCCTTGTTGGTGTCGACGATCCACACGGCGGAGGGGACCTTCGCCATGTCGCGGATGCCGCCCAGGGTGCGGGTCAGCTTGTCCTTCTCGCGACGGAGGACGAGCAGCTCCTTCTTGGTGAGCCCGGAGCCTGCGACGTCGTCGAAGTCGATCTCCTCGAGCTCCTTCATGCGCTGCAGACGCTTGTGCACCGTGGTGAAGTTGGTGAGCATGCCACCGAGCCAGCGGTGGTTCACGTAGGGCATGCCGACGCGAGCGGCCTGCTCGGCGACGGGCTCCTGCGCCTGCTTCTTCGTGCCGACGAAGAGGATCGTGCCACCGTGGGCGACGGTCTCCTTGACGAACTCGTACGCGCGGTCGATGTAGGACAGCGACTGCTGCAGGTCGACGATGTAGATGCCGTTGCGCTCCGTGAAGATGAAGCGCTTCATCTTCGGGTTCCAGCGGCGGGTCTGGTGTCCGAAGTGGACTCCGCTGTCGAGGAGCTGGCGCATGGTCACGACGGCCATGGCACTTCCTTTCAGGCGTGACGCGGGATCCTCCCGCTGCTCACGCTCATTCGTCCGACCGGTCGCAGTGCGTCCGGTCGGTGCATTCCGGTTGTCGGTGCCGGCCGGGATTGGCCCTGCACCCCTGGCGCCACACCATGGTCCGACGCCGGGCCCTGGCGAACGAGGGTCCGGACCGTTGTCGGGATGGCCCCTGACGGCGGCCTGCGAAGGCCGCGAGTCGGGGACGTGACGCGCGAAGTCGACGGCGCGCAGCGGGGGGTTCCAGGTCCCCTGCCGGTGACCTCTGGGGTGACCGTCGGGAGCGCTGGGAGCCCGTCCGAGTGAACGTGCCGATCGCGGCGTTAAGTCTACCTGATCGCGGGCCGCAGCCGGACCCGTGCACAGGCCGCGCGCACGGGACCCCGTCCACAGCGCGGGTCGACAGGGCTCCGTACGGTCCTGCGGTACGCGACGCTGCTGCGGTGCCTTCCTCCGCACGGCCCACCGGGCCGCTCCAAGACCTCGCCCCGCCAGTCCGACGACGTCGCTCGCGTCACGCTCCCGGCCCCCCGTCCGAGAGGCTCGGCCAGACGGCAGACCAACGCCGCCTGTCGCGCGCGAGGGCGAGCGACCGGTTGCTCGTGGGCCCGCTCCCGGTCGTGCCCGTGCTCACCCTGGTGGTCCTCGTCGCGTCCCTCCTGCCCGTCCTGCCCGCCCGAGGGTCCGAGGGCCCGGACCCCACGACCACGGGCTGGACGTCCCCGGTCGCCGGCGATCCCGTGGTGCTCCGTGGGTTCCTGCCCCCCGACAAGGAATGGCTCGCGGGACACCGCGGGGTCGACCTCGAGGCACCTCCTGGGAGCGCCGTCGTGGCACCCGAGGCCGGGGTCGTGACGTTCGCCGGGACCGTCGTGGACCGGGGGGTCGTGGTCGTGCTGCACGACGGCGGGCTGCGCAGCTCGCTGGAACCGGTCGACGGCTCCGCTGCCGTGGGGACGCGGGTCGGGCGCGGGCAGGTCGTGGGGACGGTCCAGGGCGCGGGCGACGGGGCCGGCGGTTCCGGAGGGACCGGCACCACGGGCGCCGGACACTGTCTGCCGGTGTCGTGCCTGCACTGGGGCGTTCGTCGCGGCGACACGTACGTCGACCCCCTCGCGCTGCTCGGGCCGCGCGAACCGATCGTGCTGCTCCCGCTGCGCTAGCGGCGTCCTGGGACCTTCTACTCGCCGCGAGACGCGGCCATCAGGGGTTCGTGCGCCGTCCCGACCCCGCTTGGCCGCATCTCGACGGCCCGAGGTCCCAGGGCACGAGCGGTCCCTCTCGGCGACCGGAGGTTCCCGCGCCCGGCAGCACCCCCCTCACGCCCGCGGGAAGGCCTGCTCGAACGAGGCACGCAGGCGGTCGGCGCTGACGTGCGTGTACCGCTGGGTCGTGGAGAGCGTGGCGTGGCCGAGCACCTCCTGGACGCTGCGCAGGTCGGAGCCGCCCTGGAGCAGGTGGGTCGCGGCGCTGTGCCGCAGGTCGTGGGGCGCGACGTCGTCGACGCCTGCGAGCGCAGCGAGCCGGTGCACCGTCTCGCGCGCCTGTCGCTGTCCCCACCGGTGTCCGCGGTCCCCGAGCAGGAGCGCGGGGCCGGAGTCCGCCACCACCAGCGCGGGCCGCCCCACGTCGAGCCAGCGGCGCAGCGCCCGGCCCGCAGGGACGCCGAACGGCACGACCCGCTCCTTGTCGCCCTTGCCGATCACGCGCAGCGTCCGCTCCCCCAGGTCCACGTCGTCGACGTCGGCACCGACGAGCTCGGCGACGCGAAGGCCCGAGGCGTAGAGCACCTCGACCGCGACCCACTCACGCAGGCGCGCCGGGTCGCCGTCCGCGGCCGCGTCACGGGCGGTCTCCATGAGGTGGGTGGCGGCGTCGACGGCGAGGACGGTCGGCAGGTGACGAGCGACCTTGGGGCTCGCGAGCCGCAGGGCGGGGTTGTGCGCCGTACGGCCCGTGCTCGTCGTCCAGGCGAAGAAGGCGCGGGCCGCCGCTCCTCGTCGGGCCATCGTGGTCCGGGCGAGGTCACGCGCCCCGAGATCGGCGAGCCAGTCGCGCAGGACCGCGATGTCGACGTCGTCGAGCCCCCGCACGCCCGTCGCCACGGCGCGCGCCAGCAGCGACCGGACGTCGCCCGCGTAGGCGCGCACCGTGTGGGCCGAGAGCCCTCGTTGGACGTCGAGGTGCAGCTCGAACTCGGCGACGGCCGCGGCAAGAGCAGGAGGAAGGTGCGTCTCGCCGTGCCGCTCGCTGTCGCTCATCGTCCCAGTGTCGCCGCTCACCGCCTCCGCGTCGTGGAGCCCACGCCCTGGGGCGCACGGGGCGCCCGTCGCCACCGGCCTCCGGACTGCTCGGCGAGCCCGACGAGCTCCAGGTGGCCGAGGCTGCCGAGGGTCTCGTCGACACCGAGGCCGGCGGTCCGCGCCACGGAGTCCACGGCGGCGTACACGCGCAACGGCAGGGCGTCCCACAGCCTGGTGCCCAGCTCGTCGAGGTCGTCCTGGGGTGCGGAGCGCCCGGTGCGCGGGGTCGACGCGTCCGCCCCGACGTGCCCGGCCAGCTCGGCGGCCTCGTCGGCGTCGGTCACGCACACGGCCTGGGCGTCCCGCAGGAGCTGGTGGCACCCACCGGAGGCCATCGAGGTCACGGGCCCGGGGACCGCCCCCACGGGCCGCAGCAGCGCGCTCGCGTGTGTCGCGGTGCTCAGCGCGCCGGACCGCCAGGCCGCCTCGACGACGACGGTCGCCCGGGAGAAGGCCGCGATGAGACGGTTGCGCTGCAGGAAGCGGACCCTGCTCGGGACGGACCCCGGGGGGGTCTCGCTGACGATGCTCCCCTCGTCCAGGACCGCCCGCAGGAGGTCGGTGTTGCCCGCCGGGTAGAGGCGGTCGACCCCTCCCGCGAGGAAGGCGACGGTCCGGCCCCGTGCGGCGATCGCGCCGCGGTGCGCGGCGGCGTCGATCCCGTACGCACCGCCGGAGACGACCGTGAAGCGCCGGTCCACCAGACCCGAGGCGAGGTCCGCCGCGACGTGGCGTCCGTACTCGGTGCACGCGCGAGCGCCCACGAGCGCGAGCGAGCGTCGCGACAGACCTGCGAGGTCGCTCTCGCCACGGACCCACAGCGCGAGGGGCGCGGCCTCGCCCAGGTCGTCGACCGCCGTCGGCCATCGCGGGTCGCCGGGGACCAGGAGCGCCCCGCCCAGCCGGTCGAGAGCTCGGAGCTCGCGAGACGGGTCGAGGGTCGCCAGCCTGCCGCGCCACCGCTCCACGGCGCGCAGCAGGCGGTCGACCGACGGCCGCTCGCCCTGCGACGCGAGGACCTCCGGCACGAGCGGACCCGCACCGGACGCCACCTCGTGGAGCCATGCGAGCGCGTCCCCGGCGCCCAGGTGCGCGACGATCGCACCGGCGACCTGGTCCCCCGGTTCCGCGATCCGGCTCCAGGCGGCGCGGGCGAGCAGCGGGTCGTCGACGTCGAAGGTCGGCCGGGCCTCAGCCATGGTGACCTCGCGTCCGGAGCGCGAGCCCCTGCCCCACGTCCCCGGCGTTCGGCGCGGTGCGACCGGCCAGGTCGGCCACGGTCCAGGCGAGCCGCAGCACCCGGTCGGCTCCCCGCAGCGAGAGGGTTCCCCGGTCGAGGGCCGTGTCGATCCCCGCGAGCAGCCGCGGGTCCGGCCCCAGCCGTTCGCGCAGCCAGGTCCCCGGCACCTCGGCGTTCGTGCTCCACGGCGTCCCCGCGAGCCGGGCCCTGGCCGCGGAACGGGCCGCGGCGACCCGTTCCGCGACCGTTGCGCTCGACTCGACGTCGGCCCCGCCCGCCCGGTCGACCCGCGACACGGGACGCACCTCGACCTGGACGTCGACGCGGTCGAGCAGCGGCCCCGACAGGCGGGCGAAGTACCGGCGCCGGACCAGCGGGCTGCACGAGCACTCGAGCCCCTTGCCGATCCCGAGCCCGCACGGGCACGGGTTGGCGGCGAGCACGAGCTGGAAGCGGGCCGGGTAGCGCGCGCTCCCGGCGGCGCGGTGGATGACGAGCTCGCCGTGCTCGAGCGGCTGGCGCAGGGTCTGCAGGACCCGCGAGCCGAACTCCGGCGCCTCGTCGAGGAACAGCACGCCGCGGTGCGCCCGGGACGCCGCCCCGGGCCGTGGCAGCCCGCTGCCCCCGCCGACGATCGACGCCGGGGTAGCGGTGTGGTGCGGGTCCTCGTAGGGCGGGCGGCGGATCAGGCCCTGTCCCGGGTCGAAGACCCCCGCGACCGAGTGGACGGCCGTGACCTCGACCGCCTCCGCCTCGTCGAGGTCCGGCAGGATGCCGGTGATCCGGGAGGCGAGCATGGTCTTGCCAGCCCCTGGTGGCCCGACCAGGAGCAGGTGGTGACCGCCTGCCGCCGAGACCTCGAGCGCGCGCCGCGCCTGCTCCTGGCCCAGGACGTCGCGCAGGTCCCCCTCGGCCCGTCGCGGTCCGGCCGTGCGGCCCGGGCGGGCGGCGGCGCTCGGGGTCACGATCCCGGGCAGCTCGGCGCCGTACAGGGCGGCGATCTCCGCCAGGCTCGCGACGCCGACGACGCGTGCCCCCGGGACGAGCCGGGCCTCGTCCGCGTCCTGCACGGGCACGACGACGTCACGCAGCCCGGCCGCGACGGCGGCGGCCACCGCAGGGAGCACGCCCCGCACCGACTGGAGCCGACCGTCGAGCCCGAGCTCGCCGAGGTGCACGACGCGCGCGGGGTCCGCGACGGAGATCTTGCGCGCTCCGGCGAGCATCGCGACGGCGATGGCGAGGTCGAAGCCCGACCCTGCCTTGGGCAGCGAGGCCGGTGACAGGTTGACGGTGATCTTGCGCTGGGGCCACTCGATGCCCGACGAGGCGATCGCGGCGCGCACGCGGTCCCTCGACTCGGACAGGGCCGCGTCGGGCAGCCCGACGAGCGTGAACCCCGGGACCGAGGCGGCGAGGTGGGCCTGCACCTCCACGAGGTGTCCCGAGAGACCGACGAGCGAGACCGCGAACGTGGTCCCGAGCGACATCAGCTGACCCCCACGAGATGCTCGACGTGCGCGGCCCCGGCGGCGGGCAGGATCACGGCGACGACGTCGATGCGTATCGACGCGGGGCGGACCGGGTGCGTCGCGACCCACTCCCCGGTCAGGCGGCGAAGTCGGGCCAGCTTGTCAGGGGTCACGGCCTCCGCAGGGTGCCCGTAGGCGGTCCCGCGCCGGGTCTTGACCTCGACGGCCACCAGCACGTCCCCGTCGCGCGCGACGAGGTCCAGCTCGCCCCGGGTGCCCCGCCAGTTGCGGTCGAGGACCACCCACCCGGCCTCGACCAGGTACCTTGCGGCGACCTTCTCCCCGTACCGACCGACAGCGTCCTTCGCTCTCATGTCCCACCTCCGGCACACACCGTGGCCGATCGGCGGCTGCGGCGGGGCTGCGGCGGCCCCGGCTGTGGAGGAAGGCTCGAGACGGTGACCTGTGCACGGTTCGCCTGCGCAGGAGCACGACAGTCCTGCGGCCACCCGGTCTGGGGGGCCGCAGGACTGCTGCTGGAGCGAGCTAGAGCTGGAGCTCGGCCTTGGCCAGCTCCTCGACGTTGACGTCCTTGAACGTGACCACGCGCACCGACTTCACGAAGCGCGCGGAACGGTACACGTCCCACACCCAGGCGTCGGCGAGCCGCAGCTCGAAGTACACCTCGCCTGCGGCCGACCTGACCTGGAGGTCCACCTGGTTCGCCAGGTAGAAACGTCGCTCTGTCTCGACCACGTAGGAGAACAGGCCCACCACATCGCGATACTCGCGGTAGAGGGCCAGTTCCATCTCGGTCTCATAGTTCTCGAGGTCTTCGGCGCTCACTGCACCATCATGGACCATCGCGTGCCACAAGCCGGGATCGGGCGTCGAGCGCGGCGCGCCCCGACCCTCAGGCCTCGTCGCGCTCGGGGAGCCGCCAGCTCCGCCGGTGCTGCGGCGTCGGGCCGTGGGCCTTGAGTGCCTCGACGTGCACGGCTGCCCCGTACCCCTTGTTGCCGTCCCAACCGTAGGCCGGGTACTGACGCGCCAGACCCGTCATGAGGCCGTCGCGCTCGCACTTCGCCAGGACGCTCGCCGCCGCGACCGACGCGCACTGGAGGTCGGCCTTGACGAGTGTGCGCACGGCCGGGTCCGGCAGGGCGAGGTCGTCCTCGGGGTCGAGGTCGAACGCCTCGAAGAGGTCCGCGCTCGGGCGGGTCAGCCAGTCGTGCTTGCCGTCGAGCAGGACCGCGTCGACCGGGCCGAGCGAGCGCCGCACCTGGGCCAGCGCGCGGCGGCCTGCGAGCCGCAGCGCCACGACGATGCCGTGCGCGTCGATCTCCGCCGGTCCGGCGTGCCCCACGGCCCACGCGAGCCCCCAGTCCCGGACCGCGGGCAGCATGGCCTCGCGGGCCGCGGGGGTCAGCATCTTGGAGTCGGTCAGGCCCTTCGGGAACGCGCCCGTGCTCAGGTCCACCACGACGACACCCACGCTCACCGGCCCCGCCAGGGCCCCGCGCCCCACCTCGTCCATGCCCGCGACGAGCCGCGCGCCCGAGTCGAGGATCGCGCGCTCGTGGCGCAGCGTCGGCGGCTTGGGCCCGGTCGACCGCTTCGCGGGGGCCTTGCGGGGCGCGCGCCGGGTCGGCGCGACGTCCGGCTCTCCCGCGACGAGCGGCGCACCGAGGTCGGTCGTCATGGTTCCGGCACCTCCGCGAACACGTCGCCCGGGTTGCGCATCAGCGTGAAGTCGCTCAGCGGCCACACCTTGACGAACGCGGTCCCGACGACGTTGCTGACCGGCACGAACCCGCCGCCCGGCTTGCCGGTGTTGTACCGCGAGTCGGCCGAGTGCTGCCGGTTGTCACCCATGACGAACAGCATGCCCTCCGGGACGACCACGTCGAAAGGGTCCTGGCTCGGGACGGACCCCGGCTTGATGTAGGTCTCGTCGACCGGCTGGCCGTTGACGCTCACGCGTCCCTGCGCGTCGCAGCACACGACCCGGTCGCCCGGGGTTCCGATGACGCGCTTGATGAGGTGCTCCCCCGTGTCCTGCGGGAGCAGCCCCACGAACGTCATGGCCGACGTCACGGCGTTGCCGACGGTCCCGCGGTCCGGGGCCACGTACGGCGGGAGCCAGCCCCCCGGGTCCTTGAAGACCACGACGTCGCCACGGTGCACGTCGAACGCGTCGGGGACGAGGCGCGAGACCATGACCCGGTCCCCCTCGACCAGGGTGTCCTCCATCGAGGCGCTCGGGATGAAGAACGCCTGCACGAGGAACGTCTTGATCAACCACGACAGCACCAGCGCGCTGAGGAGGATGATGACGGTCTCGCGCAGGAGCGAGCCGCGACCGGGCGCGGGCCGCGCCGGGGCAGACCCTGCTTCCATCTGGCTCCTGGCGTCCGTCCGCGCCGGCGGCGTCGCGCCGGGGACGGGTTCGGGTCGGGCTGCTGCCGGTGCGGCGCTGTCTGTCACGCGCTCACTGTGCCACTGCGCGGGCCGTCGGGCGAAACCGGCGGCTGCTGCCGTGGGCCGGTCGGCAGGCGCCGGAACGCCGACGGGCGGCCACCGTGAGGTGGCCGCCCGTGGGCGTGCGACGAGGCTGACGTGAGGTCAGGCTCGGGTCACTTCGAGGGGAGCGCGTCGCGCTTCTCCTTGATCTTCGCCTTCTTGCCGCGCAGCTTGCGCAGGTAGTACAGCTTGGCGCGACGGACGTCACCGCGCGTGACGAGCTCGATCGACTCGAGGGTCGGGGAGTGCACCGGGAAGGTACGCTCCACGCCGACGCTGAAGCTGATCTTGCGGACCGTGAAGGTCTCGCGGACGCCGCCACCCTGGCGGCCGATGACGACGCCCTGGAACGCCTGGACACGAGAGCGGTTGCCCTCGACGACCTTGACGTTGACCTTGACGGTGTCTCCGGCCCGGAACTCCGGGATGTCGCTACGCAGCGATGCTGCGTCGACGCTGTCCAGCGTGTGCATTGATCTCTCCCCGCCCTGCCACAGGTCAGACGCGTTCTCGTGGCCCACCGCGAGGCGGGTCCGGTTCAGTACGTGGGTGGTGCTCGCATGTGATCGGTCGCGCACGCGGACGTGCGGTGGGCTTCCCCTGTGGCAGAGGCCCGACCGGCGCACACCAAGGGTCTATTCTGCCACACCGCCGGCGGTGGCACCGGAGGCGGGTCCGGCGCTGCTCGGGGCCCGGTGCAGGGCTCCCCCGCGCACCTCCCAGCCCAGCGAGGCGAGGAACGCCCGGTCGTGCTTGTCCAGGGTGCTCGTGTCGAGGGCCGCGATCAGGTCGGGTCGGCGGGCGGAGGTCTTCTCGAGCGCCCGGTCGCGTCGCCAGCGGCGGATCTTGGCGTGGTGCCCCGAGAGCAGCACGTCGGGCACCTCGAGGCCCGACCAGACGGGCGGCTTGGTGTAGACGGGGTACTCCAGCAGCCCGGCAGCGCCGTGGGACTCCTCGACGAGCGACTCCGGGTTGCCGATCACCCCGGGCAGCAGGCGGGCGACGGCCTCGACCATGACGAGCGAGGCGACCTCTCCCCCGTTGAGCACGTAGTCGCCGATCGAGAGCTCGCTCACGCGGTGCCCGGCCGCACGGTAGTGCTCGGCCACGCGGGCGTCGATGCCCTCGTAGCGCCCGCACGCGAAGACGAGCTGGTCCTCGGTCGCCAGGGCTTCCGCGGTGCGCTGGGTGAACGTCGTGCCCGACGGCGTCGGCACCACCAGGTGCGCGGGTCCGGTCGCGGTCAGCTCGTCGACGGCCTGCCCCCAGACGTCGGGGCGCATGACCATGCCCGCTCCCCCGCCGAAGGGCGTGTCGTCGACGGTCCGGTGGCGGTCGGTGGTCCAGTCGCGCAGGTCGTGCACGCGCAGGTCGAGCAGGCCCGCGACGCGCGCCTTCCCGACGAGCGAGAGGTCGAGGGCCGCGAGGTACTCGGGGAAGATCGAGACGATGTCGATGCGCACGTCAGTCGTTGGTCCCGTCGGTCGTGCGGTCGTCCGCGCCGTCGTCGTCGGACGTGTCGGCCCCCTCCTCGGCAGCCGAGCCGGGCGTCGGCTCGGCGACCTCGAGCAGGTCGGCGTCGCGTGCGAGGAGGCCGCCCGGAGGGTCGAGCACGACCCGCCCGCCCGGCACGTCGACCACGGGGACGATCGCGTGCACGAACGGCACGAGCGTGCGCGTGCCGTCGGTCTCCTTGAGCACGAGCAGGTCGTGCGCCGGCAGGTGCTCGAGCCCCTGGACCTCGCCCACGACGGTTCCGTCCTCGAGCTCGGCGCGCAGCCCCACGAGCTCGTGCGGGTACCAGGCGTCCTCCTCGTCGGAGACGTCGGCCTCGACGACGAGCGTGATGCCGCGCATGCGTTCGGCCGCCGAGCGGTCGGTCACGCCCGCGAACGTCACGAGCCACTTGCCCTGGTGCAGGCGCGCGCGCTCGATCGTCAGCGGTCCCGCCTCGGCGGGCTCGGTGTCGATCGTGGACCCGACGACGAGACGCGCCTCGGGGTTGTCGGTGCGCATGTCCAGCGCGACCTCGCCGCGCAGTCCGTGGGCGCGGCCGATACGGGCCACCGTGAGCTGCATCGTGTGCTCCTTCTCGTCGTGTTACGTGCTCGTCGTGCGTGGGAACTGCCCGGCGGCCGGGCGCTCCCACCGTGTCACCCGTGCGGTGCGCGCGCACGTCCTGACCACACCACGCGGGCGGGCGTCGGACGGGCGGCGACGGGGGCGGGAGGTGATGGGCAGACGACGAGGCCCGGTCCACCCTGAGGGGGACCGGGCCTCGTCAGCGTGCGGTCGAAACCGTCACGTCGTGCTGTGTATCGGCTTGCGCTCAGCCGTCGTCAGCGGCGGTCGACGTCGACGACGTCGACACGGACCGGACCGTCGACCGACAGGGCACCGATCACCGTGCGCAAGGCACGGGCCGTGCGCCCACCGCGGCCGATGACGCGACCGAGGTCCTCGGGGTGTACCCGGACCTCGAGCAGCTCGCCCCGGCGCAGCGGCTTCGCGTTGACCCGGACGGCGTCCGGGTTGTCCACGATCCCGCGCACCAGGTGCTCGAGCGCCTCGCCGAGCATCAGGCCTGCTCTTCGGCTGCCTCAGCCGCGTCAGCGGACTCGGTCTCGACCGGCGCAGCAGCCTTCTTCTCGGCAGCCTTCGCCTTGACCTTCTCGGCGTCCTTGGCGGCAGCCTCGATGGCAGCGGCCGGGTCGACCTTCTCGCCCTTGACGCGCAGGGTGCCCTCGGCGCCCGGCAGTCCCTTGAACTTCTGCCAGTCACCCGTGATCTTGAGGAGCACGAGAACCTGCTCGGTCGGCTGCGCGCCGACGCTCAGCCAGTACTGCGCACGCTCGGAGGAGATGTCGATGAGCGACGGCTCCTCGGTCGGGTGGTACTTGCCGATCTCCTCGATGACGCGACCGTCACGCTTGGTGCGCGAGTCCGCGACGACGACACGGTAGTACGGCGCACGGATCTTGCCGAGACGCTTCAAACGAATCTTGGTGGCCACTGTGGTGGTCTCTCCTGGTTCTGGGTGAGGTGACCCGTGCGTCCTCCCGGTGGGGACCAGGTGAGCACGGTGTCGGGACACGGCGGTGCGCGGAGAGAGGGGCCGGGCACGCCGAGTACCCGGCTATTGTGCCAGATGCAGCACCCGGCGACCAACATCGCGTCGCAGCCGAGCCGACGCACCGCTCAGAGCGGCGCCACGACTCTCACGCGACCACGCCCAGCGCACGTCGACGCAGGCGACACACCGCTCAGAGCGGCGCCACGATCTCCCCGCGCAAGATCACCGCCGTCGGGTGCCGCAGCACCTCGATGTTCTCGCGCGGGTCTGCCGGGTACACGATCAGGTCCGCGCTCGATCCCTCGACGAGCCCGCCGTAGCCCAGGAACTCGCGTCCCTGCCAGCTCGCGGCCGCGACCACGTCGGCGACCGGGACGCCTGCGGCCACCATCTCGGCGCACTCGTCGGCGATCCGGCCGTGACCGATGGTCCCGCCCGCGTCCGTCCCGACGAGGAGCTGGATGCCCGCCTCGTGGAGCTGACGGACCTGCTCGTAGCGGCGCTCGTGCAGGTCGCGCAGGCGCGCCGCGAAGAGCGGGTACTTCGCGCCGGCCTGGCGGGCGATGTTCTCGAACTCGCTGATCTGCAGGAGCGTGGGCGTCACGGCGATACCGCGCTCGGACAGGGTGTACATGTCGTCGGGGTGGATCCCGGTGCCGTGCTCGATGCAGTCGACCCCGGCCGCGAGCAGCGACGGGACGACCTCGCTCGAGAAGGCGTGCACCGTGACGCGCGCGGCCTCGGCGTGCGCGACGGCGACGGCCTCGGTCAGCACGTCCTGGGGCCACAGGGGGCGCAGGTCGCCGTCGGTGCCCAGGTCCCGGTCGATCCAGTCGCCCACGAGCTTGACCCAGCCGTCCCCGGCGCGCGCCTCCTGGCGCACGGCCTCGGGGAGCTGTGCGACGTCGTCGAGCTCGAGGCCGTAGCCGCGCAGGTAGCGCTTGGGGCGGGCGATGTGGCGCCCTGCACGCACCAGGCGCGGCAGGTCGCGCCGCGACCTGACCCACCGGGTGTCCAGGGGGGAACCGGCGTCGCGCAGGAGGAGCGCCCCGCTGTCGCGGTCGGCGATCGCCTGCGCCTGGGCCGTGGCGTTGTCGACCGCACCGTCCTTGCCGAGGCCCACGTGGCAGTGGACGTCCACGAGGCCGGGCAGGACCCAGCCCTCGAGCGCCACCATGTTGGTGCCCTGCGCCGAGGGACGCGTCAGCGTGACGTGACCGTCCTTGACCCAGAGGTCGGACACCTCACGGTCGTCTCCCAGGAGGATGTGCCCCCGCAGGTGCAGCGAGGGGCCTTCGAGCGCGGACATCGGACTCCCAGTTCTCGGGCGGTCGGGCTCGCCCGACCTGTCGAGGACCGGGGCCGGGCGGGACGGACGGGGGTCACGGTGAGGGCCACCGTGACCTGCAGGACATAACCTAGCGCGCTAGCGCCCCAGGAACTTCTCCAGGTCGGGCGGGAGCTGGAGGTCGACCGGGTCCGGCGACTTCTGCGCGCTCTTGGCACCGCCCAGGGCGCCGAATGCCGCGCCCGGCGCCGCGGGGGGCGTGGCGGGTCCGCCGAGGGCGCGAGCCTGGCGGGCCGCCTCCTCCGCGGCGCGCTTGGCCGGGTTGCCCGACTTCGCCTTGCGCCCCTTGGGCGGCGGCGCGACGCGCCCGCGAGCCTTCTTGCCGCCCATGCCGGGCAGGTTCCCCATGCCGGGCATACCGGGCATGCCGCCGCCACGGCTCATCTGGCGCATCATCTTCTGCGCGCCCGCGAACCGGTCGAGGAGCTGGTTGACGTCGCTCGTCGTGACGCCCGACCCTCGCGCGATGCGCGCACGTCGCGACCCGTTGATGATCTTGGGGTTGTCGCGCTCGCCCGGCGTCATCGAGCGGATGATCGCCTCGATGCGGTCGACCTCTCGCTCGTCGAAGTTGTCGAGCGCCTCACGCATCTGCCCCATGCCCGGCAGCATGCCGAGCATCTTCTTCATGGAGCCCATGTTCTTCATCTGCTGCATCTGGACGAGGAAGTCCGCGAGCGTGAAGTCCTGACCGCTCGCGACCTTCTCGGCCATCTTCGCGGCCTCGTCGGCGTCGAACGCCTTCTCGGCCTGCTCGATGAGCGTGAGCACGTCACCCATGTCGAGGATGCGCGACGCCATGCGGTCCGGGTGGAACGGCTCGAAGTCCGTGAGCTTCTCACCGGTCGAGGCGAACAGGATGGGCCGACCCGTGACGCGTGCGACCGACAGCGCCGCGCCACCGCGCGCGTCGCCGTCGAGCTTCGACAGGACGACGCCCGTGAAGTCGACGCCCTCCTCGAAGGCCTTGGCCGTCGCGACCGCGTCCTGACCGATCATCGCGTCGATGACGAACAGGATCTCGTCCGGGTTCACGGCGTCGCGGATGTCCGCGGCCTGGCGCATGAGCTCGGCGTCGACGCCGAGGCGGCCCGCGGTGTCGACGATCACGACGTCGTGCTGGCGCTGGCGCGCGGTCTCGACACCGTCGCGGGCGACCTGGACCGGGTCGCCGACGCTCGTGCCCGACTCCCCCTCGGAACCCTGGTTGCCGGGCAGCGGAGCGTAGACCGGCACGCCGGCACGCTCGCCCACCACGGAGAGCTGGTTGACCGCGTTGGGGCGCTGCAGGTCCGCAGCCACGAGCAGCGGCGTGTGCCCCTGCTCGCGCAGGTGCAGCGCGAGCTTGCCGGCCAGGGTCGTCTTGCCGGCGCCCTGGAGGCCCGCGAGCATGATGACGGTCGGCGGGTTCTTCGCCAGGCGCAGCCCACGGCTCTCGCCGCCGAGGATCGCGACGAGCTCCTCGTTGACGATCTTGACGACCTGCTGGGCAGGGTTGAGCGCGCCGGAGACCTCGGCCGACAAGGCCCTGGACCGGATGGCACCGGTGAAGTCCTTGACGACGGGCACGGCGACGTCCGCGTCGAGGAGCGCGCGCCGGATCTCACGGATCGTGGCGTCGATGTCCGCCTCGGAGAGACGGCCCTTGCTCCGCAGGTTCTTGAAGGTCGACGACAATCGATCTGACAGCGTGGCGAACACCGCGTCATCCTTACCGCTCGTGAATCAGGGAAGTCCCCAGCCTACCGGTCGGGGACGGTCACTCGGGCAGGGTCGCGCGGGTCGCGGCCGTGAGGTCGTCCACGAGGCGCGCGCGCCAGGCGGTCCAGCCCGCCGGACCGAGCGACGAGGAGTCGGCCTCGGTCAGCGCGCGCAGCACGTCCAGGAGGTCTCGTCGCTGCCCGACGGCGTCGGCGAGCTCGGCGACGGTCGCCGGGTCGTCCGGGTCCGCCGAGAGCGCGAGCCGCGACAGGGTGAGGTGGTGGCGCACGAGGCGCGCGACGTCGTCGGGCACCCAGTCCCCGAAGCCCATGCGGCGCAGGATGCCCGGGACGAGGCGCGCACCCTCCTCGGAGTGGTCCTGCGCACCGGAGCGCTTGCCGATGTCGTGGAACAGCGCCGAGAGCAGCAGCAGGTCGCCCCGCTCGACCGCCCTGCGGTCACGCGCCGCACGCGCGACCGTCTCGACCAGGTGACGGTCGACCGTGTGTCGGTGGACCGCCGCCCGCTGAGGCCGGTTGCGCACCCCCGCCCACTCGGGGATCCACGTCGTCACGACCCCCACGAGGTCGAGCGCCTCCCACACCGCGACCTGCGCGGGCCCGCTCCCCAGGAGCGAGAGGAAGGCCGACCGCGCCAGCGCAGGCCACGGCTCGGGCAGGGGCGGGCAGTGCGCGAGGCTGCTCACGGACACCGGCGACAGGGTCAGCCCCGTGCGGGCCGCGGTCGCCGCGGCGCGCAGCGCGAGCAGAGGGTCGGTCTCGGGGTGGGCGTCGATCGCGAGGACCAGCTCGCCGTCGTGCTCGACGAGTCCGTCCCCGACCGACCGCAGCCGCGGTGCGGCCCGCCGACCCCGCACGAGGACCGGACGCCGGGCCACGCTCGGACGCTGGAGCGCCTGGCGTGCACGCCGGACCGTGGTGTCGAGCGCGTAGGAGATCTCCCGGCCCGCCTCGGCGAGGCTCGCCAGGAGCTCGTCGGGGTCGTCGTAGCCGCTCAGGGCCGCGACCTCGTCGAGGTCCGCGAGCAGGAGCCTGTTCGTGTGGCGACCCGTGACGACCTGGACCGCGTCGCGCACGTCGAGCAGGTGCGCGTACGCGCGGTCGACGGTCCCGTGGGGACGGTCCGTGAGCCACGTCGCGGCCAACGCCGACAGGACCACGGCGTCCCGGATACCGCCGCGCGCGTCCTTGAGGTCGGGCTCGATCAGGTAGGCGAGCTCACCCGACCGCTCGGCCCGGTCCTTGATCGACGACAACAGCTCAGGCAGTCGGCGGCGCGACGCCGAGCGCCAGTCCGTGAGGACCGCCGACGCGGCCCGGTGGACCACGAGCGGGTCCCCTGCGACCGCGCGCACGTCGAGCCAGCCCACGGCCGCGGGCACGTCCTTGGACGCGACCTGGCGGCACTGCGACAACGAGCGCACCGCGTGGTCGAGGTCCACCCCGGCGTCCCACAGGGGGTACCAGAGCCGCTCGGCGACCGCCGCGACCTGCTCGGGCGAGTGGCCGCGACCGTCGTGCACGAGCACGAGGTCCAGGTCGCTCACCGGCCCCATGTCGGCCCGGCCGAGGCTCCCCACCGCGGCGAGCGCGATCCCCTCGGTGCTCTCCCCCGCCGTCGCCTCGTCCCACAGCGCCGTGAGCCGGTCGGTCACGAGCGTGCAGACCGCAGAGCGACGCGCGACCCCCGAGCTCCCCGGCCCGCTCAGGTTCCGAGCCACCGCGAGCATCTCGGCCCGCAGGCCCCGCACCCCGGGGGGGTGCGGGGCCTGCGTCGGCTCCTCGGCGTCGCGCGGGGTTCCTGCCTTCGTCGTCCCGGTCATCTCGACCCTTCCGTCGCCCCCGCCGTACCCCGTCGTCGCTGTTCGTGCCGCCCGGCCCGACCGGTCGCCCTACAGGGCACCCGGTCCGTGCTCGCCGGTGCGGACACGTGCGACGTCATCGACCGTCACGGTCCAGACCTTCCCGTCACCGATGCGACCGGTCTGAGCCGCCTTGACGACGACCTCCGTGACCGTCGAGGCGTCCTCGTCGTCCACGAGGATCTCGACGCGGACCTTCGGGACCAGGTCCACGGTGTACTCGGCACCGCGGTAGACCTCGGTGTGCCCCTTCTGCCGGCCGTAGCCGCTGGCCTCGCTGACCGTCATGCCGCGGACCCCTGCTGCCTCGAGCGCCGACTTCACGTCGTCGAGACGGTGCGGCTGGATGATTCCTGTGACGAGCTTCATGCCCTGACCTCCTGGATGACACGACCCTGTGCGATGGTCTCGTATGCGGTCTCTCCGTGCTCAGCCAGGTCGATGCCGCCGACCTCGGCCTCCTCGCTGATCCGCCAGCCCATCGTCACCTTGATGACGAATCCGATGACGAACGTGAGCGCGCCGGAGAAGATCACGGCGGCCAGCGCGATGACGACCTGGATCACCAGCTGGTCGATCCCGCCGCCGTAGAGCAGGCCCGTGTCCGTGCCCAGCAGGCCGATCAGGACGGTACCGACCAGGCCGCCGACCAGGTGGACCCCGACGACGTCGAGCGAGTCGTCGTAGCCGAAGCGGTACTTGAGGCCGACCGCGAGGGCGCACAGGACACCGGCGACGGCACCCAGGGCGATCGCACCGATCGGGTTGACCGCGGCGGCGGCCGGCGTGATGGCGACCAGGCCCGCGACGACGCCCGACGCGGCACCCAGGCTCGTGGCGTGCCCGTCACGCAGGCGCTCGGTGACGAGCCAGGCCCCCATCGCCGCGCACGTCGCGACCGTCGTGTTGACCCAGGCCAGGCCGGCGACCTCGTTGGCGGCACCTGCGGAGCCGGCGTTGAACCCGAACCAGCCGAACCACAGGAGCGCTGCGCCCAGCATCACGAACGGGAGGTTGTGCGGACGCATGGGCTCCTTGCCGAAGCCCTTGCGCTTGCCGATGATCAGCGCGAGCACCAGGCCCGCGACACCGGCGTTGATGTGGACGACCGTGCCGCCGGCGAAGTCGATGGGGGCCACGTTGGCGATCCCGTCGGTCACGCCGTAGATCGCGGCCGCGATGCCGTTCTCGCCGGCACCGAGGAGGCCGCCGCCCCACACCATGTGGGCCAGCGGGAAGTAGACCAGGGTGACCCAGACGCCCGCGAAGACGAGCCAGGCGCCGAAGCGGGCGCGGTCGGCGATCGCACCGCTGATCAGAGCGACCGTGATGATCGCGAAGGTGGCCTGGAACCCCGCCGCCACGAGGGCCGGGACGCCGCTGCCCGCCAGGAGGCTGTTCGCGTCGTCGGTCAGGGGGGCCAGTCCGAAGAACTCCGTCGGGTTGCCGAAGACCCCCGCCACGTCGGACCCGAAGGTCATCGAGTAGCCCCACAGCACCCAGATGATCCCGACGACGGCGATCGCGCCGAAGCTCATCATCATCATGTTCAGGACGCTCTTGCCGCGGACCATGCCGCCGTAGAAGAACGCCAGGGCCGGGGTCATCAGCAGCACCAGGGCGGCCGACGTCAGGAGCCAGGCCGTGTTTCCAGTGTCAAGTTCGAAGGGCATGCGCTGTCGCCTCTCACCTCGCCAGCCGGGCGGCCGGACAGGTCAAGACTCGGACAGCGGGGTTTCCCCGCGACGCGCGCGGGGTGACGGAGGTGTAACGGGGAGCACTCGTGTGTAAACGTTGCGTTTCCCGGCGGGTCCGGGGCCGTCCCGGGGGCAGCCCGCCCCCGGGACGTGGTGGCCACGGGCGACGTCAGTCGCCCAGCAGCCCGTCGACGAACTCCTGCGGGTCGAACGGCGCCAGGTCGTCCGGGCCCTCCCCCAGGCCCACGAGCTTGACCGGCACGCCCAGCTCACGCTGGACCGCGACGACGATGCCGCCCTTGGCCGTGCCGTCGAGCTTGGTCAGCACGATGCCCGTGACGCCCGCGATCTCGCCGAAGACCCGTGCCTGGTTGAGGCCGTTCTGGCCCGTCGTGGCGTCCAGGACCAGCAGGACCTCGGAGAGCGGCGCCTCCTTGGTGATCACGCGCCGGATCTTGCCGAGCTCGTCCATGAGACCCGCCTTGTTCTGGAGGCGGCCGGCCGTGTCGACGAGCACGACGTCGACTCCCTCGGACCGGCCCGTGCGGACCGCGTCGAACGCGACCGCGGCCGGGTCCGCCCCGTCGCGGTCGGAGCGCACCGTGCGCACGCCGACGCGGGCGCCCCACGTCTCGAGCTGGTCGGCGGCCGCAGCGCGGAACGTGTCGGCCGCGCCGAGCACGACCGTGCGGTCCTCCGCCACCAGGACGCGGGCGAGCTTGCCCACGGTCGTCGTCTTGCCCGTGCCGTTGACCCCGACGACGAGCACGACGGCGGGGAGCCGGGAACCGTCGTCGGCCGTCTGCGGGTCCGTGGCGAGCGAGCGGTCCAGGCTCGGGTCGACGAGGGCGACGAGCTCCTCGCGCAGCAGCGCGCGGACGCTCGCCGGGTCACGGACGCCCAGGACCCGCACGCGGGTACGCAGCGACTCGATGAGCTCTCCCGCCGGGCCGGCCCCGACGTCGGCGAGCAGCAGCGTCTCCTCGAGCTCGTCCCAGTCGTCCTCGGTCAGGTGGTCGCGCGAGAGCACCGCGAGCAGCTTGGAGCCGAGCGGCGAACCCGACCGGGCCAGGCGGCCGCGCAGCCGGGCGAGCCGGCCCCCGACTGCCTCGGGGACCTCGACCGCGGGCGGGGCCTCCAGGTCGGCCGGTGCCTCGACCGTGGCCACGGCCCCTGGCAGGGGCTCTCCCTCGGTCGCAGGGAGCTCGTCGGGGCTGCTGCCCGGCGTGGGGGGCGGAAGGGTGGCGCGCGCACCAGGGCGACGGCGGAAGCCGACGAAGCCGACCGAGGCGACGACGAGGACGGCGAGGGTGATCCAGAGCCAGAGGAGATCGTTCACCGTCGCAGTCTCTCAAATCCGAGCGCGACGTGCGGGCCGCGGGTCAGCGGGGCCGGACGGCGGGCCGAGCGTTCACCGCGCCCCGGGTGGCACCCTCAGTCCTGGGGAGCGGCCGGACCCGGAGGGGGCGTCGCAGGGACCGAACGCACGGCGCCGGTGTGCGGACGCCGGACGGTGGCCACGTGGAGCGTGTGCGTGGCCCGCTCACGAGCCCGGTGCAGTGCGTCGGTGATCTCGTCGGCGTCCATGTAGGCCGGGTCGACGACCTCGGTCGCGGCGAAGAACTCTTCCATGCCGGTGTCGACGGGTGTCGCCGAGGCTGCCTCGCGGTCCTCGTCCGACCGTCGGCGCCAGCTCGACAGCCCCGAGCGGAAGTCGCGCCAGAACCCCTTGATGCCGACCGGAGGTCCCTGGCGCTCGTTGCGGTCGTCGATGCGCGTGACGACGCTCGCGAACAGGAAGACCACGACGGCCGCCACGAGCGCGATCCCGAGGAACACGAACATCCAGAGCATCCGTCAAGTATCACCGGGACGACCGGGTGAGCACCGACCGAGACCGGCGAGTCCGATGATCGATACAGCATCTTCACACCGCAGGACCCGCGAGATCGTGCGGTTCACGAATCATGGGCCACGAGCGGTCGGCACGGGGGCCGAGCGCCGGGCCACCCGAGACGTCGGTCACACGCCGACCTCGTCGCGCAGCCGTTGGCTGATGACGGTCGTGACGCCGTCGCCTCGCATCATGACGCCGTACAGCGCGTCCGCGATCTCCATGGTCCGCTTCTGGTGCGTGATGACGATGAGCTGCGAGTCCTCCTGGAGCTCACGGAAGATCTCGAGCAGACGCCCCAGGTTGACGTCGTCGAGCGCGGCCTCGACCTCGTCCATGACGTAGAACGGGCTCGGGCGGGCCTTGAAGATCGCGACGAGGAGCGCGACCGCGGTCAACGAGCGCTCGCCGCCGGACAGCAGCGACAGCCGCTTGACCTTCTTTCCCGCCGGGCGGGCCTCGACCTCGATGCCGGTCGTGAGCATGTTCGCGGGGTCGGTCAGCACCAGGCGCCCCTCGCCCCCGGGGAACATCCGCCCGAAGACGTGCACGAACTGCTCCGCGGTGTCGTGGTAGGCCTCGGTGAAGACCTGCTCGACGCGCTCGTCGATCTCGCGGACGATCTCGAGCAGGTCGGCCCGGGACTTCTTGAGGTCCGCGAGCTGGGTCGTGAGGAACGTGTGACGCTCCTCGAGCGCGGCGAACTCCTCGAGCGCGAGGGGGTTGACCTTCCCGAGCTGCCCGAGGGCACGCTCGGCCGAGCGCAGGCGCTTCTCCTGCGCCGCCCGGACGTAGGGCTCGCTCACGGGCTCGCCGTCCTCGTCCTCGCGCACGGTGCCGTCCTCCGCGAGGACGGGGACGGGCCGGTCGGGACCGAACTCGTCGAGCAGGACCTCCGGGTCCAGGCCGAGCTCGGCGACGCTGCGCTCCTGGAGCTGCTCGATCCGCAGCTGCTGCTGCGTCCGGGCCACCTCGTCGCGGTGCGCGACGTCGGTCAGCTCCCGTAGCTGTGCCGCGAGCACGTCGACCTCGGAGCGACGGGCGGTCACGGCCGCGTCGAGCTCTCCCCGGGCGACCTCGGCAGCGTCCCGCTCGTCACGAGCGCGTGCGAGCGACCGCTCGATCGCCGCCAGCGCCGTCTCGGCTCCGTCGCGCACGGCCTCCGCACGGGCCGCCTGACGCACCCGGGCGGCCTCGCGCGCCGCGGCCCGCTCGCGCGCTGCCCGCTCGGTCGCCGCCGCCCGGGCCAGGGACTGAGCCCGCCCGGTCAGTGCACGGGCCCGCTCCTCGCTCGTACGCAGCGCGAGGCGTGCCTCGGTCTCGGCCGCGCGTGCGGTGGTCGCCAGGCCGTTGGCCTCGTCCCGGGCGGCGGTCGCCGCCGCGACCGACTCCTCGGTCTGCTCCGGTGCCGCCTCGGCCTCGTCGTGCCGAGCGACCAGGGTCTCGAGCTCGGCCTGCTCGGCCACGAGCGTGACCTGCGCCTTCTCGAGGTTCGCCCGGACCCGGGCCGACTCGGCGGCGGCCGCACGGGCCGTGGCTCCCAGGTGCCCGAGCTGCTCGGCGACCGCGGCGAGCGCGGCATCGGACTCGTTGAGCCGCTCCAGGGTCGCGTCGTAGCGCTGCTGCGCCTCCTCGGCCTCCTCGAGCGCCCCCACGAGCGCGAACCGTGTCCGCTCACCGCGAGCGATCGCGTCGTCGCGGGCCGCCTGGGCCTCGTCCAGGGCCGACTGCAGGTGCAGCACGCTCGGCGCGGTCGCCGAGCCGCCCCACGCGCCGTGCGCGCCGAGCAGGTCCCCGCTCTTCGTGACCGCCGTGACCTCGGGCGACGCCGCCACGAGAGCACGTGCCTGGGCCAGGTCCTCGACGACGACCACCCCGTCGAGCAGGAGCTCGACCGCGACGGCGACCGAGCGCGCGGGCGTCACCACCTGCGCGGCCCACGCGGCGCCGTCGGGCAGGCTCGTCGCGGCCACGCCGCTCCTCGCCGCCGACGCAGGGCCCGCTCCCCCGCCGACCACGAGGCTCGCCCGCCCCGCGTCCTCCTGCCGCAGGTGACGCAGCGCGTCGACCGCCGCCTCGAGGCTCTCGACCGCGACCGCGTCCGCGGCCGGGCCGAGCGCCGCCGCGATCGCGTCCTCGTACCCCGCGTCGATGCTCAGCAGCGCCGCCAACGACCCGAGCGCGGCCACCCCGTCAGCCGCCAGCAGCGCGCCCGCCCCGTCCTTGCGGACCAGGCTCATCTCGAGCGCCTCGACGCGTGCGCTCCACGTCGCCCGGTCACGGTCCGCGGTCTGCTCCTCGGCACGCAGCCCCGTGACCACGGCCGCGGTCCGCTCGACGGCGTCGGCCGCCTCCTCGTGCTCGGCGTCCAGGCCCTCCTCGCCCTCCTCGACGCCCACGACCTGCGTCTCGAGGGACGCGAACTCGAGGTTCGCCTGGTTCCCGCGTCGCTCGGTCTCCGCGAGGCTCTCCCGCAGACGCCCGATCTCGGCCTCGGTCGCCTCGACGCGGGACCGGCGCGCCGCGACCTGGCCGGCCAGCCGGGCCAGTCCCTCGCGACGGTCCGCCGCACCGCGCAGCAGCGTCGCGAGCGCCCGCTCCGCCGTCTGCGCCTGCGCCTCGACCGCGGTCCGCTCGGCCACGGCCGACTCGAGGGTCGCCCGTGCGACGGCGACCTCCGACTCGAGCTCCTGCTCCGCGGCCCGCGCTCGCGCCGCCTGGGCGTCGAGGTCGTTCGGGTCCTGGCCTCGCTGGACGGTCTCCGGCCGCCCCAGCAGGCGCAGCCGCTCCGCCGCGAGCGTCCGGGTCCCACCCAGGCGCTCCTGGAGCGACGACAACCGGTACCAGACGTCGCTCGCCCGGGCCAGGGCCGGGGCCGCCGCCGCGGCCTGCGCCTCGAGCGTTCCCAGCGCCTCGCGTGCCGTGGCGAGCGATCGCTCGACCTCGGCCTGCCGCGCCCGCAGCGCCGACTCGTCCGCGATCTCCTGCTCGAGGGTCGCCGTGAGCTGCGCGAGGTCGTCCGCGAGCAGCCGCGCCCGCGCGTCGCGCAGGTCCCGCTGCACGACCTGCGCCTTGCGCGCGATCTGCGCCTGGCGTCCGAGCGGCCCGAGCTGACGCCGGATCTCCGCCGTCAGGTCCCCGAGCCGCGTGAGGTTCGCCTGCATCGCGTCGAGCTTGCGCAGCGCCTTCTCCTTGCGCTTGCGGTGCTTGAGGACCCCGGCGGCCTCCTCGATGAAGCCGCGTCGCTCCTCGGGCGTCGCCCGCAGCACCGCGTCGAGCTGCCCCTGCCCCACGATCACGTGCATCTCTCGCCCGATGCCAGAGTCCGAGAGCAGCTCCTGGATGTCCAGCAGCCGGCACGACGAGCCGTTGATCGCGTACTCCGACCCGCCGTTGCGGAACAGCGTCCGAGAGATCGTCACCTCGGAGTAGTCGATCGGCAGCGCGCCGTCCGTGTTGTCGATCGTCAGCGACACCTCGGCGCGGCCGAGCGGCGGGCGCCCCGCCGTGCCCGCGAAGATGACGTCCTCCATCTTGCCGCCACGCAGGGACTTGGCGCCCTGCTCCCCCATGACCCAGGACAGGGCGTCGACCACGTTCGACTTGCCCGAACCGTTCGGCCCGACGACGCACGTCACCCCGGGCTCGAAGCGCAGGGTCGTCGCCGACGCGAACGACTTGAACCCGCGGAGGGTCAGGGTCTTGAGGTGCACGGGTCAGAGCCTAGTGCGGATCTGCGGGTGAGACGGGGAGGCGGTGGTGCTGAGGGCGAGGACGGGGGTGGGGCCGCGGTTCTTCCATCCGACCGCTCGTCCCTCGCGACCTCCCGCCAGGCCCGCCACGACCCGCGCCCCCACCCTCGTCCCTCCCCGCGCTCCACGCCGACGAGGACAGGCGCCCCCGTCCGTCGACGGGGGCGCCTGCGAGCGGTGCGAGGGGGCTCAGAGACCGGGGAACCAGAGCGCGATCTCGCGGGCCGCGGACTCCGGGGAGTCCGAGCCGTGGACCAGGTTCTGCTGGACCTTCAGGCCCCAGTCGCGACCCAGGTCACCACGGATGGTGCCGGGGGCGGCCGCGGTGGGGTCGGTCGTGCCGGCGAGCGAGCGGAAGCCCGGGATGACGCCCTGCCCCTCGGCCACGACCGCGAGGATCGGGCCGGAGAGCATGAAGTCGACGAGCGGGGCGAAGAACGGCTTGCCCTCGTGCTCGGCGTAGTGCGCCGCGAGGAGCTCGGGGGTGGCGTCCAGGAGCTGGACGGCGGCCAGGGTGTACCCCTTGGCCTCGACGCGGCGGAGGATCTCTCCCGACAGGCCGCGACGGACGCCGTCGGGCTTGACGAGGACGAGGGTGCGCTCGATGGTCTCGGAGAGCGCGTCGGCGACGACGGGGGCTGCAACATCAGTCATGCGCACGACCCTACCGGGCGTCCTCACATGTTCGGTGCGGTCTCCGGGTGTTCGGCGTCGTAGGCCGCCCGCTCGCGGTCGATCCGTCCGCCGAGCCGCAGCGACACGATCCACAGGACCACGAAGATGCCCCCGACAAGGAACATCAGCGGCACCGCGAAGCCGCACGCGATCACGGGGAGCTGCACGACCGAGCCCGCGACGTACCCGCCCGGCCCGCCGACCATGCGGCTGAGGAGGATCAGCACGACCATGAGCGTCCCGCCCACGATCCAGATCGCCGGGCCCGAGGGCACCTGCATCCGGTCCGGCCACGCGTAGGGCACGGTCCGCAGGCCGTACGCGACGAGGGTCGCGAACAGCACGAGGAAGGCCTCCAGCAGCAGCGTCGTCGACGTGAACTGGACCTTCGCGGACTTCTTGGCCTTGATGCGGGGCGGGGCCGCCGCGTCCTCGCCCGAGGGGGCGGAGGACGCGGCGGGCCGGGCCTGCTCTGCCGGCTTGTCGGCCGGTTCGATGCTGGAGCTCACGCGCTTCAGTTTACCGGGGCGCCCTGCCGGTCGGGGGCGCCCGTCGGGTCGTCTCCCGGCGGGATGCTCGCCCCGTCCGGCCCGACGGCGTCACGCACCGGGGCGTCCTGCGCCTCGTCGGCGGGCCCGCCCTTCGGGTCCGCGATCGCCTCGCCACGAGCGACCATGCCGGCCTCGCCCGAGAGCTTGACCTCCTTGAGGAACAGCGCGAGCACGAAGCCCACGACGACGAGCGGGACCAGGTACCAGAACGCCGGGGCGAGAGCGTTCGTGAACGCGTCGATGACGCCCGTCTTGACCGGCTCCGGGAGCGCCTGGACGGCGGCGGGGGTCAGGCTCGAGGCCTCTCCCCCGCCGGTGGCCGCACCACCGGGGATGACGTCGGCGAGGTTCGCCGACAGCCGGGTCGTGAAGATCGTGCTGAACAGGGCCGTACCGACGGCCGCGCCGATCTCGCGGAAGAAGTTGTTCGCGCTCGTCGCGGTCCCGATCTCGTGGGGGTCCACGGAGTTCTGGACGGCCAGCACGATCGTCTGCATGACCAGCCCCATGCCGGCACCCATGACGAAGATCATGGCGCCGAACAGCACCATGGACATGTCACCCGTGATGGTGGTGAGCCAGATGATGCCCGCGGTCGTGATGGCGAGCCCGGCGACGGGGTAGATCTTGTAGCGCCCGGTCTTGGTGATCGCGAAACCTGAACCGATCGCGGTGATCATGACACCGACCATCATGGGCAGCATGAGGAAGCCGGACTCGGTCACTCCGGCGCCGGTCGACATCTGCAGGAACGTCGGCAGGAACGCGAGCGCGGAGAACATGCCCATCCCGAGCACGAGGCCGATGAGGGTCGCGATCGTGAACGTGCGGTTCTTGAACAGGTGCAGCGGGAGCAGCGGCTCCTGCGCGCGGTTCTCGACCACGACGAACAGCGCGATCGACGCGAGCGTCGCGGCGACCATGCCCAGGAGCTTGGGGTCGGACCAGTCGTAGCCCGTGCTCGTGGTGAGCGACTCCCAGCTCGTGAGCAGGACGATCCCGGACGTACCGACGACGAGGAAGAAGATGCCGGCGACGTCGATCTTGCGCCCCGAACGGTGGCTCGGGAGCTTGAGCGTGAACCATGCGACGAGGAACGCCGCGATGCCGATCGGGACGTTGATCCAGAAGGCCCAGCGCCAGCCGGGTCCCTCGGTGAACCATCCACCCAGGAGCGGGCCGATGACGGCCGCGATGCCGAACAGGGCTCCCATGGGGCCCATGTACTTCCCGCGGTCCTTGGCGGGGACGATGTCGGCGATGATCGCCTGCGACAGGATCATGAGGCCACCGCCGCCCAGGCCCTGGACGGCGCGCCACGCGACGAGCTCCGGGAAGGTCTGCGCGAAGCCCGCGCCCGCGGACGCGACGGTGAACAGGCCGATCGCGACGAGGAACGGCCAACGACGACCCCACAGGTCACCGAACTTGCCGTAGAGCGGCATGACGATCGCGATGGCCAGGATGTAGGCCGTGATGACCCAGCCCTGGTGCTCGACCCCGTGCAGCTCACCGACGATGGTCGGCATCGCGGTGCCGACGATCGACTGGTCGAGCGAGGACAAGAACATCGAGGCCATGAGCGCACCGAAGATCAGCCAGACGGTGCGCTGCGTCAGCACGATGAGCGGCTTGCCGCTCTCCGCGGGAGACGCGCCGGCCCCGGCCGGCGGGGCCGGCGTCGTGGAGCGGGAGGAGGACATGAGGTATCCGTTCAGGTCGGTGGACAGTCACCCGGCGGACGCGGACCGCGGGTGCGAAGGAGAGCGAGAGGGGTCGTGCGAGGTGCGCGCGCGTCAGCCCGGAGCGGACCCCGGGCAGACGAGCGCGCGGAGCTGGGCGACGACCGAGCCGAGCTGGTCGACCGGTTCGCCCGTGCGCCCGAGGCGCTCCCACTCGAGGGTCGTGGTGCGCAGGAGGCTCATCACGACCATGGCGAGAAGCTCGGGCTCGGGGACGAACGGGTGGTCGGCACGGCGGCGGTCGAACACGTCGATGAGGCCCGTGCGCAGGTTCTCGATCCACCACATGTGGCGGGCGAGGAGCCGGGGCTCGCGCTCGACGAGCGTGATCGCCCGGTGCACCCGGTCGAGGGACATGACCTGGTGGGCGAGCAGGTCGGTGACGAGCGCCTGGAGGTCGTCCAGCAGGTCCCCCGTGGGGCCGCCCGCGACGAAGGCGGCGACGGCGTCGGGGGACGGGGAGAAGTCCTCGACCCCGAGCACCGCGTCGTCCTTCGACGCGAAGTAGTTGAAGAAGGTCCGTGTCGAGACGCCGATCGAGGTGCAGACGTCCTCGACCGTGACCTCGTCCAGGCCCCGCTCGAGCACGAGGGTCTGGGCGGCGTCGATGAGCGCCTCGCGGCGCTCGCGCTTCTTGCGCTCACGCAGCCCGGTGGGGACCGCGGAGGGCTCGACAAGGTTCTGCACAGCCGAAACTTTACACGTCGTGCAACTTTGCAGGCAATGCAGTATTCGCGTGACGCCGGTCACGGACGGGGCGCTCCTGACCCAGGACGGGCGAGGGACGAACCGGGGCGTCAGACCTCGCCGAAGCCCCCCTCG
Organism: Oerskovia paurometabola; assembly: GCF_016907365.1. Lineage (NCBI taxonomy): Bacteria > Bacillati > Actinomycetota > Actinomycetes > Micrococcales > Cellulomonadaceae > Oerskovia > Oerskovia paurometabola. The sequence goes on along the minus strand of NZ_JAFBBV010000001.1, from coordinate 1,796,017 downwards.
ACCGCGGCGAGGGCCGCGTCCCGGGCCTCGTTCGCCTGCGGACCCTCGGCCGCGATCACGAGCTCCCGTCCGCCGGTCGCACCCAGCTTCATCATCTCGAGCACGCTCGCGGCGTTGACACCGTTGATGATGACCTTCGCGTCGTAGCCCGCGACGAGCCGAGCGAGGATCGCCGCCGGACGGGCGTGCAGGCCGAGCGGGTTGCGCAGGGTGACCGCCCGCGGGGCGCCCGGCGAGTCGTCCTCGATTCCCGCAGCGCCCGCGAGCTGGTCGGCCGGCCCGGCGGCCGGGACGAACTCTCCCCCGGCTCCGGGCGCGCTCTGTGCGAACGTGCTCCCAGCGGCCTCGGCCGAGGCGAGCACCTCGGCGAGACTGCCTCCGCCGTGCGCCGTCACGGCCGCGGCGACGGCCCCCTCGACGAACGGGGCGTCCGCGAGGACGACCCGACCGTCGAGAGTGTCGTCGAGCTCGATGACCGACTCGATCGTCATGACCGCCGACCCCAGGTCGGCGAGCACCACGACCCCCTCGGTCCCCACGAGGCCTTCACCGACCGCGGTCGACACCACGTCGTAGCTCGTGCCCAGGCTGCCGTCGTCCGTTCCGCCTGCGGGCAGGAGCAGCACGCCGGGAGCCATCTGGGCCGCGAGCTCGGCGGCTCCCTGTGCGAGACGGGCCGAGTGGGACACGAGCACCAGGGCGATCCGTGCGCGATCGCCGACCTGTGGGGTAGTCATCGGGCAATCATTCACCGGGAGCGGTGGCCGCCGCGACCGCAGCCCGCAGGATCACGACGGTCGACGTCGCACCCGGGTCCTGGTGCCCGATGCTGCGTTCGCCCAGGTAGCTCGCGCGCCCCTTGGTCGCGAGCAGGGGGACCGTCGCGAGAGCCCCCGCCTCGGCTGCGGCGAGCGCCGCCTCGAGGACGCCGACGGGATCCGCTCCCGAGTCCGCGGCGGCGACCGCGGCGTCGACCGCGGGCTGCCAGGCGTCGACCATGGTCTTCTCCCCGGGCGCGGCCTTGCCGCGCGCCGTGATGCCTTCGAGCGCCCCCTCGAGCAGGGCGACGACGGCCGAGGAGTCGAGCTCCGCCAGCCCCGTGACCTTGGCCGCGCGCAGGAAGGCGGTGCCGTAGAGCGGCCCCGACGCGCCGCCGACCGAGGACATGAGCGTCGTCGCCACGAGCTTGAGCACGTCACCGATCTGCGCCGGCTCGGCCTCCAGCCCGTCGAGCTTGGCGACGACCGCCTGGAACCCCCGGTTCAGGTTCTCGCCGTGGTCGCCGTCGCCGATCTGACGGTCCAGCTCGGTGAGCTCGTCCCGCGCCGACACGATCATCGCCGCAGCGTCCCTCATCCAGCGCACAGCCCACGCAACGTCCAGCGTCATCAATCGCCCTTTCCCTACTGGCCCGGGGCGGTTCGCGAGAATCGCCCCGGGGCGCCGTCCCCCGGCTCTCGGGGGTCGGCCGGAGTCACCACCGCAGAGCGGCGGTGTGCACGGGCGCGTCCCAGAGCGCGGTCAGCTCGTCGTCCAGCCGGAGCACGGTGACCGAGGCCCCCTGCATCTCCAGCGAGGTGACGTAGTTGCCCACGAGCGAGCGGGTGACCGCCACGCCGCGCGCCTCGAGCAGCCTCCTCGCCTGACGATAGACGACGTAGAGCTCGGACTGGGGCGTACCACCCATACCGTTAACGAACAGCAACACTCTCTCGCCGCCCTCGAGCCGCAGGTCCTCCGCCACGGCGTCGACGAGCATGCCCGTGATCTCGTCCGCGGAGGCCAGAGGGATGCGGTGCCTGCCCGGTTCACCGTGGATCCCGATCCCGATCTCGATCTCGTCGTCACCGAGGTCGAAGCTGGGCTTGCCCACGTGCGGCACGGTGCAGGCGCTCAGCGCGACCCCCATGGACCGGACGTTCGCGACGACCCGGCCGGCGATCTCGGTGACCTTGCCCAGGTCGTCACCGCGGTCCGCGGCGGCCCCGGCGATCTTCTCGACCGCGACGGTGCCGGCCACCCCGCGCCGCCCGGCCGTGTAGAGCGAGTCCTCGACGGCGACGTCGTCGTTGACGAGGATGCTCGCTGCCTGCGTTCCCTCGGCCTCGACGAGCTCGAGCGCGGTCTCGAAGTTGAGCACGTCGCCCGTGTAGTTCTTGACGATCGCGAGCACGCCCGCCCCCGAGTCCGCCCCCAGGATCGCGGGCACGATCTGGTCCGGCGTGGGCGAGGTGAACACCGCGCCGGGCACGGCGGCGTCGAGCATCCCGGCGCCCACGAAGCCCGCGTGCAGGGGTTCGTGCCCTGCGCCGCCCCCGCTGACGAGGCCGACCTTGCCGGGCACCGCACCACCCGCGCGCGAGACGTACAGCGGCGCGCGGTGGACCTCGACCAGGTCGGCGTGAGCCAGCTCGAACCCGTCGAGCGACTCCGTGACCGCGTCCTGCGGGTCGTTGAGCAGCTTCTTCATGGCGCATCCCTTCGTCGGACTGCTGCGGCACCGGGCGGCCGCGTGCACTGCTCGCGCACCGGTGACGCGTGCCCCCGGTGCCCGTCACCCCATCAAACACCTCCGCGCGGCGCCCGGCACGCAGGGCGGGACGTCCCGTGGTCCCGGGCGCCTCCAGTCTCCCGACGACGCAGGGCGCCCCTCGCTCGAGGAGCGCCCTGCGCGGTGGTCGTGCAGCAGACCTCAGCCCCGCCCGAGCAGGATCCGCACGTCGGCCGCGGTGATCACGGACCCGGTCACGAGCACCCCTGTCCCGACGCCCACGCCGACCGAGTCGTCGCGCTCGGCCAGGTCGACCGCGATCGCGAGCGCCTCGTCGAGGCGCTCCGCGGTGTGGACGCGGTCCTCGCCGAAGACGTCGATCGCGATCTCGGCGAGGTCGGTCGGGTCGGCCGACCGTTCGGCCGAGTTGCGCGTGACGACGATCTCGGCGAGGACGGGCTCGAGCACCGAGAGGATCTGCTCGGAGTCCTTGTCCCCCATGATCGCGACGACCCCGATGAGGCGCTCGAACTCGAACGCCTCGTCGACGGCCGCGACGAGCGCCTCGGCCCCTGCAGGGTTGTGGGCCGCGTCGACGATCACGGTCGGGCTCGACCGCAGGACCTCGAGCCGACCGGGCGACGACACGTCGCCGAACGCGGCCTCGACGACCCCTCCGTCGAGCGCGCGGCCGCCCGAGAGCAGCGCCTCGGTCGCGGACAGCGCGAGCAGGGCGTTGTGCGCCTGGTGCTCGCCGATCATGGGCAGGAAGATCTGTGTGTACAGACCCGCCGGGGTGCGCAGGTCGACGACCTGTCCCCCGACCGCCGGTGTCCGTCCCGCAACCGCTATGTCCTGCCCCTCGCGCAGGACGCGGGCGTCCTTGGCGGCGGCCCTCTCGATCACGATGGCCTCGGCCACGTCGCTCTGCTCGGCGAGCACGACGACCGCGCCCTCCTTGACGATCCCGGCCTTCTCGGTCGCGATCTCCTCGATCGTGTGGCCGAGCCAGCGCGTGTGGTCGATCGAGATGGGGGTCACGATCGCGACGTCGCCGTCCACGACGTTGGTCGAGTCCCAGCTGCCGCCCATGCCCACCTCGACGATCGCGACGTCCACGGGGGCGTCGGCGAACGCGGCGAAGGCCATGACCGTGAGCACCTCGAAGAAGCTCAGCCGCGGCCCGCCGGCCTCCTGCGACTCCCGGTCGACCACGCCGACGTAGGGCGCGACGTCCTCCCAGATCTCGACGAAGCGCGCGGGGCTCACGGGCTCGCCGTCGATCGCGATGCGCTCGGTGACCGACGTCAGGTGCGGGCTCGTGAAGCGCCCGGTCCGCAGGCCGTGCTCGCGCACGAGCCGCTCGACCATGCGCGAGGTCGAGGTCTTGCCGTTGGTCCCCGTGATGTGGACGGTCCGGTACGCCTTCTGGGGGTCGCCCAGGAGCTCGAGGACCCTCTGCACGCGGTCGAGCGTCGGGTCGATGTCGTGCTCGGGGGCCCGGTCCATGATGTGCGCGTACACCGTGGCCAGGTCCTCGAGCGCGGCGGTCTCCTCGGCGGTGCGCTGGTGTGCGGCGCCGCCCGGGCGCCGGGCGTCCTTGTCGCCGGGGCGCTCGCCGGCACCCCGGCCCACGCGGAGGCCGCTCATGCCTGCGCCCCGTCGGTCTGGTCGGACGAAGCGGTGGGCGACGCCTTGGCGACGAGCACGCTGCGCTCGTCGGTCGGCGACAGGTCGATCGTGACGCTCACGGCGAGGGTCTCGCCCGCGATGAGCTCGCGGTGGTCCTCGACCGCGCCCCGCCAGGGGCCCGGCACCGAGAGCGACAGGTCGATCCGGTCGGAGACCTCGAGGCCGGCGGCCTTGCGGGCGTCCTGGACCTCGCGCACGATGTCGCGTGCGTACCCCTCGGCCAGGAGCGCGTCGTTCAGCTCGAGGTCGAGGACCACGAACCCGCCCGAGGGCAACACGGCCGCCGCGATCGACGGCGCCGCCGGGTCGACCTCGTCGTGGCCCTGCTCGGCGAGCACGACGGTCGTCAGCTCGTACTCCGAGCCGAGCAGCGGCACGTCGCCGTCGGGCGTCTCGACGACGACGAAGCCGTCGTCGCCCACGCGCCACGAACCCGCCTTGGCGGCCTTGATGACCGCCTGGACACCGCGGCCCAGGCGCGGTCCGGCGGCCCGCGCGTTGACCGTGAGCTTCTGCGAGACGCCGAACTCGTCGGCCGCGCCCGACTCCAGGTCGAGGAAGCGCACCGTCTTGACGTTGAGCTCGCGAGCCAGGAGGTCGGCGTAGGGCGTGAGCGCGGCAGGGTCCTCGGTCACGACGGTCACCGTGCTCAGCGGCTGACGCACGCGCAGCGAGTGCGCCTTGCGCAGCCCGAGCGAGAGGGACGCCACCGAACGGACCAGGTCCATCGAGGCGACGAGCTCGTCGTCGGCGACCAGGACGCCCGCGAGCGAGTCGGCGGGGGTCTCGGCCGTCTCCTGCGCCGTGACGCTCGGCCAGTCGGTCAGGTGCACGCTGCGCCCGCCCGTGAGCCCGCGCCAGACCTCCTCGGAGAGCAGGGGCGCGAGCGGCGCCATGACGCGCGTGAGGACCTCGAGGGCCGTCCACAGCGTGTCGAACGCGTCCGCGTCCTCGTCCCAGAAGCGGTCGCGCTGCGTGCGGACGTACCAGTTCGTCAGCACGTCGAGGTGCTCACGGACGCTCTCGCACGCGCCCGCGATGTCGTAGGCGTCGAGCTGGGTCGTCACGGCGTCGACCAGGTCGTGCGTGCGGGCCAGCAGGTAGCGGTCGAGGGCCGGGAGGTCCGCGACGCGCTCCGGTGCCACGCGCTGCGCGGTGTATCCCGCGCCGCCGTTCGCGTTGTTCGAGTAGAGCGTGAAGAAGTAGTACGTGCTCCACAGCGGCAGCAGCACCTGGCGCACCGAGTCGCGGATGCCCTCCTCGGTGACGATGAGGTTCCCGCCGCGCAGGATGGGCGAGCTCATGAGGAACCAGCGCATCGCGTCGGAGCCGTCCCGGTCCAGGACCTCGGAGACGTCCGGGTAGTTGCGCAGCGACTTGCTCATCTTGCGCCCGTCCGAGCCGAGCACGATCCCGTGCGAGACGGCCGAACGGAACGCCGGGCGGTCGAACAGGGCCGTGGCCAGGACGTGCAGCGTGTAGAACCAGCCGCGGGTCTGGCCGATGTACTCGACGATGAAGTCGCCCGGGTAGTGGTGCTCGAACCAGTCCGCGTTCTCGAACGGGTAGTGCACCTGCGCGAACGGCATGGAGCCCGAGTCGAACCAGACGTCCAGGACGTCGGGGATGCGGCGCATGACGGACTTCCCGGTCGGGTCGTCCGGGTTGGGGCGCGTCAGGTCGTCGATGAACGGGCGGTGCAGGTCCGTGACGGGCACGCCGAAGTCGGCCTCGAGCTCGGCGATCGAGCCGTAGACGTCGATGCGCGGGTAGTTCGCGTCGTCCGAGACCCACACGGGGATGGGCGTGCCCCAGTAGCGGTTGCGCGAGATGGACCAGTCGCGAGCACCCGCGAGCCACTTGCCGAACTGGCCGTCACGGATGTGCTCGGGCGTCCAGGTGATGTCCTGGTTGAGCTCGACCATGCGGTCGCGGAACTCGGTCACGCGCACGAACCAGCTCGAGACCGCCTTGTAGATCAGGGGGTTCCGGCAGCGCCAGCAGTGCGGGTAGGAGTGCTGGTAGGTCTCGTGGCGCAGCACGACGGCACGCGAGGCGACCGCGACGCGTGCGAGCGGGCCCGTGCCCTCCTTGAGGTCCTTGATGACCTTGGGGTTGGCGTCGAAGACCTGCTCGCCCGCGTAGTCCGGGACCGCGTTGGTGAAGCGCCCCCGCGCGTCGACGGGCACGACGGGCACGATGCCCGCGGCGTCGCACACGGCCATGTCGTCCTCACCGAAGGCCGGAGCCAGGTGGACCACACCGGTGCCGTCCTCGGTCGTCACGAAGTCGGCCACGAGCACCTGGTGCGCGTTCGGCCAGCCCTCGGCCGAACGGTCCGTGAAGTAGTCGAAGGCCGGCGTGTAGCGCAGCCCGGCGAGGTCGGCGCCCTTGACGGTCGCCAGGACCTCGGCGTCCTCCCCGAGCTCCTTGGTGTAGGCGCCCAGCCGGGCGGCCGCGAGCACGACCGTGTCACCGGCCACGGCCGAGCCGGCACCGGCGCGCACCACGACGTAGTCGACGTCCGGCCCGACGGCGACCGCCAGGTTCGAGGGCAGCGTCCAGGGGGTCGTGGTCCACACGAGGACGAGGGCACCGGCTGCGGCTGCGGCGACGCCGTCCGTGACGTCGGCGGAGAGCCGGAACCCGACCGTGAGCGCCGGGTCCTGGCGCGACTGGTACACGTCGTCGTCCATGCGCAGCTCGTGGTTCGACAGCGGCGTCTCGTCGCGCCAGCAGTACGGCAGCACACGGTAGCCCTCGTACGCGAGCCCCTTGTCGTACAGGCGCTTGAACGCCCAGATCACCGACTCCATGAAGGTGATGTCGAGCGTCTTGTAGTCGTTCGCGAAGTCGACCCAGCGCGCCTGGCGCGTCACGTACTCCTTCCACTCGTCCGTGTACTTGAGCACGGACTCGCGGCAGGCCTCGTTGAACGCGGCGATCCCCATGGCCTCGATCTGGGACTTGTCGGTGATGCCCAGCACGCGCTCGGCCTCGAGCTCGGCCGGCAGGCCGTGCGTGTCCCAGCCGAACCTGCGCTCGACGCGCTTGCCGCGCATCGTCATGTAGCGCGGCACGACGTCCTTGGCGTACCCGGTCAGGAGGTGGCCGTAGTGCGGCAGGCCGTTCGCGAACGGCGGGCCGTCGTAGAAGACGAACTCGTTGTCGCCGTCCTGGCCCGCCTCACGGTGCTCGATCGACGCTCGGAACGTGTCGTCCTTGGACCAGTACGACAGCACGCCACGCTCGAGCGCGGGCAGGTGAGGGCTGGCGGGGATCTGGTGGCCCTGACCGTCAGGGGCGGTGTCGTCGGTGCGGTGCAGAGGGTAGGCCATGGCTCAGTGGCTCCATCGTGAGTGGCAGGCGGTGGTCCGGGACGTGCTCGTGCGAGGACGACCACCCCTCCCTGGTTCCCGAGGGAGAAGGCGAGCCGCGGTACCACCCCGCTTGCCGTCGTCGGGCGCTGTGGGCACCCGAGCGGCGACCGCTCGACACGGCTGTGACGGGCCTACCCGTCCGGTTCTACTGGGGTCCCGCGCCGCGGGACCTGTTCTTCCGGAGGCTCACCGGTGATGGCCGGGTCGACGCCTGTGGCCCCATGATAACGCGCCGCCCCCCGCGAGCGCGCCGAGGCCGACGGCCACGCAGGGGCGAGGGCCCGGCGCCGCGAGGCGCCGGGCCCCACCCCCGGTCAGGCGAGGCTCAGGCGCTCGCTCCGTTCGCCGTCGCCAGGAGCTGGTCGACCTGCTCGGGGCCGAAGGAGTCCCCCGCGATCATGCCGATGCGCCCGATCGGGAACGACCCCATCATCTTGGCCATGTCGACGCCCTCCGGCATGATCGACGCCGCGCCCTCCATGGCCGAGGCCATCTGCGCCATGGCCTGCTGCACGACCGGCCCCGCGACCGGGTGCGCGAACACCTCGGCGAGCGAGGACTCGCGCGTGAGCGGCATGACGAGCTGGTCCCCCGCGACCTCGACGGTCGTGGACGAGCGCACGTCGCGCGACGACGCGGCCACGTCCACCGTGTACTCGCCGCCCTCGACGACCCAGCGGTCGGCGCGGACGTGCCAGTATGCGAGGTCCGCCCGACGGACCGTGAGGACGACCTCGCGGCTCTCGCCCGGCTCGAGCGCGACGAGCGCGAACGCCTTGAGCTCTCGCTCGGGGCGCTGCACGGCCGTCGAGACGAGCCCGGTGTAGACCTGCACGACCTCGCGGCCGGCCCGGTCCCCCGTGTTCGTGACCACGACCCGCACCTCGACGTCGCCGTCGCCGGTCACGGCAGCCGTGGCCTCCCCGTACCCGAACGTCGTGTAGGACAGGCCGTGCCCGAACGGGAAGGTCACCTCGATCCGGCGCGCGTCGTACCAGCGGTAGCCCACGAACAGCCCCTCGCCGTAGCGGACGTGCCCGTCCTCCCCGGGGAAGTTGAGGAACGCCGGGGTGTCCTCGAGGCGCACCGGGATGGTCTCGGTGAGCTTGCCCGACGGGTTGACGTCGCCGTACAGCACGTCGGCGATCGCGCCGCCGCCGGCCTGTCCGAGCAGCCAGCCCTCGAGGATCGCCGAGACGTCGTCCGCGAACGGGAGCGCGACGACGCTGCCGTTGGACAGGACGACCACGGTGTCGGGGTTGACCTCGAGCACCGCGTCGAGGAGCTCGAGCTGCTCGACCGGCAGGTCGATGTGCTCGCGGTCGTAGCCCTCGGACTCGGCCGCGGGCGGCAGACCGAGGAAGACCACGGCGACGTCGTGCTCTGCCGCGAGGGCGACGGCCTCGGCCCGCAGCGCGGCCGCGTCCCCCGAGCCGTCGAGCGTGAAGCCCTGCGCCCGGGAGACGAGGTCCTCCCCGACCTTGACCGCGACCTCGCGGGCCACCGAGTCGATCCGGGTCGGGTTGATCATCGAGGACCCGGCCCCCTGGTACCGGGGCTGGTCGACGAAGGCCCCGATGAGGGCCACCGAGCGCTCGGCCCGGAGCGGGAGCAGGCCGCCGTCGTTCTTCAGCAGCACGATCGACCGGCCGGCCACCTCGCGCGCGAGCGCGTGGTGCGCGTCGACGTCGAGGGGGCCCTCCACGCGCGGCGTGCCCTGCCAGCGCGTCGCGAGGTGCGCGACCCGCGCGGCCGAGGCGTCCACGACGCTCTCGTCGAGCGAGCCGTCGCGCACCGCGGCCACGATCTGCGCGTCGGTCACGCCGCCCGACGACGGCATCTCCAGGTCCAGGCCGGCCGCGAGCGCCGAGACCCGGTCGTTGACGGCGCCCCAGTCCGAGACCACGAGCCCCGCGAAGCCCCACTCGTCGCGCAGCACGCGCGTGAGCAGGAACGGGTCCTCGGACGCGAAGACGCCGTTGACCCGGTTGTAGGAGCACATCACGGTGTACGGCTGGGCGTCCTCGACGACCCGCTGGAAGCCGCGCAGGTAGATCTCGCGCAGGGGGCGCGGGTCGACGTCGCTCGAAGCCCGCATCCGGTCGTGCTCCTGGTTGTTGGCCGCGAAGTGCTTGAGCGACGTGCCGACGCCCGTCGACTGCGTGCCACGCACCAGCGCGGCCGCCATGATCCCGGACACGATCGGGTCCTCCGAGAAGTACTCGAAGTTGCGGCCGCACAGCGGCGAGCGCTTGATGTTCACGCCCGGGCCGAGGATGACGGCGACGTCCTCGATCGAGGACTCGACGCCCAGCGCCTCACCCACGCGGTGCGCAAGGTCGGTGTCCCACGACGAGCCGAGTCCCACGGCAGGGGGGAAGCACGTCGCAGGGACGCTGTCGCCGATGCCGAGGTGGTCGGCACTGCCACGCTGCTTGCGCAGACCGTGCGGGCCGTCGGTGAGCATCACGGCGGGGATGCCGGCGCGCTCGACGCCCTTGGTCCACCAGAAGCTCGCGCCGCTGGTCAGCGACGCCTTCTCCTCGAGCGTCAGGCCGGCGACGGCGGTCGTGCCGTCCTCGATGGTGTCGGTCATGTCCTGTCCTTCTCTCTCGTTCGTCGTTCAGGCTGGGGAGGGCTGGTGGCGGGCGCCGAGGTGGCAGAACCACACGGGGCGCCCGTGGTCGCGCTGGAGCAGAGGCCAGAACGCCCACCACACGAGGAGCGCCCCGGCGACGCCCGCGACGAGCCCGAAGACGGTGTCGGAGAGCCAGTGCGCGTTGATGAGGGTCCGCTGCCACACCATTCCCAGCATGACCAGCCCACCGACGCACCACCAGAGCGTGCGGGCGGTGCGGCGTGCTGCCGGGATCAGGGCCGCGATGCCGACGACGAGCGCGCCCGCCATGACGGCGTGCCCCGAGGGGAACGAGCCGTGGTCCACCCGGAACAACGGTCCGAACAGGCCGAGCGTCTCGTCCACCGCGGGCCGCGGACGGTCGACAAGGTTCTTCATGCCCTGCGAGAGCAGCCCCGGTCCGACCAGGGTCACCGTGAGGAAGAAGAGCGCCGAGCGCCAGCGGCCGACGAACGCGAGGGCACCAGGGATCAGGACCATGCCCACGAGCGCCCCCGGGCCTTCGCCGAGGTGCTGGAAGAACATGGGGAGCGCTGACGGGTACAGGTCGCTGTCGGGCCCGACGCCGACGAGTCCGCGCCACCAGTCGTCGAGCGGCTGCGTGAGGGGCGTGGCGGAGTCCTGTGCGACGAGCATCCCCATGAGCGCGAAGGCCGTGACGAGCCCCAGGGACCACCACAGCATCGCCCTCGGGCGGTCGGGGTGGGGCACCCGGACGTCCTCCCGCTGCGGCTGGACGACCTCGGCCGTCATCACCGCACCGCCTTGATGGGCCAGACCGCGCAGGCACCGAGGATGCTCAGGACGATCCCCACCGGGAACAGCGCGACGTAGCCCCCGAAGCTGAGGATGATCAGGCCCGCGAACGCGGGGGCGAGTGTCTGCGGCAGCGTGGCGGCGATGTTGACGACGCCGAGGTCCTTCGCGAACGACTTCGCCGACGGCAGCACCTCGCTCATGAGCGCCGTGTCGACGGCTTGGAACATCCCGAAGCCGAGGCCCGAGACGAACGTGAAGATGGCCCAGCCCACGAAGCTCGGCACGAACACGGGGATGAGGAGCGCCAGGCCGACGAGGGCCGAGGACAGGAAGACGAAGACCTTGCGGCGCTGGAACCGGTCGGACAGGGGTCCGGAGACGAGCGTCGCGACGAGCACACCGGCGAGGCTGACGAGGCTGAACAACGGCACGGCGGCGACTGCCCCGGCCTGCCCGAGCCCGATGTAGTCCTGCAGGATGAACAGCTGGTACCCGGTCACGGCGAAGTAGCCCGTGTACAGGAGCAGGCGACCGGTGAAGGCCCAGAAGAAGTCGGGGTGCTTGCGGGGGCTGACCCAGAAGGTGCGCAGGAACTCTCCGACGTCGAACGGCTCCTTGGCCAGGTCCTTGCTGGAGTGGTCGGGGTTGAAGACGACGAACAGGGTCAGCACGATGAGCGTGAAGCCTGCGAAGACGAGGTAGCCGAGCTGGATCGAGTCCGCGAACTGCGCACCGAGGATCGATCCGCCGAGGGCTCCGAGCATGAGCCCGAGCCCCGACAGCGCGGCGAACGTGCCGCGCAGGGCGCGCGGGACACGGTCCGGCATGATCGCGCTGAGCGGTCCCTGCGCGAAGTTGTAGGCGACCTGGACGATCACCCAGCCGACGACGATGCCCACGAGGCTGTTCGCGAAGCCCATGGCCAGCAGGCCCAGGCCGCCGACGAGGGCGCCCAGCACGAGCCACGGTGCGCGACGGCCGAACCGGCTGCGCGTGCGGTCCGAGATCTGGCCGGCGATCGGCTGGGCGAGCAGGGCGGCCAGCGCCCCGAACGTGCCGACGACCGCCAGGTTGCCGACCTTGTCGGCCTCACCGAGCGTCTGCACCTGGAGGGGCATCAGCAGTCCGCCCACGGCGCCCCAGATCATGAAGACCGAGAAGTTGGCGGGGACGATCCAGCCGAGCAGACGCTTGGGCGTGCCGGTGACGAGGGGCGGCGGATCGTCCTGGCCGGACGCCTCCTCGATGAACTCCTCGGCGGCGGCGAACGTGTCGACGGCGAGCGCCGGCGCGGGGGTGGGCGTCGGAGCCGAGGCCGGAGCGGTGGATGGGGAATCGGACGGCTGTGTCATGGCGGATCCTTCGTCGGACAGGCGCTCATCCTTGAGCGTCGCCAAAACAGTATGGCACTCGGTATTGAAGTGCAAGGGTCTCCGGTCTAGGGTCGACGCATGGCACAGCGAGGTTCATACGCGAAGGGCATCGCCAAGCGGGAGGAGATCCTCTCGACGGCGCTCGAGGTCATCGCCCGGGAGGGATACCGCGGGGCATCGGTCAAGGAGCTCGCGGACGCGGCCGGCCTCAGCCAGGCGGGCCTGCTGCACTACTTCGACAGCAAGGACGAGCTGTTCACCGCGATCCTGCGCAAGCGCGACGAGCTCGATCTGGAGACCTACCGCACGGAGTCCACGCTCGACCCGTTCCGGGTGTTCCTGCAGGTCGTGAGGCACAACGCCGAGGTCCCCGGGCTCGTCGAGCTGTACACGCGCCTCAACGCCGAGGCGAGCGACCACGAGCACCCGGCCCATGCCTTCTTCGCCGAGCGCCGGGCGGGGATGCAGGCGATGTTCGCGGGGCTCGTCGAGGAGGGCAAGCTCGCCGGGCGGTATCCCACCGACGTCGACACCGCCTCGCTGGGTCTCGTCATCACCGCCGTCGCCGACGGCCTGCAGACCCTCTGGCTGCAGGACCCCACCATCGACATGGCCTCCGAGATCGAGCGGCTGCTCGTGTCCCTCGGGGTCTTCCCCTCCGAACGGAGCACCACCGCATGAGCACCCCCGTGACCGACGCCGAGGCGATCGACCCCACCCTGGACGGCCCCGTCGTCACGATCGACGCCGGCCAGGTCCGCGGCGTCTGGCGCGAGTCCTCCGCAGCGTTCCTCGGCATCCCGTTCGCCGAAGCCCCCGTCGGCGCCCTGCGCTTCGAGGCTCCGGTGCCGGTCGCCCCCTGGGACGGCGTGCGGGACGCCACCGAGCTCGGCGCGACCCCGCAGCGCAAGCAGCTCGCCGAGATCACGCTGATCCCGGAACCGTCGATCCCCGGCGACTCGACGCTCAACGTCAACGTGTACACGCCCGCCCCCGGGGCGCCCGACGCCGGCCTGCCGGTGCTCGTCTACATCCACGGCGGCGGGTACACGGCCGGCTCCCCGGCGAGCCCCTGGTACGACGGGCGCGCGTTCAACCGCGACGGCGTCGTGACCGTGTCGGTCTCCTACCGGCTCGGCTTCGACGGGTTCGGGCGCATCGAGGGCGCGCCGTCCAACCGCGGGGTGCGGGACTGGCTGCTGGCGCTCGACTGGGTCCAGCGCAACGTCGCGGCGTTCGGCGGCGACCCCTCGCGCGTCACGCTCGCCGGGCAGTCCGCCGGGGGCGGCGCCGTACTGACGCTGCTGGGCATGCCCTCCGCGCAGCACCTCTTCCGGTCGGCGTGGTGCCTCTCGGGCGCCGTGGGGGACGTGACCGAGGCACGCGCCAAGACCTTCGCCGACACGCTCGCCCGCCTCGCCGGGGTCGAGGCCACGCGCGACGGCTTCGCGTCGCTGCCCGAGACCCGCGTCCTCGAGCTGCAGGACGAGGCCTCCAACCCCGACGGCCTCGACCCGATGGCGGGCGTGGCGGCGATGCTCCGGGACGGTCTGCCGTGGGGACCGATGATCGACGGAGACCTGATCACCCGGCCGACGCTCGAGTCGCTACGCACCGGGGTCGGCGGCGACAAGCCGCTCGTGCTCGGCGCGACCGACGACGAGTTCACGATGGCGACCGACGCCGCGAAGAACAAGCTGCGCTTCCTGCCCGCGTCGATCGTCCTCGGCAAGCTCCTCACCGACCGCTCGCGCCGCAAGGCCTACCTCGCCGCGAACAAGGCCCAGCGACGCAAGGGCACCGCAGCGGTGCTCGGCCGGTTCATGACCGACAGCATGTTCCGGGCGCCGATCGTCCGGATCGCCGAGGCACGCGCCGCCCACCCCACCTGGGTGTACCGCTTCTCGTGGGCATCCCCGAAGCTCGGCTGGGCCGCGCACTGCCTCGACGTCCCGTTCTGGTTCGACTGCCTCGACGCCGAGAAGGTCGACCTCATCGCGGGCGACAACCCGCCCCAGGACCTGGCGGACGAGCTCCACGGCGCGGCCGTCGCGCTCGTCCACGAGGGTGCTCCCGGGTGGCGCGCCTGGTCCGACGCCCCGGGTGCGACGCGCGTGTTCGGCGGGGACATGCCGACCCCCTCCGTCCTGCCCGAGGGCTACGCCGAGGTCCGCGCCCTGGTCTGAGCCCCCGCCCCCGGGTCGGTTGCTGGACCCGGGTACCGGACCGGTCCCGCACGGGCCGGGGGCGGGCCGCCAGGTTTTCGGGGGGACTCCCCCCTGTCGCCGGGATCGTGCGGGACGGGACGCTGGAGCAGGAGGGCGACGGCACGCTCGCCCGTCCTCCTGCCCCGCACCCCGACCCGAGAACGAGGCGACGATGCCCACTCCTTCCGAGGCGGCGGCCTCGCCCGGCGCCGCCACAGCGCCCGGCCGCACGAGCACCTCCCGTCCCGACCGCCCCTCGGGGCCGGCCGGCCACGCTCGACCGGCCGACCCCGAGCGACCGACCGGACGCACCCGTCGCTTCCGGCCGGGCCTCGTCTGGGTCGCGCTCAGCTCGATCGCCATGGCCGCGATCCTGCTCACCTCCTACACGGGCGCGACGCTCGACGAGCTCGCCCAGGACGACACCGGCCTCGCCTCGACGTTCGCGAACCGCTCGCCGGCGATCCAGCTCGCGTTCTACCTGCACATCGCGTTCGCCGGGCTCGCGCTGCTGGTGGGACCGCTGCAGTTCGTCTCCCGCTGGCGCCGCCGTGCCCCGCGCGTGCACCGCGTGCTGGGCAGGGTGTACCTGGTCGGGGTCGGGGTGGGCGCGCTCACGGGCTTCGTCATCTCGACCGCGAGCTCGGTCGCCTTCCTCGGGTTCTTCGGGTTCGGGACGCTCGCGGTCCTGTGGGCGTGGACGGGCTGGAAGGCGTACCGCGCGATCCGTGCGGGGCGCGTCGCCGAGCACCAGGCGTGGATGATCCGCTGCTTCGCCCTGACCTACGCCGCCGTGACGCTGCGCCTGTGGGTCGGGGTCCTCGTGGCCGTCCAGACGCCGTTCGCCGGCCCTGACGCCGACCCGGGAACGCTGTTCGAGACCGCGTACGCCCCCGTCGCGTTCCTGTGCTGGCTGCCGAACGTCGTGATCGCGGAGTGGCTGATCGCCCGGCGGAACCTGCCCGGGCTGCGCATGACCTCACCCGTCGCGGTGCGCGCCGCGACATGAGCCCGCGCCGCGAGGGCCCGGGGCGACGCGAGACACCGCTGCGAGAGGCCGCCGCGTCAGCGCCCGGTCGCCGACCGACCGAGCGGGGCCTCGCCGCGCCGCGCCCGGTAGGTGTCGATGTCGCGTGCGACGAGCCACTCGATGGTGAGCGCGCTGCCCGGGCCGGGCTGCGCCGTCGGGCCGGGGGACGTCGACGGCGCGCCGCCGTGCGAGGCCGCGGCGAACCACGGGTCGTGGGCGACCAGGTGGCCGAGGGGGTCGACGTCTCCGGTCACGGCGAACGGGTGGGAGATCAGAGCGAGGTTCATGGGAGGTCCTGGAGTCGAGGCGGGTGCTCACGAGGGCAGACCGACCAGTACCGGAGAACTGATCGGTGACCATCACGCCCTCTCTTCAGAGGGAGGGGCGTGGCACTGCTCGCTGACACCAGGTCGCGCGCTGCTGGAGCGTCAGCGAGCCCTCAACAACAGCTCGACGCACGGACCGCCCAGGGGCGCACCGGGAGCACGCAGGTGCTCAGGGGGTGCGCGGCGGGGATCACGAGCGTCATCATGCCAGGCCGTGCCCACGCCGACAAGCACGTCCCAGCCTGGGCGGGATCACCTGTCGGTGCGGGTCACGAGCGGGCCGCGAGCCAGCAGCGTCGTGGACGACTGCGCGACGGGACGCAGCACGAGCGTGTCGATCGCGACGTGCTGGGGCCGGGTCACGACGAACGTCACGACGTCGGCCACGTCGTCGGCGGTCAGCGGCGCCTCGACGCCGTCGTAGACCGCGTCGGCCCGGGCCTGGTCGCCGTCGAACCGGGTCAGGGAGAACCCCTCGGTGCGGACCATGCCGGGCGCGACCTCCAGGACCCGGACGGGTTCGCCGTTGAGCTCGAGCCGCAGGGTCTCGGCGACCGCGGCCTGGGCGTGCTTGGTCGCGACGTAGCCGGACCCGCCGCTGTACGCGTCGTGCCCAGCGGTCGACGTCAGCACGAGGACCGTGCCGAAGCCCGCGCGACGGATCGCGGGCAGGAACGCCTTGGTCACGCGCACGGTGCCCAGCACGTTCGTCTCGAACATCGCGCGCCAGCGGTCCAGGTCGCTCGCGTCGATCGGGTCCGTGCCGCTCGCGAAGCCCGCGATGTTGAGCACCGCGTGGACCGGGCCGCGGGCCTCGGCCTCGCGCACGAGGTGCGCGACGTCGTCGTCGCTCGTGACGTCCCCGACCACGGGGTGCGCGCCCGTCTCGACCGCGAGGGCGTCGAGCAGGGCCGCGCGGCGCGCGAACGCGACGACGTCCCACCCCTGCGCACGCAGGCGGCGCACGGTCGCCGCACCGATGCCCGACGAGGCACCGGTGACCACGGCGCGCCGGGTCTGCACGGACGCGTCAGCAGCCGCGGACGAGGTTGTCGAAGGGGTGGGCACGGGCGTGGTCGGCGAGGTCGTCACGCCCCTACCTTGCCACGCCCGACGGCGCGGCCGGCGCCGACCCTGCGGCCTCTCGCATGCTGGACGGCCGCGCTCAGGCCACGGTCACGCCGATCGAGTAGAGGCCGCTCGACCCGTCGGGCGCGGGCGGGGCCTTGACGGACGTCTGGACGGCCCCGTCCGCGTCGGTCGCCCGCACCGCGAGGTCGTGGCGGCCCTTCTCGGGCGCCGCCCACCTCCAGGACCACTGCCGCCACGTGTCGGCCGAGACCGTCTCGGCGAGGTCAGCCTGCTCCCACTCCCCGTCGTCGACCCGCACCTCGACGCCCGCGATCCCCGTGTGCTGCGACCAGGCGACTCCCGCGACGACCACGTCCCCGTCGGCCCCCGGGGAGACCGACGCACCGGAGCGCGGCACGTCGATGCGGGACGACATCTTGATCGGTCCCCGCTGCGACCAGCCGCGCGTCGACCAGTACGCGACGTCGTCGGCGAAGCGTGTGACCTTGAGCTCGACGACCCACTTGGTCGCCGACACGTACCCGTACAGGCCCGGCACGACCATGCGCACGGGGAAGCCGTGCGCGAGCGGCAGCGGCTCGCCGTTCATGCCGACCGCGAGCAGCGACTCCCGGCCCGGGTCCGTCAGCACGTCGAGCGGCGTGCTCGCCGTCCAGCCGTCCGCGCTGCGCGAGAGCACCATGTCGGCGTCGGCGTGCGGCCGGGCGCGAGCGAGCAGGTCGCGCACCGGGTGACCGAGCCACACCGCGTTGCCGACGAGGTCCCCGCCCACCTGGTTGGACACGCACGTCAGGGTCGTGGCGTGCTCCACGAGGGGTAGCGCGAGCAGCTCGTCGAACGAGATCTCGATCTCCTCCTCGACCAGCCCGACGACGCGCAGCCGCCAGTCGTCGGGGTTCACCTCGGGCACGCGCAGGGCCGTGTCGATGCGGTAGAACTCGTCGTTGGGCGTCACGTACGGGGTGAGGCCGGGCACGTCGAGGCTCGCGCCCGCAGGGACGACGACGACCGGGCCGACAGGTGCCGGGAGGCGGATCGCGTCCCGCACCGCGGTCAGGGCGCGCGACCCCGCCGACAGCATGCGAGAGGCCCCGCCGACCACGAGCGCGGTCGCCGTGGTCAGGCCCGCGAAGACCAGGAAGGACCGGCGGTCGAGCGCCTCGCGCCGGCGCGCCGCGCTCAGCGGGGTCTCGGGCGCGGCCGGACCCGTCGGAGCCACGACCGGGCTGAGCGCCGAGCCTCGCCACGCCCGCAGCCGCGCCGCTCCCGTCCGCAGGAGCATGATGCCGACCCCGACCCCCACCACGGTCGGCAGCGCCCACAGGGGTGTCGCGTCGGGTCGCGTGACGGCGGCCAAGACGCCCACGGCGCCGACCACCACGAGCAGGGCCGTCCCCCACGGCGGCCGCCGCGTCTCGAGGATCCCCGCCGCGAGCGCCGCGACCGCGAGCACGAGCACGATCCCGAGGAGCAGCACGGTCTTGTCCGCGGTCCCGAACGTCTCGACCGCGAAGTCCTTGAGCCACGGCGGCACCCGGTCGACCACCCCGGCCCCCACGACGAGCACGGGGCTCGACCCCGAACCCACGACGAGCGCGACGAGCTCGGCCACGGCGAAAGCCCCGAGCGCCGAGACGATCCCCAGCAGCGGCGCCCACAGGCGCGTCGGGTCGGTGCGTCCGCCCCGTCCCCGGGACGCGCGTCCGGACGTGCCGGGAGGGGCGGGCTCCGCCGTCGGGCTCATGTGCCCACTGTAGGACCGCCCGGCGCCTGCGCGTGGAGCACCGAGCGCTTCGCCGACCGCTGAACCGTCGCACCACGCGCCCGCCGACCTACTAGGCTGGGACACGGATCGCGAGCCGCGCTTGGCTCGCCGCAGCGGCCCGTGCTTGGACCGCGGATCCTCGTCGCGGATTGTGGCGCCCTACCCTCTCGCATCTCGCCGCGCCGCCGTGCCCCGCACCGGCCGGCGACCTCCCGACCTGGAGTGCCGTGCCCACGCTGCGCCCTGTCCGACCGTCCGTCCGTCCCGCCCGCCGCGCGCCGAGCGCTGGCCCGACGGCGGCGCTCGTCCTCGCCTCCTCGCTCGCCCTCGCAGGGTGCGCGGGCGGCCAGACCCTCGCGTCCGGCGAGCCGAGCGCGGCGCCCTCCGGGACCGCGGAGGCCTCGGCCACGACCTATCCCCTGACGCTCGACAACTGCGGGTTCGACGTCACGTTCGACGCCGCCCCGCGCAAGGTCGTGACGATCAAGTCGAGCACGACCGAGATGATGCTCGCGCTCGGGCTGGGCGACCGGCTCGTGGGGACCGCGTTCCCCGACGGGCCCGTCGCCGAGCAGTGGGCCGACGCCGCGGCGGACCTCCCGGTCGTCGCGACGCCGCTCACCGACAAGGTCCCGGGCGCAGAGGCCGTGCTGACGCTCGCGCCGGACCTCGTGTACGCAGGATGGGAGTCGAACCTCACCGCCGAGGGCGCGGGCGACCGCACGACCCTCCAGCAGCTCGGCGTCCAGACCTACGTCTCCCCCTCGGCCTGCAAGGCCGAGGCGTACAAGCCCGACCCCCTGACGTTCGACGACGTGTTCGCCGAGATCACCGAGGCGGGAGAGATCTTCGACGTCGCCGGGACGGCGCAGGACCTCGTCGCGGCCCAGCGCGCCGAGCTCGACGCCGTGCGGGCGGACGACCGCGGGCTCACGGCCCTGTGGTACTCCTCGGGCTCGGACATCCCCTACGTCGGGGCCGGGATCGGCGCCCCGCAGATGATCATGGACGCCGTCGGGCTCGAGAACATCGCCGCCTCGGTCCAGGACACCTGGACGCCGTTCTCGTTCGAGGAGATCATCGCGGCCGACCCTGACGTGATCGTGCTCGTCGACTCGGCCTGGAACACGGCGCAGTCGAAGATCGACGCGCTCAAGACCAACCCCGCGACCGCCAACCTCACGGCCGTGCAGGGCGACCGCTTCCTGACCGTGCCGTTCCCCGCGACCGAGGCGGGCGTGCGCAACGTCGACGCCGTCAAGGACCTCGGCGCACAGCTCGCGGCGATCACGGTCCCCTGAGGAGTCCCGAACCGGTGAGAAGCCTCGTGCCCACGACAAGCGCCGACCCGTCGGGAGCGCGCGCCATTGTGCACCGCTCTGCGCGCCGCTCCCCCGGGGCCCGGCGAGCCACCCCGTGGTGGCTCGCCGGGGCGTCGATCGCGCTCGTCGTGAGCATCGTGGTCGCCGTGACGATCGGCCCCGCCGACCTCACGTGGGGCGACGTGTGGCGCTCGGTCGCGACGCACGTCGGGCTCGGCGGGCTGCTCGGTCTCGAACCGCTCCCGCTGCTCCAGGACGGCATGGTGTGGCAGCTGCGCCTGCCGCGCGTCCTGACCGCAGCGGCCGTGGGGGCCGGTCTCGCGATCTGCGGCGGCGTCATGCAGTCCCTCACACGCAACCCGCTCGCCGACCCGTACCTGCTGGGACTCTCGTCGGGCGCGTCGCTCGGCGCGGTCCTCGTCCTGGTCCTCGGCGTGAGCGTCCTGCTGCCCGTCGCGGCGTTCGGCGGCGCGGTCCTGGCCCTGGTCGCTGCCCTCGCGCTCGCGGGCTCGCTCGGGGCCATCACCCCGACCCGCACTGTCCTCGCCGGCCTCGCGGTGAGCCAGCTCGCGGCCGCGGCGACGTCGTTCGTCATCTTCTGGTCCGCGACCGGCGACTCCTACCGCGAGATCCTGTCGTGGCTCATGGGCTCGGTCGCGGGCGCCACGTGGACGTCCGTGGCGATCGCGGGCGGGGCCGTGCTGGTCCTCGGGACGCTGCTCGCCTCGACCGGGTCGGTGCTCGACGCGTTCACGTTCGGCGACACCGCGGCCGCAGGCCTCGGCATCGCCGTGAACCGGACGCGCTGGCTGCTGCTCGTGGGGGTCGCGCTGCTCACGGGAGCCCTCGTGTCGGTGTCCGGGGCGATCGGGTTCGTCGGGCTGATCCTGCCGCACGCCGTCCGGCTGCTCACCGGGGCTCGCCACCGCGTCCTGCTGCCCCTCGCGGCGTTGCTCGGCGGCTCGTTCCTCGTGTGGGCGGACACGCTCGCTCGCACGATCTTCGCCCCGCGCGAGCTGCCCGTGGGCATCCTGACGGCCGCGATCGGCGCGCCCGTCTTCGCGGTCATCCTGTGGCGAGGGAGGCGGGCGCTGTGACCTCTGGGGCTCCGGGCGCGGACGGCGCTCGTGGACTGGACGCCTCGCGCGTCTCCTGGTCGGCCGGGTCGCGGCTCATCCTCGACGGGGTCGACGTGACCGCCCCGCCGGGGGCCGTGAGCGGGCTGCTGGGGCCGAACGGGTCCGGGAAGTCGACGCTGCTGCGCGCGATCGCGGCCACGCAGGTCCCCGCCGCGGGCGAGGTCCGTTTCGACGGCGAGGACCTCCTGGGCATGCCGCGCCGACGCCGGGCTCGCCGGCTCGCGCTCGTCGAGCAGGACGCGTCGACCGACCTGCCGATCTCGGTGCTCGACGCCGTGCTGCTCGGCCGCATCCCCCACCGCTCGCTCCTCGCGGGCGACACCGAGGCCGACCGGGCGGTGGCGCGCGAGGCGCTGGTCCGCGCGGGCGTCGACGACCTCGCCGACCGGTCGCTCGCGACGCTGTCCGGGGGCGAGCGCCAGCGCGTGCACATGGCCCGCGCGCTCGCCCAGGACCCGGCGCTTCTGCTGCTCGACGAACCCACCAACCATCTCGACATCGCGGCGCAGCTCGCGGCCATGACGGTGCTGCGCAAGCTCGCGGCGGACGGCGTCACGGTCCTGGCGGCTCTGCACGACCTCAACCTCGCGGCCGCCACGTGCGACCACGTGGTGGTGCTCGCGGAGGGGCGTGTCGTCGCGGCCGGCGCGGTGCGGGACGTGCTGGTACCTGCGGTGATCGAGCCGGTGTACGGCGTCCGCTGCGACGTCCTGACCCACCCGCGCACGGGCCGCCCGGTCCTGGTCTTCGGCGACTGACCCCGCCCGTTCCACCGGCGGTGCCCCCCGGGGGCCCCCGGGGGGCCGAGAACGGGGTTGAGGTCGTTCGAGTACTCAGAACGACCTCAACCCCGTCCTCGGCACCCTGCTAGCGCCCGGCGGGGCCCAGGCGCGGCCACTCGATCGCGGGGCAGCGGTCCATGACCATGTCCAGGCCGGCCTCGCGCACGCGGTCGAACGCGTCCTCGTCGACCACGCCGAGCTGGAACCAGACGGCCTGGGCGCCGACCTGCACGGCCTGGTCCGCCACGTCGCCCGCGAGGTCGGAGCGCACGAACACGTCCACGACGTCGACCGGGAACGGGATGTCGGCGAGCGAGGCGTACCCCTGCTCACCGTGCACCGTCTCGGCCGCCGGGTGGACGGGCACGATCCGCTTGCCCTGACGCTGGAGCAGCTGCGCCACCCCGTACGCGGCGCGGGCCGAGTTGTTCGACAGGCCCACCACGGCCCAGGTCTCGGTGTCCGCGAGGACCTTGCGGATCGTGGCGTCGTCGCCCCAGCTCTGTTCGCTCATACCGGGGCGAACCTCGGCACGGGAGCGGCTATTCCTGCTCGTCCCCCGGCGCGACTGGAACAGGACCCGGCCCGACGGCGCCGCTCACCCCACGAGGTGCGTCACCAGTCCCAGGGTCAGGAGCAGCGCGGCCGCCGCGCACGCACCCGTCCGCACGTGGTTCCAGGCGACCCAACGCCCGAGGAATTGCGCCCAGACCCGGTCGCGCTCCGCCGTCGGGCTCGCGGGACGCACCGCCACCCGACCCGACCCTCCACCGGAGGGTGAGGCTTCACCCGGCCGTGGACCCGAGGTCGAGGCCGCTGCGTCGGCGGCCTCGAGGCGGTCGTTGAGCGGGACGTTCACGGCAGCGGTCACGCCGATCCCGCCCACGAGGTAGACCACGGCACCCGCGAGGACGAGGGGCATGCCTGCGTCGCCCAGCCGGATCGCGGCGACGACGCCCAGCACAGCCACGAGCCCGGTCGTGACGAGGAGGAGCGCACCGAAGGGCACCTTGGTCGCGTGCCGGTTGATCGAGGCCATCGCAGCCGCTCCCACCTCCGGAGCGACCGACCGCAGGCCCGCCATGACGAAGGTCGAGAACGCGAAGAGCACTCCCCCGACCAGCGCGCAGCCGACGGCCGCGCCGACCACGGCCCACCCGAGGGCGCCGAGCGCGTCCATCAGTGCACCCCGGGCAGCGGGGCCGAGGCGTCGGTCTGCGCCCACGCCGCGGCCTCGCGCCGCGCGAAGTCGGTGAAGTCCCGCGGCTCGCGTCCCAGGACCTCGTGGACCCCGTGGGCCAGAGAGGCGTTGCGCCCGTCCAGGATCTCGGTGAAGAGGTAGCCCATGAGGTCGACGATGTCGGCCGGGAGGCCCGCAGCGGTCAGACCACCCGCGAACTCGTCACCGGTGATGGTCTGCAGCCGGACGTCACGCCCGCTCACCGCCCCGATCTCTGCGAGCGCGGCACCGAAGGTCAGCAGGCGTGGCCCGGTGAGCTCGTAGGTTCGCCCCTCGTGCCCTTCCTGGGTGAGCGCGGCGACGGCGACCTCGGCGACGTCCTCCAGGTCGACGAACGGCTCGACGGCGTCGGAGACGGGCAGCAGGGCGACGCCGTGGAGCACGGGGTCCAGCAGGAAGCCCTCGGTGAAGTTCTGGTCGAACCAGGCGCAGCGCAGGACGGTGCCGGACGGGAAGGCGTCGGCGACGAGCTGTTCGGCACGCTCCGCCTCGGGTTCGCCGCGCCCCGAGAGGAGCAGGAGTCGGCGCACGCCCTGGCTGCGCGCGACGCGGGCGAACTCCGCGACGGTCTCGGGGATGCCGGGGGCGGCGAGGTCGGGGGCGACGGCCACGTAGACGGCGTCGGCTCCGGCGACTGCCGGCGCCCAGGTCGTGGGGTCGTCCCAGTCGTGGCGGATCTCTGTGCTGCGCGAGAGGGGACGGACGGGGATCCCCGCGGCGGCCAGGCGGGCTGCGACGCGGCGGCCCGTCTTTCCCGTCGCCCCGACGACGGCGACGAGGGGCTGGACGCCGTCGGCGGTCGGTCCGGCGAGGGAGGTTGTGGGGTGCTCGTGCGCGGTCATGGCGGTCTCCTGTGATCGATGGTCCGTGCTGTGGTTCGAGTCAACCGGCTCCGCGCGAGACGTTCCATGGTTGAAAGGATCGACGCCATGTCCGTTCGTCTTCCCTCGCGCGGCCAGGGCGCGTACGGTCGACGCATGGACGCTGTCGCCGGACTTCTCGACGGCCCCCGCGTGCGCGGCGCCTTCCTGCTGCGGTCGCTCCTGGCTCCGCCGTGGTCGATGCGGATCGAGGACGAGGCCCCGCTCACGCTCGTCCCCGTGGTGCGCGGCCATGCGTGGATCGGGGTGGACGCCGGCCCCGGACCCAACGAGCCTCGGCTCGAGGCCCATCTCGGCGCGGGCGACGTCGCGCTCGTGCGCGGACCACGCCACTACACGGTCGCCGACTCCCCCGGGACGCCCCCGCAGATCGTGAGCGACGCCGTCGGCATCTGCCGGCCGGTCGACGGCGGGGCCTCCCCCCTGACCGGGCTCGGCGTCCGGACGTGGGGCAACCACCCCGCCGGGCCGACCATCCTGCTGACCGGCACCTACCCTCTCGAGGGCGAGGTGGGGGGCCGGCTCCTGAGCGTGCTGCCCGCGCTGGTCGTGCTGCGCAGCGGGGAACTCGACGCCGACCTCGTCGCGCTGCTCGCCCGAGAGATGGCACACGACCGGCCCGG
This sequence comes from Oerskovia paurometabola, assembly GCF_016907365.1. Taxonomy (NCBI): domain Bacteria; kingdom Bacillati; phylum Actinomycetota; class Actinomycetes; order Micrococcales; family Cellulomonadaceae; genus Oerskovia; species Oerskovia paurometabola. The sequence continues at coordinate 1,771,277 of NZ_JAFBBV010000001.1, read as the reverse complement.
TCAAGAAGCCGTGCTCGACCGGCTGCTCGACGTCTTGCTCATCGGCGCACTGCGCGCCTGGCTCGACCGCGGCGAGGCGCCCGGTTGGTACCGCGCGGACGCCGACCCCGTGGTCGGGCACGCGCTGCGGCTCATGCACCACGACCCGGCCCGGCCGTGGACCGTCGAGGCGCTCGCACGGACCGTCGGGCTGTCGCGGGCCGCGTTCTCGCGCCGCTTCACCGAGCTCGTGGGCGAGCCGCCCATGGGCTACCTGACCGGGTGGCGCCTGACCCTCGCGGCCGACCTGCTGCTGGAACCTGGCGCGACCGTCGGCTCGGTGGCCCGGCAGGTGGGCTACGGGACGCCGTTCGCACTGAGCGCCGCGTTCACGCGGGTGCGCGGCCTGAGCCCGACGGCGCACCGGGAACGAGCGGGTGCGGCCTGACCTGGACGCCGGACGACTCCTCGGCGCCGAGCATGCGGTTGGCGTCGTGATACGGGTCCAGGCCGACGACAACCGCATGCTCGTGGGACGACAGCCGCATGGTCGGCACGGCAACGCGCCCGCCGACGCATGCGGTGGCCGCGACGCGCAGGCGCGCGCACCATGGCTGACATGCCCATCCCGCACGTGATCGCCCGGAGCAACCGGCGGTTCCTCAACCCGTTCGTGCTGCGCGTCTCGTCGCGCGTGCCACCGTTCGCGACCGTCCACCACCACGGACGGCGCAGCGGGCGCCCCTTCGCGACGCCCGTCATGGCGTTCCGCGAACCGCCCTCGACCGACGCCCCGCGCGAGGTCCGCGTGATCGTCGCCCTGACGTACGGGGCCGACGTCGACTGGCTCAAGAACGTCGAGGCCGTCGGGCTGTTCGGGCTCACGCGAGGTGGGCGCGGCTACGTCGTCGACGACCTACGACGGTTGCACGGGGACGACGGGCTGCGGCTCGTGCCCGCCGTGATCCGGGTCGCGCTGCGGGGGCTGCGGGTCGACGAGTTCCTCGACGGGCGGGTGGGGCCGCCGCGCTGAGGGCTCTCCCGGGTCGCCCCGGGCACCCCAGCCCTCCCCGGCACCCGCTCCGCACGGCTGCCATGATGGGGACATGGCACACGACCTGTGGTTCACCGGCGACCCGGATGCCGACCAGCTGCTGTCCACCGACCCGTTCGCGCTGCTCATCGGCATGCTCCTGGACCAGCAGGTCACCATGGAGTCGGCGTTCGCCGGGCCGCTCAAGATCTCCCAGCGCATGGGCGGGTTCGACGTGCACCGCATCGCGACGGCCGAGCCCGAGGGGTTCGCTGCGATGGCGGCCACTCCCCCGGCGATCCACCGCTACCCGGGTTCCATGGCGGGCCGTGTGCAGGCCGTGGCGCAGGTCGTCGACGAGCAGTACGACGGCGACGTCACGCGGATCTGGACCGACCCGGCTCCCGACGGCGGCGCCCCCGACGGCCCCCTCGTCCTCAAGCGGCTCAAAGCGCTGCCGGGATTCGGCGAGCAGAAGGCGAAGATCTTCCTCGCGCTCCTCGGCAAGCAGTACGGCGTCCAGCCCGCGGGGTGGCGCGAGGCGGCAGGCGTGTACGGCGAGGACGGCGCGCGACGCTCGATCGCCGACGTCGTCGACCAGCACTCGCTCGACCAGGTACGCGAGACGAAGAAGGCGGCCAAGGCTGCGGCGAAGGCGGAGCGGGCCGCCAAGGGCTGAGCCTTCCGGTCGCTGAGACCTCCGCCCCTGCCCGACGGCGTCGCTCCCCCGGTCCGGCAGGTGCCTGCCGTGCTCGACGGACGTAGCGTGGAGACGTCGGGCGTGCGTCCGTGCGCCCGCTCTCCCTCCGGAGGAGTTCTCATGGCTCACGGCGACATCACGCACATCGACATCCCTGTCGGCGACACCGACGCGGCCCGCACGTTCTACAGCGGACTGTTCGGCTGGGACATCGCCGAGGTCCCCGGATTCGAGGGGTACCCCATGTGGCGGGCCCCCAACCAGATCAGCGGTGGCGGGCTCGCGCCGCGCGAGGAGGGGTTCACCACCCCGCGCAGCTACGTCGAGGTCGACTCGATCGACGACACGCTCGCCCAGGTCGGCGCTCTCGGCGGCAAGGTGCTCATGGCCAGGACGCAGATCAGCCCGACGAGCTGGTGGGCCGTCTTCGAGGACCTCGACGGCAACCAGCTCGGCCTCTACGAAGGCGTCACGACCACGGACTGACGCCTGTGCGACGGCCTGCGCCCGGTCGCCCGACGCGCCCGTCAGGCGGGACCGAAGACCACTCGACCGTCGGGGTCCTCGGCGCGTCGCGGTCGCAGACGTGCGGGCGCCGGCCACGGCAGCTCGTACCGCACGACGTGCGCGTCGATCGCCCCGAAGTCGTCGGTCTGGACGACCACGCGCTCCGGGGTGACCTCGACGAGGCGGACACGCAGTGGTTCGCGCGCCTCGTCCTCGAGCATCCACACGTCCGCGAGCCAGGACAGTCCCGTGCTGTCGAGCGCCTCCTCGGCGTCGAGCCAGTCGACCGGGTCGGTGAGGTCGTGACCCAGGAGCGAGACGGCGACCCAGGCGTCACCCTCGGGCCGGATCCAGCCGACGTGCTCACGGTCGTCGGGTCGGCGGTGCGGGATCCAGTCGGCGGGGAGCATGCCGGAACGATAGCGACGGCCGCCTCTCGGCGCCCAGCGAATTGCCGTCGGTGGAACCCGGCACGGGCCCACCCTTCCCGCGCTCGAACACGACCTTCCGGTCGTCAACCGCCCCAGAACGACCTCAACCCCGTTCTCGGCACCCGACGTCAGCCCTGCGCAGGGGTGCCCGTCCCCTCGCGGAACCCCTCGGCGAACCTGTCGCGGTACCCGTGGGCGTACCCCGCCTCGCGGGCGACCCGCTCGATCGCCTCGCGGCCGGCCCGCTCAGCCGCCACGCCCCGCGCGTACGCCTCTGCGGATCCTTCCCGAAACATGTCGGTCTCCGAGGCCCGCACGAGCACGCGTGCCCCTGGCCCGTCCTCGTCGGTCACGAACCGACCGAGCCCGCGCACCAGGGCGACCGGTCGCCCGGCGGCCTTGCCGCGCACGAGCTCGGACGCCGCGGCGATCTGGTCCGCGACGGCCGTCACGGTCACGGACAGCTCGCGTCCGTGGGAGTCGACGCCGCCGCGCAGGTCGTCGAGCGCGACCACCCCGGCGACGCCGATCGCGAGGTCAGTGAGGCCTTCGCGCCACGCGCGTCCGGCCGTGTCGGACACGACGACCCCGACACGCACTCCGAAACGTTCCGTGAGCGCCGCCCGCAGCGCGCGGGCCGAGGCGTCGGGGTCGACGGGCAGCAGCAGCACCGTGCCCTCGGGCGTGTTGGACGCGTCGACGCCGGCGGCGGCCATGACGAGCCCGAGCCGGTTCTCGACGATGCGCAGCACGCCCCCGGGGTGGGGGCGTGTCGCGACGACGCGCACGGTCTCGTCGGTGATGGCCTGCTCGCGGTCGGCGGCCGCGACGACGCGCCCCTCGGCCTTGGAGACGACCTTGCTCGTCACGACCACGACGTCCCCGTCGCGCAGCCCGCCCTCGCGGTCGAGGCTGTCCCCCACGATGCGCGCGAGGTCGTCCCCGGGCGAGATCTCCCCGATGCCCGACGGCGCCACGACCGTGAAGCGGGGCTCGTCACCCTCGGCACCCCGCGCCCCGGGCGACGCGGCCGGAACGGGGTGAGCGGCGCCGTCGGGCGGGGGGACGGGAGAGGACGTCACCGGACGAGCTTCGGCAGGACGTCGCGCGAGAACGTGTCGATCCACTCGCGCTGGTTGCGGCCCACGTTGTGCAGGTAGATGCGGTCGAAGCCGAGGTCGACGAACTTCTGGATGTAGGCGCGGTGCACGTCGGGGTCGGACGAGATGACCAGGCGGCCCTCGAAGTCCTCGGGGCGCACGAGCTTGGCCATCTGCTCGAAGTCGAAGGGCGAGCGGATGTCGGCCTTGGGGAACTTCATGCCGCCGTTGGGCCACTCCGTCATGGCGTTCGTGAGGGCCTCCTCGTCGGTCTCGGCCCACGACATGTGGAGCTGGAGGACCTTGGGCATGGTCTGCGGGTCGCGGCCGGACTCGCGGACGCCGTCGTCGAACTTGCCGAACAGCATCGAGATCTTCTCGAGCGGCGCGCCTACGGTGATGAGTCCGTCGGCGTGCTTGCCCGCACGCTTCGCGGTGACCGGGCCTGCCGTGGCGACGAGGATCTCGGGGGCGACCTCGGGCATGGTCCACAGGCGCGTGGACTCGTGCTTGTAGAACTGCCCCGAGTGCTTGGTGTCCTTGCCCGCGAGCGACGCGGCGAAGAGCTTCTTGATGATGTCGATGGCCTCGAACATGCGGTTGATGCGCTCGGGGGCCTCGGGCCAGTACTGGGCCGTGACGTGCTCGTTGAGGGCTTCGCCCGAGCCCAGGCCCAGCCAGTGGCGTCCCGGGTACATCGCGGCGAGCGTCGCCGAGGCCTGCGCGACCATCGCGGGGTGCCAGCGGAACGTGGGTGCCGTGACGCCCGGTCCCAGGTCGCCGCGCGTGCGCTCGCCGAGGGCCGACAGGACGTTCCACACGAACGCCGAGTGCCCCTGCGCGGGGACCCAGGGCTGGAAGTGGTCCGCGGCCATGACGCCCGAGAAGCCCTTGCTCTCGGCGTACTCGGAGAGGGCGATGACCTCGGTCGGGTGGAACTGCTCGAGCATGGCGGCGTAGCCGATCGTCAAGTCCATGGATCGACCTTAGTACGGGCGCCCCGCGCCCGAGCGCCGGTATCTGATACTTGCCGCAGGACGGCCGCCCGGTGGTGCATGCCGGGCGGCCGGCCTGCCTCAGCAGGTGTCGGCTACGTGTACAGCGGGGTCAGCGCCGCGTACTCCTCGACCGAGCCGTCGCGCAGGCAGACCTCGATGATCTGTCGCCCCAACGGGTCCAGGTCGTCGGTGAGGAACTGCTCGAGCTCGCTCTTGAAGAAGTCCGTGATGATCTTCGCGCCCGTGTCGTAGGCCTCGACGCCCACCTGCGACTGCATCTCGGGCTTGAGGAAGGTCGGCCGGACGAGCTGCCCGTCGATCTTCATCTCCTGGAGCGTGTAGCCGAACAGGGGGCAGCGCGAGGGGGTCAGCTCCTCTGCCCGCAGCTTGCCGCCGCCGCGCCGCGCGAGGTACTCGCGGGTGAGCCACTCGGCCGCGAAGTCGACCTTGTATGCGCCGATGTGCTGGTTGGGCGTGAGCACGTAGCGTGTGCGGTCGTTGTCGACGAGCTGGCGCAGCAGGAGGTTCGCCGCCGCGACCTTGGTGCCGGTCGAGAAGGGCCAGTACGACCCGACTCCCTCGGCCACCATGCCGCCGTGGGCGAGCTTGTCGGTCGCGGTCTTGGACTCGCCGATCGAGGGGTTCTTGTCCCCGCGCGGGGCGATGAGCCGCCAGATCCACGCGAGCGACGGCGGCACGATGTGCATCATGCCCATGATCCCGTAGGTGGGGTTGTCGCGGGTGCAGGCCGGCATCCGGGCGCCGAAGGTGCGCACGTCGACCTCCTCGGCGCCCGTGACGTCGGTCAGGAGGTGACGGGGCACGACCACGCGCGGGTTGGGGCAGCGCTTGCCCGTCGAGTCGAGCGTGTGCTCCCACGGCAGCACGGTCGCGTCGGGGACGCCGTCGATGTTGAAGAAGACGAGGGGCTGGTCGGGGTGGATGCAGGCGCGCTCGAGGTGCGTGTCCTGGCCGTAGCCCGTGAGGTTGTCGACGCGCACGAACCACCCGTCCTCGGCGTCGGCGACCACGAGGCGCCCGTCGCCGGTCTGCAGGTCGACGTGGCACAGCGTCATGTCGTCGGTCACGGGGTCCAGGGCGCTGGTCTCGCCGAGGTTGATGACGTAGGGCTCGTCGGTCACGACGTTGGTGCCGAGCAGGATGCGCCCGTCCTCCTGACGTCGGATCTCCTGGCACATCTCGGACTTGCCGCCGCCCGAGGCTCCCTCGTGCATGATCACGGTCTCGTTCTCGTAGGGCGTCGTGACGCGGACCGAGGACGCGTGCGCGGTGACCCAGCCCTCCTGCTCGCCGACGTCGAGCAGGACGGAGAAGACGCCCTTCTTGGCGCTCGGGCCCGGGTAGAGGTTGTACGCGAAGACCTCGTGCAGCGTCTCGGAGCGGTCGTGGACCACGACCTGGCGGCCGTCGAAGTGCGTGTGGCGGAAGGGCGGCGCGACGTAGAGGATCGAGCGCGGCTCGAAGGGGCCGATCTCGTCGAACGTGACCCAGCCCTGCAGGTCCACGAGGGTGAGCGCGAAGAACGCGGAGTTGACGGGGCAGATCGCGAGCGAGGGGTAGCCGTGCGTGAGGCCGCCTGCCTTGAAGGGCACGACGACGAGGTCCTGCCCCGCGAGCCAGTCGAGCGTCTCGGCCTTGACCGCGTCGAACTCGGCGCCGAACACGTCCCGGTAGCGCGGCTTGTCGGTCGGCAGGTCGTCGGCGATGCGCATGCAGTCGGGGTCGCGCCGACGCATGTAGTCCTCGGGGTAGTTCACGGCGATGCCGTTCTTGCACCGCACCACCTCGGCCTCGGGCACCGGCGTGCCGCGCACGTCGTACTCGACGGTGAACCGCGGACCGCCCTCGGGGCCGAGCGCGAGCCGGTAGAGCTCCTCGCGGGAGCCGGGGACGATGACGTTCGCGCACGCATCCAGGGCGGCCTGGACAGCGGGGGGAAGGACCGTGCCGGCGGGGATGCTTCCGGTTCCGTGCACGGCCACGCTGTCGATCAATGTCATTGCAACTCCTGGGTCGGACCTCGAACGAAAGGCGTCGAGACGATGGGGCGCGTCCACGTACGCCCCTGCCTTTGCTTGAAGGTTACGAGCCGATGACCATGTCAACCAGGGACCTTTGACCTTTGTTTCATTCGGGAAAACTCGGGCGCCCGGGTCCCGTCCGGGGACCGGCCGTTTCACAGGAGCCCCCGAGATTCTGGGAGAATGTCGTCCATGAGCTCACCCGCCGAGGGCACCACGCCCGCACCCGCCACCCAGACCACCGCCGCACCCGCCCCCGCCGAGGGCACCCAGGTAGTCCGCGCCGTGGTCGGCGAGGTACCGGACAAGGTGAGCCTCGACGGCCTCGAGACCAAGTTCGACGCCGCCTGGACCGAGCAGGGCACCTACTCGTTCGACCGGACGAAGACGCGCGAGCAGGTCTACTCGATCGACACCCCGCCGCCCACCGTCTCCGGCTCGCTGCACGTGGGTCACGTGTTCTCCTACACGCACACCGACGTCGTCGCGCGCTTCTGGCGCATGCGCGGGCGCGAGGTCTTCTACCCCATGGGCTGGGACGACAACGGCCTGCCGACCGAGCGCCGCGTGCAGAACTACTACGGCGTGCGCTGCGACCCGTCGCTGCCCTACGTCGAGGGCTACGAGCCGCCGCTCCAAGGAGCCGAGGGCAAGAGTGTCAAGGCCGCCGACCAGCAGCCCGTCTCGCGCCGCAACTTCGTCGAGCTGTGCGAGCGCCTGACGGCAGAGGACGAGGTCCAGTTCGAGGAGCTGTGGCGCCGCCTGGGCCTGTCGGTCGACTGGTCGCACCACTACCAGACGATCGGCGTCCCGGCCCGCATCGTCGCGCAGAAGGCGTTCCTGCGAAACCTCTCGCGCGGCGAGGCGTACCAGTCCGAGGCCCCGGGCCTGTGGGACGTGACCTTCCAGACGGCCGTCGCCCAGGCCGAGCTCGAGGCGCGCGACTACCCCGGCCACTTCCACAAGGTCGCCTTCCACGCGCCCGGCGGCGAGAAGGTCTACATCGAGACCACGCGCCCCGAGCTGCTCGCGGCCTGCGTGGCCCTCATCGCGCACCCCGACGACGAGCGCTACCAGGGCCTGTTCGGCACCACGGTCACCTCTCCCCTGTTCGACGTCGAGGTGCCCGTCCTGGCGCACCCCGCCGCGCAGATGGACAAGGGCGCGGGGATCGCGATGTGCTGCACGTTCGGCGACCTGACCGACGTCCAGTGGTGGCGCGAGCTGCAGCTCCCGACCCGCTCGATCATCAACCGCGACGGGCGCATCACGCGCGAGACGCCGGCGTGGCTCACGTCCGAGCGCGCGGTCGCGCTGTTCGAGGAGATCGCGGGCAAGACGACGTTCTCGGCGCGCACGGCCGTCGTCGACGCGCTGCGCGAGGCCGGCGACCTGGACGGCGAGCCCGTCGCGACCCAGCGCAAGGCGAACTTCTTCGAGAAGGGCGACAAGCCCCTCGAGATCGTCACCTCGCGCCAGTGGTACATCCGCAACGGCGGCCGCGACGTGCCGCTGCGTGAGGAGCTGCTCGCGCGCGGCAAGGAGCTCGACTTCCACCCCGAGTTCATGCAGGTGCGCTACGAGAACTGGGTCGGCGGCCTCAACGGTGACTGGCTCGTCTCGCGTCAGCGCTTCTTCGGTGTCGCCATCCCGCTGTGGTACCCCGTCCTGGAGTCGGGCGAGACCGACTACGAGCACCCGATCGTCCCCGACGAGTCGCTCCTGCCGATCGACCCGTCCTCCGACGTCCCGGCGGGCTACACGGCCGACCAGCGCGGCGTCCCGGGCGGCTTCGTGGGCGAGCCCGACGTCATGGACACCTGGGCGACCTCGTCCCTGACGCCGCAGATCGCGGGCGGCTGGGAGTCCGACCCGGACCTGTTCGAGCGCGTCTTCCCCATGGACCTGCGCCCCCAGGGCCAGGACATCATCCGCACGTGGCTCTTCTCCACGGTGGTCCGCTCGCACCTCGAGCACGGTTCGCTGCCCTGGACCAACGCCGCGATCTCGGGCTGGATCCTGGACCCCGACCGCAAGAAGATGTCCAAGTCGAAGGGCAACGTCGTGACGCCCATGGGCCTGCTCGAGGAGCACGGCTCGGACGCGGTCCGCTACTGGGCTGCCTCTGCCCGCCTCGGTACCGACGCGGCGTTCGAGGTCGGTCAGATGAAGATCGGTCGCCGCCTCGCGATCAAGGTCCTCAACGCGTCCAAGTTCGCGCTGTCGTTCGGCGGCGACGAGATCACGCTCGACCCGGCCCTCGTGACCGAGCCGATCGACCGCTCGATGATCGCAAGCCTCGTCGAGGTGGTGGCCCGCGCGACCGACGCTCTCGAGGAGTACGACCACACGCGCGCCCTGGAGCTCTCGGAGACGTTCTTCTGGACGTTCTGCGACGACTACCTCGAGCTCGTCAAGGACCGCGCCTACGGCGCAGGAGCCGGGCCCGACGACGTCACGCCCGAGACGCAGTCGGCGCGCGTCGCGCTCGCCCTGGCTCTCGACACCCTGCTGCGCCTGTTCGCGCCGTACCTGCCGTTCGCGACCGAAGAGGTGTGGTCGTGGTGGCGCAAGGGCTCCGTGCACCGCGCACCGTGGCCCACGACGGCCGAGCTCCTTCCCGCGACCAGGGGCGGCGTCCCCGTCGTCCTCGTGGGCGCCGGGCACGCCCTGGCCGCGCTGCGCAAGGTCAAGTCGGAGGCCAAGGTCTCGATGCGCACCCCGATCCTCGCCGTGACGCTGGCCGTCCCGGCCGAGTTCGTCGCGTCGGTCCGGGCGGCCGAGGCGGACATCCGCGGCGCCGGACGCGTGACCGGATCGTTCGACGTCGTCGAGGCAGCCGAGGGCCAGGGCGACCCGGCCGTCCAGGGCGGCATCGTCGTCGTGCACTCCGAGCTCGGTGAGCCCGAGGTCCGCAACCGCGGCTGACGCTCCCCCGCAGCACGACGCAGGGCCCCGACCGCACGTGCGGTCGGGGCCCTGCGTCGTGCTGACGATCCAGCGCGGCGTCCGAGGCGATCAGACCATCTCGCCCCGCAACCGCGCGTCGTCGCCCGACATGGTCGCCGCGACCTCGTTGGGCGTGCTGTCGTCGTTCCAGCGCAGGGTCGCCCCGACACCCTCGATGAGCTCGACGCTGCCGTCGGGCGAGAACGTGAGGCCCGCGTCCTGGCCGATCGCGGCGCGGACCAGCGCAACGGTCGCGGGCAGCTCCTCGATCCCCTCGCTGACGCCCAGGTCGGTGATGGCCGAGCGCGAGGACCCGATGTGCAGCGGGCTGGGCCCGATCCACAGGGTCCGACCGTCGAGCTCGGCGTCCTGGCCGTACTCGTCGGCGAGGATCAGCTCCTTGACCTGGCCGCGGGAGAGCACCGCGACGACGTCCTCGAGGGAGGTCACGGCAGCCGCCTCACGGCCCTGCTCCTGCCGGAACTCGGCGAGCACCGCCTCCCGGCGTCGCTCGCGGAAGCTCTCGAGCGCGTCCTCGACGTTGGACTCGAACGCCGCCTCGTTGATGCCCGGGCCGCGACCGCCGCCCGCGACCTCGACCACGAGCTCCTCGGTGGCCTTGGTGAGCGCGGCCCGCACGAGGGGCACCGCCCGCACGTCACCCGTGAGGAGGACGAGCTCGGGCCGGTGCTCGAGGACCTGCCGGTCGAGCTCGGCCGCGACGGCCTCGGCGTTGCGCTCCCAGGAGTCCTCGGCGCGCGCCTCGATCCGCTTGTGCGACAGGCCGCCCGTACGGACCTTGTTGATGACGTCGTGCCCGCCCTCGACGGACTCCGCGTCCCCGTAGGGCAGGTGTCCGCCCGCGACGGACCACGTGAGGTCCGCCCCCTGCCGGTCGACGACGACGCGCACGTAGTCGACCGACTCGTCGGCCGCGCGCGCCGCCTGGAGCAGGGCGGGGACGGGGCCCCAGAGCCCCTTCGTGACAGCGGGCGGGTCCTTCAGGACCCGGTCGACGAGGACACCCTCCTCGTCGGCGATGAGGACGCGGCCGTGCGGGCCGGGCACCCTCGTGGGGAGCGTGACGGACTCCTCGAGCTCGTCGATGATGCTCGCCGGGGCTCCCGCTGCGGCGAGCGCCCGGCGCACTCCCTTCCACCGGTTCTCGACCTCGCGTGCGGTGGCCTCGTCGCCTCGTGTCGCGTCGAGATAGACCGTCGCGAACGGGCCGGGGTGGCCGAGCAGGGGCTTGAGCCAGTCGATCTTCATGCAGGCACCTCTAGACATCCATCGTCGGAGGGACGGTCGGAGGCCGACCGCCCCGATGTCCTCACCAGCCTGCTGCACGCGGCCGACGAACGCCACCGGGGACGCCGTGCAAGGACCTTCAGGAGTAGGTGTCCAGGACCGGGACCTCGTCCTGGTGCTCGCGGGCGATCCGCTGGTGGTGCCGGATGACCTCGCTCACGATGAACTCGCGGAACTGCTCGGCGAACGCCGGGTCCAGACCGGAGGACTCCGCGATGCTGGTGAGGCGGGCGATCTGCTGCTGGTCCCGGGCCGGGTCCGCGGGCGGCAGCCCACCCTGGGCCTTGAGCTCGCCGACCCTGCGCGTGAACTTGAAGCGCTCGGCGAGCAGGTGCATGAGAGCGGCGTCGATGTTGTCGATGCTCTCGCGGAGCCGGAGGATCTCGTCGGGGACGGGCTGCGGAGCCGTGGCGGGGGCGGGGTGCTCGCTCATCCGTCGATCCTAGGCTCGCGCCGGGGCCGGGCGAACCGGCCGACGGAACGTGGGACGCCCGGTACGCAGTAAAATCGGTCCTTGTCCCACCACTCAGCGGAGAGTAGACATGACCGAATTCGCGTCGCCGAGCCTCGTCGAGGTACCGACCACCAGCAGCATCAGCACGCTTCTCACCGACCGCGTCGAGCGCTCCGGGGACGACGCGGTGATCGAGCGACGCCTCACGCCGGGCGGCCCCTGGCAGCCCGTGAGCGCCCGTGCCTTCGACGACGACGTGGTCGAGGTGGCCCGCGGGCTCGTCGCGCGTGGGGTGCAGGCCGGCGACCGCGTCGCGATCATGTCCCGCACCCGGTACGAGTGGACGCTGCTCGACTTCGCGGTCTGGGCAGCGGGCGGCGTGCCCATCCCCGTCTACGAGACGTCCTCGGCCGACCAGGTCGAGTGGATCCTGTCGGACTCGGGCGTGAGCGTGGCCCTCGTCGAGACGGCCGCGCACGCCGCGATCGTCGAGAGCGTCCGCGAGCGGCTCCCGCTCCTGCGGGAGGTCCTCGTGATCGACGACGGCGCGGTCGACGACCTGCGTGCCGACGGCTCCGACGTGGCCCGCGACGAGATCGACGCGCGGCGCGCGGCGACCGGACGCGACGACCTCGCCACCATCATCTACACGTCGGGGGCCACCGGGCGCCCCAAGGGCGTCGAGCTCACGCACCTGAACTTCGTGCACCTGACCCGCAACGGCGTCGCCGGCCTCGCCGAGATCGTCGCGACGCCCGACGCCCGCACGCTGCTCTTCCTCCCGCTCGCGCACGTCTTCGCACGGTTCGTCCAGGTCGTGTGCATCGCCTCCCCCACCGCGGTCCTCGCGCACAGCTCCGACATCAAGAAGCTCGTCCCGGACCTCGGCTCGTTCAAGCCGACGTTCCTGCTCGCCGTCCCCCGCGTGTTCGAGAAGGTCTACAACGCCGCCGAGCAGAAGGCGGGCGCGGGCGCCAAGCGTCGCATCTTCCACTGGTCGGCCAAGGTCGCCATCACGTACTCGCGCGCGCTCGACTCGACCGGCGGACCCTCGGTCGTCCTCAAGGCGCAGCACGCGCTCGCGGACCGGCTCGTGTTCGGTGCGATGCGCTCGGCCCTCGGTGGCGACCTGACCCACTCGATCTCGGGCGGGGCTCCGCTGGGCGAACGCCTCGGCCACTTCTTCCGCGGCGTCGGGCTGACGATCCTCGAGGGCTACGGCCTCACCGAGACCACGGCTCCCTCGGCCGTGAACCTGCCCAGCCGCCTCAAGATCGGCACGGTCGGCCCCGCGTTCCCCGGTACGGCGCTCAAGGTCGACGCCGAGGGCGAGCTCTTCGTCAAGGGGGACCACGTCTTCCGCGGCTACCACAACCAGCCCGAGCTGACCGCAGAGGTCCTCCAGGACGGCTGGTTCCGCACGGGCGACCTCGCCTCGCTCGACGAGGACGGCTACCTGCGGATCACGGGGCGCAAGAAGGAGATCATCGTGACGGCGGGCGGGAAGAACGTCGCTCCCGCTCAGCTCGAGGACCGCCTGCGCGCCCACCCGCTCGTGAGCCAGGTCGTCGTGGTCGGCGACCAGCGCCCCTTCATCGGCGCCCTCGTCACGATCGACCCCGAGATGCTCCCCGGGTGGCTCACGACCCACGGGCTGCCGCCCATGGACGTCGCGACCGCCGCCACCGACCCGACCGTCCTCGCGGCCATCGACCGTGCCGTGACCCGCGCCAACGAGGCGGTCTCCCGCGCGGAGTCGATCCGCAAGATCCAGGTGCTCACGACCGACTTCACCGAGCAGAACGGCTATCTGACGCCGTCGCTCAAGGTCAAGCGCAACCTGGTGCTGCGCGACTTCACGTCGACGATCGACGACCTCTACGGCGCACCCGCGAACGCGGACGCCTGACGGGCGCGGTCAGCACGGCCCGGGTCCCGCCGACGGCGCCGTCCCGCGAAACGACGAAGGGCCCCGGAACCGAGGTTCCGGGGCCCTTCGTGCTCCCTGCGACCTACGCGCTCTTCTCGCGCGGCGCACGCTTGATCGCGGTGCGCGGGACGAGCGTCGGGTTGACGTTGTCGAGCACGGCCTCCCGGGTGATGACCACGCGCTCGACGTCGTCCCGGCTCGGGACGTCGAACATGGCCTGCTGGAGGACCTCCTCCATGATGGCGCGGAGCCCTCGGGCACCCGTGCCCCGCAGCAGCGCCTGGTCGGCGATCGCGCTGATCGCGTCGTCCTCGAACTCGAGCTCGACACCGTCGATCTGGAACATCCGCTGGTACTGCTTGACCAGCGCGTTCCGCGGCTCGGTCAGGATGCGCACGAGCGCCTCCTGGTCGAGCTTGGCGACCGACGTGATGATGGGCAGCCGCCCGATGAACTCGGGGATGAGACCGTACTTCTGCAGGTCCTCGGGGCGAACCTCGGCGAAGAGGTCGGCCTCCTCGTGCGAGTCCATGGGAGCCCCGAAGCCGACCCCGCGCTTGCGCGAGCGGGTGGCCACGATCTCGTCGAGCCCGGCGAACGCCCCTGCCACGATGAACAGGACGTTGGTCGTGTCGATCTGGATGAACTCCTGGTGCGGGTGCTTGCGCCCGCCCTGCGGAGGCACCGAAGCCGTGGTGCCCTCGATGATCTTGAGCAGGGCCTGCTGCACGCCCTCGCCCGACACGTCACGGGTGATCGACGGGTTCTCCGACTTGCGGGCGACCTTGTCGACCTCGTCGATGTAGATGATGCCCGTCTCGGCCTTCTTGACATCGTAGTCAGCGGCCTGGATGAGCTTGAGGAGGATGTTCTCGACGTCCTCGCCGACGTACCCCGCCTCCGTGAGCGCCGTGGCGTCCGCGATCGCGAACGGCACGTTGAGCATCTTCGCGAGCGTCTGCGCCAGGTACGTCTTGCCGGTGCCCGTGGGGCCGATCAGCAGGATGTTCGACTTGGCGATCTCCACCTGCGAGTCGTCCGAGGGGCGTGCGTGCTCCCCCGCCTGGATCCGCTTGTAGTGGTTGTAGACCGCCACTGCCAGCGCCCGCTTCGCGGCGTCCTGCCCGATGATGTACTGCTCGAGGAAGTCGAAGATCTCCCGCGGCTTGGGGAGCTCCACGAGCCCGAGCTCGGCCGCTTCCGACAGCTCTTCCTCGATGATCTCGTTGCAGAGCTCGATGCACTCGTCGCAGATGTACACGCCGGGGCCCGCGATGAGCTTCTTGACCTGCTTCTGGGACTTACCGCAGAAGGAACACTTCAGCAGGTCTGCACCATCTCCGATCCGAGCCACTACGAGCCTCCTAGCCTCGGTCTTGCTGCTGCGCCGGGACTGAGGCCCCCGCGATCTGGGACGACACGCGCCGACCTACCACCATTGCACACCACCGGGGGCCCGTTGTCAGCCGGGCACCCCGGTGGGTCGGGGGGAAATGTCGAGATCAGGGCTTGTTCTGGATGACCGGCTTGCGGCTCTCCAGGACCTGGTCGACCAGTCCGTACTCGAGGGCCTGCTTGGCCGTGAGGATCTTGTCGCGCTCGATGTCCTCACGGACCTGCTCGACGTCGCGCCCCGAGTGCATGGCCAGGGTGTCCTCGAGCCACTCGCGCATGCGGATGAGCTCGTTCGCGTGGATCTCGATGTCCGAGGCCTGGGCGTAGCCGCCGCCCTCCATCGCGGGCTGGTGGATCAGCACGCGGGCGTTGGGCAGCGCGAGGCGCTTGCCTGGCTGTCCGGCCGCGAGCAGCACGGCAGCGGCGGAGGCCGCCTGGCCGAGGCACACGGTCTGGATCTGCGGCTTGATGTACTGCATCGTGTCGTACAGCGCCGTCATGGCCGTGAACGAGCCGCCGGGCGAGTTGATGTAGAGGATGATGTCGCGGTCCGGGTCCTGGCTCTCCAGGACGAGGAGCTGCGCCATGACGTCGTCCGCGGACGCGTCGTCGACCTGGACGCCCAGGAAGATGATGCGGTCCTCGAACAGCTTGGTGTACGGGTCCTGGCGCTTGAAGCCGTAGGCCGTGCGCTCCTCGAACTGCGGGAGCACGTAGCGCGAGGACGGCGCACCGTGCGGGAGGGCGATGCCGCCGCCGGCGCCCGCGCCCGCGAGGCGCTGAGCGGTCGAGATGTACTGGGATTCCTGGCTTGCGTAGCTCAAGGTGTCTCCTCGGATGGGATCGTGGGTGGGGGGCCGGGGCGTCGGTGAGCTCAGCTGCTCGCCGTGCCGCCGCCACCCGTCACCGACGAAGCGTTCGTCACGACGTGGTCGATGAAGCCGTACTCGAGGGCTTCGGGCGCCGTGAACCAGCTGTCACGGTCGTTGTCCTTGAGGATCTTCTCGAGCGGCTGACCGGTCTGCTCGGCCGTGAGCTCGGAGAGCACCTTCTTCATGTGCATGATGAGCTGCGCGTTGATGCGCACGTCGGTCGCCGTGCCGCCGATGCCGCCCGAGGGCTGGTGCATCATGACGCGGGCGTGGGGCGTCGCGTAGCGCTTGCCCTTGGTGCCCGAGGAGAGCAGGAACTGCCCCATCGAGGCCGCCATGCCCATCGCGATGGTCGCGACGTCCGGCTGGATGTACTGCATGGTGTCGTAGATCGCCATGCCGGCCGTGATCGACCCGCCCGGCGAGTTGATGTAGAGCCAGATGTCCTTGTCGGGGTCCTCCGCGGCGAGCAGCATCATCTGGGCGCAGATGGCGTTCGCGTTCTCGTCGCGCACCTCCGAGCCCAACCAGATGATGCGCTCCTTGAGCAGCCGGTTGTAGATGGAGTCGTTCAGGCCGAGTCCCGGCCCCTCGGCTCGTGCCACCGGAAACTGATCGCTCACGTCCATCTCCTTCGTCGATCCCTCTGTCGCTCGCGACGCTCGAACGTCGCGGCTGGTCGGTTCCTCCGTCGTGGACGGACTCACCGTTGCTGTGACCCTAACGCGGGTGGGGAGCGGAAACCGTCCCGATTTCCGGGGTTTTCGCTGTGGGCGCAGGAAGGCGGCCCAGGTGCCCGACGACGTCCCCCGGCCACGTGCGACGGCCCCCACCTCCGCGGGGAGGTGGGGGCCGTCGTCGGGCTCGCTATGCCGTGACCGTGTCACGGCGCGGGAGGTCAGGCCTTGTCGGCGGCTGCCTCGTCCTCGGAGACGACCTCGATGCCCTCTTCGTCCGTGATGTCGGTGACGTCCTCACCGGCAGCGGCGGCCGCGGCGTCGGCGGCCGCGTCCTCCTCGTCCGAGCCGATGAACTCGCTCAGGTCCACGACGTTGCCCTCGGAGTCCTTGACCTCGACCTGGCGCAGGGCCACGGCGAGCGACTTCGAGCGGGCGACCTCGCCGACCATGGCGGGGATCTGACCGCCCTGGTCGAGCGACTGGATGAACTGGTTCGGGTCCATCCCGTACTGGCGCGAGGCGTTGACGAGGTAGTCCAGGAGCTCGTTCTGGGCGACCTTGATCTTCAGCTGCTCCGCGAGCGTGTCGAGGAGGATCTGGTTCTTGAGCGCGTTGGTCGCGTCGACCTCGACCTCGGCACGGTGCGCGTCGTCCTCGAGACGCCCCTCGGACTCGAGGTGACGGTGCACCTCGGCCTCGACGGCACCCTGGGGCACGGGGATCTCGGTGTTCTCGACGAGGTACTTGACGAGAGCGTCGCGCGCCTCGACGGCCTGGTTCGAGGTCTTGATGCTCGCGACCTGCTCGCGCAGGTCCGCCTTGAGCTCCTCGATCGTGTCGAACTCGGACGCGAGCTCGGCGAACTCGTCGTCGGCCTCGGGCAGGTCGCGCTGCTTGACCGAGGTGGCCGTGACGGTGACCTCGGACTCCTTGCCCTCGTGGTCGCCACCCGCGAGCGGCGCCTTGAAGGTCGTGGTCTCGCCGGCCGACAGGCCGGTCAGCGCCTCGTCGAGGCCCTCGAGCATGTTGCCCGAGCCGATCTGGTAGCTGATGCCGGAGACCGAGTCGATCTCCTCGTCGCCGATGACGGCCTTGAGGTCGATGACGACGAAGTCGCCCTCGGCGGCCGGACGGTCGACGCCGACCAGCGTGCCGAAGCGCTCGCGCAGCGCGTCGAGGCGCTCGGCGATGTCGTCGGCGGAGACCTCGGCGGCCTCGACCGTGAGCTTCACGGAGTCGAGCGCGGGGATCTCGATCTCCGGGCGGACCTCGACCGTGGCCGTGAAGTGCAGCGCACCCTCGGCGTCGAGCGGGACCTCGGTCACCTCGACGTCGGGCTGGCCGAGCGGGCGGATGCCCGTCTCGTTGACGGCCTGGCGGTAGAACCCGGAGAGGCCGTCGTTGATGGCGTGCTCGAGCACGGCAGCACGACCGACGCGCTGGTCGATGATGCGCGCGGGGATCTTGCCCTTGCGGAAGCCGGGGACGTTCACCTGCTCCGCGATGTGCTTGTAGGCGTGGTCGATGCTCGGCTTGAGCTCGTCGTACTCCACCTCGACGGTCAACTTGACCTTGGTGGGGTCCAGGGTCTCGACGGCGCTCTTCACTTCGATGATCTCCAACTGATCGGGGAGCCGACGTGCGGCAACGGGGTGCGTGCATGTCCCGCCGGTTGCAGCGGGACCTGTTCGAACGTTCATCGATCGGTGGCAGACGCTGGCGCCTGGCCGATCGCGTCGCCTCGAGCGGTGCGGCGGGAGCCTCGGAGGGCCTCCGCCGGAAAGGGCGCACGGACAACCCGTCCATGGTACGCCACACCTCGTGGGCGCAGGCGCGCCCGCTGCGCGACGCTCGCCCGGGCCGGCCTCGGAGCTCGGGCGAGCGTCGGGGCCGGGCCGGGCAGCACCCGGTCCGGCCCCGGGGCCGATCGGCCCGTCAGCCTCCGAGCGCGCTCGTCTCGACGAGCCGGCGTTCGAGCTCTGGACGCAGCGCCTCGACGGCCGTGGCCGTCAGGTGGCTGCCGTCCCGGTACAGCAGAAGGCCGCCGAGGACGGCCGGGCACCGATCTGCCTGCGCGCACACGACCCCGGAGACGTCGACGACCTCGACCCCCGGCACGTCGCCGAGCGCCACGTCGACGAGCAGGGGGTCGGCCGGCAGCGCCTGCGCCCGCGGGAACGAGCACTCCGCCCAGTCGTCGAGCGCCCCCGACACGCAGCTCGGGATGTCGACCCCGGGCGTCGGGGTGTCCCGCAGGTAGACCACGGGGACCCCCGCCGCGGCGAACCGCCCGAGGGTGCTCCCCCACGCCTGCTCCCTGCGGTCGGCGGCTGCCGCGCTCTCGAAGTACGCAGCGCTGGAGCCGACGATCACGACGTCGGCGCGCGCGGCGACCCGGTCGATCTGCACGTCACGCCACGACTCGCAGTGCTGCGACTCCTCGAGCATCGCCTGTGGCAGGTCGGCCGGCGTGCACCCACCCTTGGTCACGATCGACAGGTGCCATCCCTGCGCGATCGCGATGTCGCGCAGCGCCCCGCTCCACTGGAACGCCTTCGAGTCGCCGAACAGCACCACCTCCCGCCCACCGACCGGTCCGACGATGCACTCGGCGGGCCAGTCCGTCGACTCCAGGCCGAGCGACCCGAGGCACGGGGTCTCCCACGGCGGGGCGTCGAGCGCGGCCGTCGTCAGCCCGGGGGTCACCGGTCCCCCCGTCCGAGCGAGCGCGGCCGGGTCGAAGATCGTGTCGAGCCGCACGTGCGCCGACGCGTCCCCCTCGCCCTCCAGGCCCGCATACACGGCCGAGCCCGCACCGAGGCTCGCGGTGAGGGCGAGCACGACCCCCGTGAAGCCCACCGAGTAGCTCGCCGACGGCCGCAGGGCCACGACCTGCGAGCGCCGCAGCGGGGACTCGACCCCTTGCAGGACGAGCCAGGCCACACCGCCGGCGCCGAGGGTCAGCACCACGCGCTGCGGCCACGTGAGCGGGCCCCAGGCCGCGTCGGCCAGGACGAGCACGGGCCAGTGGACGAGGTACCAGGCGAAGGACAACCGCCCGACCGCCCTGACCGGTCGCAGCGCCAGCAGCTGGCCGACGCTCCCCCGTGCCGTCCGGACGGTCGCGGGCGCCGCGAGGAGCGCGACGGTCCCGAGCGTCGGCCAGAGCGCCGCGGTCCCCGGGAAGGGCGTGGACTCGTCGTAGGCCACGGCCGACCACACGACGACGCCGAGCCCGGCCCACCCGGCCAGGGTCCACACGACGCGCCGCGCGGCGAGGCGACCACGACCGACGACGACGCCGGACCCGAAGGGTGTGACGTCGTCGGGCCGGCGGAGCACGGCGGCCGCCAGGAGACCACCCAGCCCGAACTGCCACGCCCGGGTGAGCGGGGACATGTACGCGAGCGCCGGGTCGCTCGACGTGAGCACGGACGAGACGACGAAGGACGCGACCGTACCGGCCCCCAGGAGCGCGACCGCCCCGGGCAGCGGGCTGCGCCGCATACGCGCCGCGACCGCTCCGACGAGCGCGAGCAGCAGCGGCACCACGAGGTAGAACTGCTCCTCGACCGCGAGCGACCAGTAGTGCAGCACGGGGCTCGGCGCCGCCGCGGCCGCCATGTAGTCGGTCTCCTGCGCGATGAAGCGCAGGTTCGCGACCTGGAGCGCGCTCGCGACGACGTCGACCATGGTGTCCCGCGCTCGCAGCGGCGGTAGAACGAGCCAGGCCGCGAGCGCCGTCCCCGCCAGGACCACCGACGCGGCAGGCAGGATGCGGCGCGCTCGACCCGCGAAGAACGCGGGCAGCGCGATCCGCCCGCTCTCCGCCAGCTGCCGCAGCAGGATCCCCGTGATGAGGAACCCCGAGATCACGAAGAACACGTCGACCCCGACGTACCCGCCGAGCACGCCCGGGACCTCGGCGTGGAAGAGCAGGACCAGGACGACGGCGAGCGCGCGCAGCCCTTCGACGTCCCCCCGGAAGCCAGGCCGTCCTCGCCCGGTCGGGGCGCTCACAGCGCCTCGATCATGGGGTCGAAGACCCCGGCTGCGACGAGCCCCGCGAATCCGAGAGCCGCCGTGAGGGCGACGACCGCGGGCCACCGCAAGGAGCCGTACGGTCGGGGCGCCCTGGCCGCGCCGACGGGCACGTCCTCGGGGTCGCCCCCGCGGGCCGCGAGGTCCTGCGTCCCGCGTCCGGCGTCCGCGCTCATGCCCGGACCTCCGTCACGAGGGCTGCCGCGCGCACGGCGGCCCTCGTGGCCGGACGCTGCACGAGGACCTGGACCCCCGCCACGACGAGCGGCACCGAGACGTAGGCGTAGAAGGCGGCGAGCACGATCATGGCCCAGTAGCTGTCGAGGCCGTGGGCGGCGACTCCTCGGGCGATCCCCACGGTCCACGCGAGGGTCCCGACGACGAGCGTCGCCACCATGACGCGCGAGATGGTCCGCGCGAGGGCGCTCGACGACCCCTTGCCGCCCGTCGGGACCCAGCCCGCGTGGTGGCCGATCGTCGCGTGCGCCAGCACGACGAGGTGGCTGAAGCTCTGGGCCAGCTGGACCCGCAGGACCTCGGGGCGCCACCGGGTGCGGTGGACGACCGGGTACAGGACGAGCAGCACCCACAGGCTCGGGAGGAAGACCAGGAGGCTGGTCGGGCTGACCTGCTCGGGGTACCAGAAGCACATGACGACCGAGGGCACGTAGAGGTTGAGCGCGAACAGCGCCGTCTCGGAGTAGTAGACGAACCCTGCCCACACCGCGAGACGTTGGCGCCGGTCGAGACCGGCCCTGGCCTTGGCCCCGTCCGCGACGAGCGCGACCGAGCCGTTGGCCCAGCGGTACTGCTGCGTCAGGAACGGACCGAGCTCGTCGGGGCACAGCCCGCGTGCCAGGCGCACCGGGACGAAGCGGGTCACGAAGCCCGTGCGCAGCAGTCCGATCCCGGTGTACATGTCCTCGCTGTGGTCGATCTCGGGGAACCCGCCGATCGTGTCGAGCGCCGACCGGCGGTACAGGGCGTTGGTACCGCAGCAGACCGTGGCCCCGTAGCGGTCGCGGGACGGCTGGACCCAGCGGTAGAAGATCTCCTGGGTCGCGCCGGCCGTGCGCTGGAGCCATCCCATGCGCTCGTCGGTGTCGAAGTCCTGCGGGCTCTGGACGATGCCGACGGTCGGGTCGTCCAGGTACGGGACGAGGTGGCGCAGGAAGTCCGGCCGGGGGCAGAAGTCCGCGTCGAAGATGGCGATCACGTCCCCCTCGGTGACCGCGTAGGCCGACCGCAGGTTGCCGGCCTTCTTGAGGTGCCCCCGGTCGGGGCGCACCCGGTAGCGGAAACCGTGCCGGTCGGCCAGGTCCGCGACGAGCGGGTCGGCGCCGTCGTCGAGCACCCAGACCGACACCGCGCCGGGCCACTCGAGCCGTGCGACGTGACCGAAGGTGTTGTCGAGCACCTCGACGTCCTCGCCGCACACGGGCAGGTAGACGTCGATGCTCGGAGGGGCCTCGGACGTCCAGGCGGCGATCTTCCGCTCGTGCGAGGCGCGCGTGACGCGCCCCTTCGCGGTACCGGTCAGGAGCCACAGCGTGATGCTCACGAGGGTCAGCCCCACCGTGAGGTAGAGCCACCACAGCCACGGTGAGCGTGCGGCGAAGACGCACACCGCGACGAGGATCGGGAGCGTCGCCGCGACGCCGACGGGCTGGACCCAGCGCTGGACGCGTGCAAGGTCCTGGTAGACGTCCTCGTCGGCGGGAGGCGACGGCAGCGGGTGGTGTGTCCCCGTCGGCGGACGCGTCGGGGGTGCGGGGAGGCGCTCGGGCTCCGGTCCGGGAGCCGCGTCCGGGTGGAACAGTCGGCCCGACCGGTCGTGGGGAGACGGTGGCCGACCGGCCCGGGGCGGGGTGGGTCTCGTGCCGTGCAGCAGTGTCACAGGTGTTCTCCGCTTCGATACCAAGTGACGCCCGAGGGCGTGGGATGGCTCGCCGCGGCGACGCTGACTCGGCGGCAACCGGCCTGACGGCCGATATGGGAGGAACGCTAACGATTTAGAGGTGGCCGATCGTGACAAAACGACCAAAAGGGCCCGACCGTCTCATGCCATAAGACGGTTGGGGATGGTTTGTCAGATTGCTGCACGGGACAGCCCCTGTTTCACACGCGATCAGAGCCACCTGGTCGGGTTTGAGAGACTCGGCCCGCGTCGTCGCAGGTTCGCGTCGCCCCGTCGAGGGACAGCCGGGACGTGAGGTGCGTGGACGGGCGAGACGGCGACGGCTACGGGTTCGAGACAGCCGTCGACGCCGCGATCCAGGTGTCCTGAGCAGCCCAGGCCTACGGGACGCCGCCGTCGCACCGACGACGAAGGCCCGGAACCATCGCGGTTCCGGGCCTTCGTCACATGTCGGGGTGACAGGATTTGAACCTGCGACCTTCCGCTCCCAAAGCGGACGCGCTACCAACCTGCGCCACACCCCGAACGCGCCGTCGTCCGACGACGGCGACGACCGACCACGCCAGCGGGACGTCCCGCCGCACAGCATCGGCAACGGCCAAGTGTACGGGGTCCGGAGGGCCGCCTGGCGCCACCCCGGCCGACGGGCCACCGCGCCGACCAGCGCGGGCGCACCCACGAGCACCGAGTCCCGCGACCGGCTCGACCTTTGCTAAGGTAGCGCCGCGGACCTCGCCACAACGGCGGGTGCTCTCTGCGCGGATGTAGCTCAATGGTAGAGCCTCAGTCTTCCAAACTGATCACGCGGGTTCGATTCCCGTCATCCGCTCCAGCACGACACGACGGCGGCCCCGGGGTTCTCGGGGCCGCCGTCGTCGTCCCACCCTCGGTCGCGAAGCTGCGCCCTACCTCGCGAGCCTGCGCCGCTCGAGCGGCAGACGGCGCCCGGGCGCTCCGGGAAGGAATGTCGGCCTCGCGGCGTTGGGTCGACATGCCCCCTTCCAGGGATCACCGGCCGACACCTCCCCGTCGGAGCCCGTCGCGCCCCTCCTCGCACAGGTCGACGCCCTGGCGTGGGACCGGAACCGGGCCAGGGCGACCGGGATGAGACGGCGTTGCAGCGCAGTCCGGGGGCCGATAGCCTCGGGCCAGACACCAGGACTTCGCAGGGCACCGCGCCGGTACGGCCGAGGGCAGCAGCTGCGAGCGACGGCACAGGACGAGGAGGGCGACCATGACCACGCGTCACGCCGACTCCTCCCGCGCGGTGAGCACCCCCGCGCGCGCCCTGTCCTGTTGTCCGTGTCACCCCTGTCGCTAGAGCGCCCTCCCCCGCAGCGGCGCTCCACCCGACGACAGGCCCTCCGTGGCGCGTCCCCTGCCTGGCGCAGCACCGTGCCACCCCCGCACAGCTCCAGCTGATCCCCCCTCGGTCCCGGCTCCCCGCCGCAGGCCACCAACGATGAAGAGGAAGTCATGGCACGCATCTACGACGACGTCACGAAGCTCGTCGGCAACACGCCCCTCGTCCGCCTGAACAAGCTCACCGAGGGCCTCGGCGCCACGGTCGTGGGCAAGCTCGAGTTCTACAACCCGGCCAACTCGGTCAAGGACCGCATCGGTGTCGCGATCATCGACGCCGCCGAGGCCTCGGGCGAGCTCAAGCCGGGCGGCACGGTCGTCGAGGCGACGTCCGGCAACACCGGCATCGCCCTGGCCATGGTCGGCGCGGCCCGCGGCTACGACATCGTCCTCACGATGCCCGAGACCATGTCGAAGGAGCGCCGCGCCCTGCTGCGCGCGTTCGGCGCCGAGCTCATCCTCACGCCGGGCTCCGAGGGCATGAAGGGGGCCGTCAACAAGGCCGACGAGATCGTGGCCGAGCGCGAGGGGGCCATCCTGGCCCGTCAGTTCGCCAACGAGGCCAACCCGGCGATCCACCGCGCCACGACGGCCGAGGAGATCTGGGCCGACACCGACGGCGAGGTCGACATCGTCGTCGCCGGCATCGGCACGGGCGGCACCATCACGGGCGTCGGCCAGGTCCTCAAGGAGCGCAAGCCGGGCGTGCAGATCGTCGCGGTCGAGCCCGAGGAGTCCGCGATCCTCAACGGCCGCGCCCCCGGCCCGCACAAGATCCAGGGAATCGGCGCGAACTTCGTGCCCGAGATCCTCGACACGAGCGTGTACGACGAGGTCATCGACATCAACGCCGAGACCGCCGTCGAGTACGCGCGTCGCGCCGCCAAGGAGGAGGGCCTGCTCGTGGGCATCTCGTCCGGCGCGGCGATCGCCGCGGCGCTGCGCCTCGCGGAGCGTCCCGAGAACGCGGGCAAGCTCATCGTCGTCATCATCCCGTCCTTCGGCGAGCGCTACCTGACCTCCGTGCTGTACGCCGACCTGCTGGACTGATGAGACCTCCCAGTCCCCTGCGACGCTTCCTGAGAGTTCTCAGGGAGGACCTCGAGGCCGCACGCCACCGCGATCCCGCGGCGCGGAGCGGCCTCGAGGTCGCGCTCGTCTACCCCGGTCTGCACGCGGTGTGGACCTACCGGCTCACGCACCGCATGTGGCGCGAGCCGGCCCTTCGCCTGCCCGCGCGGGTGATCGCGCAGATCGCCCGGGCGGCCACGGGCGTGGAGATCCACCCGGGCGCGAAGATCGGGCGGCGCCTGTTCATCGACCACGGCATGGGCGTGGTCATCGGGGAGACGGCCGTCGTGGGCGACGACGTGCTGCTCTTCCACGG
Source organism: Oerskovia paurometabola (assembly GCF_016907365.1). Taxonomy (NCBI): domain Bacteria; kingdom Bacillati; phylum Actinomycetota; class Actinomycetes; order Micrococcales; family Cellulomonadaceae; genus Oerskovia; species Oerskovia paurometabola. Next base: position 1,746,191 of record NZ_JAFBBV010000001.1, on the reverse strand, counting down.
GTCCACCCTGGGCGGCCGGTCCATGAAGCGCGGCAAGCGGCACCCGACGTTGGGCGACCGGGTCGTCGTGGGCGCCGGGGCCAAGATCCTCGGACCGGTCTGGGTCGGTGACGACGTCCAGGTCGGGGCCAACGCCGTGGTGGTCAAGGACGTGCCGGCCGGATCGGTCGCCGTGGGGGTACCGGCGCGCAACCGCGTCCCGCAGCCGGCCGTGCCGCCGGCGGTCGACCCGGTCGAGGACCCGTCGTTGCTCATCGAGTACGTGATCTGAGCCGCTGAGGGCCGTTCGAGGAGAGGGGCGACGCCGTGCGCGTCGCCCCTCTCCTCGATCCTCATTGTTCTAGTTGCACAGTAACAACTAGTAGTATGGGCGACATGATCTTCCGCATCGACCCCACCGCGGGCGAGCCGCTCTTCGCGCAGCTCGCGGCCCAGGTGCGCCTCGCGGTCGCCGCGGGCACGGTGCACCCCGGCGAGCGGCTCCCGGCGGCCCGCGACCTCGCGGCCTCGCTCGAGCTCAACGTCCACACCGTGCTGCGTGCCTACCAGGACCTGCGCGACGAGGGCCTCGTCGACCTGCGCCGTGGCCGCGGCGCGGTCGTCACGGCCCAGGCCGCGCACGACTACACGGACCTGCGAGCGGCGATCGACGCGGTCGTGCAGGAGAGCCGCGCGCTCTCCCTGCCCCCCGAGACCACCCTCGCCCTGCTCAAGGAGGCACTGCGATGACCACCACACCGACCGCCACCCGCCCGCGGCCCCCCGCCCCGCACCGCCTGTCCACCACTCTCCTGGGCCTGGTGCTGCCCCTCGCGGTCCTGGCCTCGAGCGCCACGGTCGCGTTCTCGTGGCGCGAGCAGCTGCCGGACCCGGTCGCGACGCACTGGGACGCCGCAGGGAACGTCGACGGGTTCGGGTCCCTCGCCGCGAGCGTCACGGTCCCGCTCGCGATCGGCGCGGTCCTCGCGGTGGGCTTCTGGCTCGTCGGCTGGTTCCTCGGCCAGTCCGCGTCGAACCGTCGGATGGCCGGAGGAGTCAGTGCGGGCACGGCGACGTTCCTGGGCGCGACGATGCTCGGGACGCTCGCCGTGCAGCGCGGGCTCGACGACGCCGCGCAGGCCTCCGACGTGGGCGCGGCCATCGCGGTGGCCCTCGGTGCGGGCCTCGTGGTGGGCGTCCTGGTCGGGCTCGTCGCGCCGCGTGACGCCCGTCAGCCCGCCGAGGGCCGGGTCTCGCCGACCGACCCGCGCGCGCCGCTGGGCGCCGACGAGCGCGCCGCCTGGATCCGCACGGCACGTGGCGGTCCGGGCATGGCCGTCGCCGGGGCCGCCGTGGTCGGGACGCTCGCGCTCGTGGTCGTCACCGGCCTGTGGTGGATGATCCTGCTCCCCGTGGTCCTGGGGCTGGTCATGGCCTCGATGATGTCGTGGACCGTGACGGTCGACGCGTCGGGGCTCGAGGTGCGCTCGGCTCTCGGGGTGCCGCGCACGTTCGTGCCGCTCGACGAGGTCGAGGGCGCGCGCGAGGTCACGGTCGACCCGTTCCGGGAGTTCGGCGGCTGGGGCTGGCGCGCGGGTCGCGGGGGCCGCGTGGGCATCGTGGTCCGCAAGGGACCGGGGCTGGAGGTCCGGCGCACGGGCGGGCGCGTGCTCGTCGTGACGGTCGACGACGCCGCTGCCGGGGCGGCGCTCCTCACCTCGCTCGCGGACCGGGCGCGGTAGGTCGACGGGCGGGTCCGGCGGCACGGTAGATTGAGCGGCGGTTCCTAGGACTCCCGGTCCTGGGAACCGTCGCTCGACGCACGTCGAGCCGGCGGACCCGTCCGCACCTCAGCGCCGAGGAACAACGAGGAGAACGCATGCGCATCGGCATCCACACCGGCTACTGGTCGGCCGGCCCCCCGCCCGGGATCCAGGAGGCGGTCGTCGCCGCGGACCGTCTCGGGATCGACTCGGTCTGGACCGCGGAGGCCTACGGGTCCGACGCCTTCACGCCGCTCGCCTGGTGGGGCTCGCACACCTCGCGCATCCGGCTCGGCACCGCGGTCGCGCAGATGTCCGCACGGACCCCCACCGCGACCGCGATGGCCGCGCTCACGCTCGACCACCTCTCGGGCGGCCGGGCGATCCTCGGGCTGGGCGTCTCCGGCCCGCAGGTCGTCGAGGGCTGGTACGGCCAGCCCTACCCCCGGCCGCTGGCCCGCACGCGCGAGTACGTCGAGATCGTGCGCGAGGTGATCGCACGCCGAGGCCCCGTGACCTACGACGGCCAGTTCTACCAGCTGCCCCTCACGGGCGAGGGCACCACCGGGCTCGGCAAGGCGCTGCGCTCGACGGTCCACCCGCTGCGCCCCGAGATCCCGATCCACCTCGCGGCCGAAGGCCCCAAGAACGTCGCGCTCGCGGCCGAGGTCGCCGACGGCTGGCTCCCCCTGTTCTACAGCCCCCGCATGGACGAGATGTTCCGCGGGCTGCTCGACGACGGCTTCGCGAAGCGCTCGTCCGAGCGCTCCCCCGCGTCCGACTTCGAGGTCTCGGCGACCGTCCCGGTCGTGGTGGCCGACGACGTCGAGCAGGCGGCCGACAAGGTGCGACCCTTCATCGCGCTGTACGTGGGCGGCATGGGGGCCAAGGGCGCGAACTTCCACCGCGACGCGCTCGACCGGCTCGGGTACTCGGACGCGTGCGACGAGATCCAGGCGCACTACCTGGCCGGTCGCAAGGCCGAGGCCGTCGCGGCCGTCCCGACGGCCCTGGTGGAGGACGTCGCGCTCGTGGGGCCCGAGGCCAAGATCGCCCGCGACCTCGAGGCGTGGCGCTCGACCGCGGTCACGACCCTCCTGGTCCAGGGCGACCCGACGGCGGTGCGCACCGTCGCGGGCCTGCTCGCGACGGTCCAGGGCCGCTGAGCCGGGCGGACCGCTGAGCCGGCCGCCCGGCGGGGCGAACCGCTGGGTGCGGAGCTCTTGTCGCGACACGCCGACCGGAGCGAGCGCTGCTCCGCACTCAGCGGTCCGGGTCCTGCTCCGGGAACCAGACCGCCCGCCGCAGGTCGACGCGCTCGCTGCCCGGGCGCAGCGGACACCCCTCGGCGCGCAGGTGCGCGAGGGCGGTCCCCAGATGGTGCGCAGGGGGCGAGCCGGCCGCGTTGACGACGCGCCACCAGGGCAGCCCCGGGCCGCCCGGGCCGTCGCCGTCGGCGCGCGCGAGCACCTGCCCGACCTGCCGCGGGCCGCCCCGCCCGAGGGACTCCGCGACGATCTCCGCGACGAGCCCGTACGTCATGGCCCGCCCGGCGGGGATGGTCTCGACGAGCGCGAGCACGGCGTCCGCGTACTCCCGGCGTGCGGCACCCGGGTCCGTCTCCTGGTTCACCGGGCGAGCGTACCCGCGGGGCTCCGGCCCACCGGGCGGCCGTACCTGCGATCTGTCTCCCCTCCCCCGTCGAGAAGTGAGTTGACGCCCCTGATCCGGGCAGATCAAGGGCGTCAACTCACTTCTCGACGGCAGGGCGCCGTGGAGGCACGCCCGCGCGCTATTCCCCTGGCCCGCTCCCCCGCCCCGCCGTGATGATGGGTACCATGACCGAACCCACCCGCCGTCCCCTGCCCGCCGGCTACCGCCTCACGCCGCTGACGGAGGCGGACAAGCGCGCCGTCCTCGAGGTCGACACCTGGGCGTTCCCGTCCGAGGTCGACCTCGACGAGCAGGTCCAGCACCCGCTCCCGCTCACGTGGTCCCGGACGTTCGGGGTCGTCAGCGAGCACGAGGACGCCGACGCCGTACCGTTCGACGGCGCCGTCCCGACCGTGAGCGAGCTCGCGGCCATGCACGCCTCGTACCCGTTCGCCGAGTTCCCCGTGCCGGGCACGACGCTGCCCGTGAGCGGCCTGACGTGGGTCGGGGTCCATCCGCAGCACCGCCGTCGCGGCATCCTCAGCGCCATGATCGACGTGCACTTCGAGCAGGCGAGGGCCGCGGGTGAGCCGGTCTCGGCGCTCTTCGCGGCCGAGGCGGCCATCTACGGCCGGTTCGGCTACGGCCAGGCGGCCCAGGACCTGCGCCTGACGATCCCGCGCGGCGCGGCCCTGCGGGACGTCCCGGGCGCCGACGAGCACACGGTCCGCATCGAGAAGGCCGACCGGGCGCGCCACGGCGAGCTGGTCGACACGCTGCACCGGGCCGCTGGTGCCGACCCTGGTGGGCACGGCACGGGCGTCAACCGCCCCGGCTGGGTCACGCGCGAGTCGCCCGAGCTCCAGGAGGCCTGGTGGTCCGACCCGGCGGCGTTCCGTCGTGGCCGCGAGTCGCAGCGCATCGTGGTCGTCGAGCGCGACGGCGAGCCGCGCGGCTACGCGACGTTCCGCCGCAAGGTGTCGTGGGAGACCACCGGTCCGCGCGGGACCGTGAGCACGGGCGAGGTCGTCGCGCTCGACGCCGCGGCCGCTCGCGCCCTGTGGGGCGTCCTGACGGACCTCGACCTGACGAGCGAGGTCGAGCCCTTCATGATCCCCGTGGACGACGTCGTCACGCACCTCCTCGTGAACCCGCGCGCCGCGGCGGGGCGGGTCGCGGACAACCTGTGGGTCCGCGTGCTCGACGTCCCCGTGGCGCTCGCGGGGAGGCGGTACGCGGGCGACGTCGACGTGGTGCTGCACCTGACCGACGCACGCGTCCCGGAGAACGCCGGCCACTGGCGCCTGCGCGCCACGGCGTTCGGGGACGCGGCGTGCGAGCGCACCGAGGACCCGGCCGACCTGTCTCTCGACGTGCGCGAGCTGGGCTCGGCGTTCCTGGGCGGCGTCTCGCTGGCCTCGCTCGCGACGGCCGGGCTCGTGTCGGAGCACCGTCCGGGTGCGCTCGCCGCGGCGAGCGCCGCGTTCGGGTGGCCCGTGGCGCCCGTCTCGAGCTGGGTGTTCTGACGGGTCCGGCGCTGAGTGCGTGGTTCGGCTGCGACTCGCCGGGCGTGTCGCAGCCGAACCACGCACTCAGCGGCCGGTGAGGTCCCGGGTCACCGCTGGCACGTCGGGCACCAGTAGAGCTTGCGCCCCGCAAGGTCCTTCATGAGGACCGGCGTCCCGCACACCCGGCACGGCAGCCCGTCACGGTGGTAGACGTAGAACGCCTGGTCGGCGGCGACGGCCCCGGCCGTGCCGTCGGTGTTCTGGCGCACCTCCTGGCGCCCGGCTCCCGGGCGAGGCGGCGCTCCCGGGGACGTGGCGCCGTCGGGCTCGCGGTCCTGGGGGCGGGTCGTGACGATCGCGCCCGTGCTCGCTCCGTCGCGCATGAGGACGACCAGGTCGTCCCAGATCGCCCGCAGCGTCTCGGCGGGCACGTCCCTGCCCGGGGTCAGCGGGTCCAGCCCCGCGCGGAACAGCACCTCGGCGCGGTAGATGTTGCCCACCCCGGCGACGACGTCCTGGTTCATGAGGAGCTGCCCGACGGTCGTGCGCGAGCGCCGCACGGCCGCCACGAAGCGGTCGGGCCCGCCGGCGGGGGCGGGGTCGTCCCGGATCGGGTCGGGGCCCAGGCGCGCCTCGACCGCGCGCACCTCGTCCGCCGAGACGACCTCGCAGGCCGTGGGCCCGGTGAGGTCGGCGACCGCGTGCTCGCCGACCAGGCGCACCCGCACCGCGCCGCGGGGCGCGGGAGGGGCCCAGTCGTCGCCCGGGGCGGGAAGCGACGCGAGCGGACCGGCCGGGACCGAGTCCCGCTCGCCGATGCGCTTGCGCGGCGCACCGATCGCGTGCACGACGGCGGCGCTCCCGTCGCCCGCGAACGTCCAGGCCCCGTAGAGGCCCAGGTGGACGCGCAGCCAGCGCAGGTCGTCGTCGGACGGCGGCCCGCCGGGTCCCGCGGAAGGGTCCGCGAAGCCCAGGAAGAGCTGCTTGCCCCACGCGCGGGACGCGACGAGGCGCGCGCCGTCGAGCAGCGCCGCCCCGGCCGCGAACCGGCCCTGCGGGCTCGAGACCGCCAGGACCTGGCCCGCGAAGAGCTCGGCGAAGGTGCGCGCGAGGCGGTGGACGGTGTGGCCCTCAGGCACGGCCCGCGCCGCCCACCGCGAGCAGGGTGCGGTCGGACGTCACGCCTGGTGGCGCGAGGCCTCGTAGGCCGCGAGCTGGTCGATGCGGCGCTGGTGGCGCTCGTCACCGCTGAAGGGCTCGGCGAGGAACGCGTCGACGAACGACGTGGCCTCCTCGACCGTGTGCTGGCGCCCGCCGACCGAGATGACGTTGGCGTCGTTGTGCTGGCGGGCCAGCCTCGCGGTGTCGAGGTTCCAGGCCAGGGCGGCGCGCACGCCGTCGACCTTGTTGGCGGCGATCTGCTCGCCGTTGCCCGAGCCGCCGATCACGACGCCGAGGCTGCCCGGCTCCGCGACGACGGCCTCGCCGGCCGCGATGCAGAACGACGGGTAGTCGTCGAGGGCGTCGTACTCGTGGGCACCGTGGTCCACGACGTCGTGACCCGAGCTCTTGAGGTGCGTGACGAGGTGAGCCTTGAGCTCGTACCCCGCGTGGTCCGCTGCAATGTGAACGCGCATGCCCCCATCATCCCCGATGCGCTCCCCGCCCGCGCCACTGCTCGCATAACCTGAGACGCATGACACAGACCTCACCCTCCGCCGCGGGCCAGGCAGCGAGCGCCGCGGACGCCGCGCGCACGACGGCCTCCGGTATCGACCTGTCCGCCCTCGACCCGGCCGTCCGCCCGCAGGACGACCTGTACCGGCACGTCAACGGCCGCTGGCTCGAGACGCACGAGATCCCCGCCGACCGGTCGATGGACGGCGCGTTCCGCGCGCTGCACGACCAGGCCGAGGAGCACGTGCGCGAGATCATCAACGACAGCGCCGCCGCGGCGCAGTCCGGGGACGCCACGGGCGTCCAGGCGCAGATCGGCGCGCTCTTCGCGAGCTTCATGGACACCGACGCGATCGAGGCACGCGGTGTGAGCCCGCTCGCGCCGGACCTCGCCCTGATCGCCGCCGCCACGAACCAGGCCGAGCTCACGGGCGCACTGGGCGCGCTGCAGCGCACGGGCGGGGCGGGGGCGTTCGGGTTCTGGGTCGACAACGACGCCAAGGACCCCGAGAAGTACGTCGCCTACCTGTACCAGGGTGGGCTCGGACTGCCTGACGAGGCGTACTACCGCGAGGACCAGTACGCCGAGATCCGTGCGAAGTACGTGCCGCACGTCGCGCGCATGCTCACGCTCGCGGGCGTCACGGCAGACACGTGGGGCGCGTCCCCCCAGGACGCGGCCGAGCGTGTGCTCGCCCTCGAGACGCAGCTCGCGGCACACCACTGGGACGTCGTGCGCGACCGCGACGCCGACCTCACGTACAACCCCATGACGCTGCGCGCGCTGGCCGACTCGGCCCCGGGCTTCGACTGGCACGCGTGGGTCCTGGCCCTGGCCGCCCCAGCCGGGTCGCTCGACGAGCTCGTGGTCCGCGAGCCCGGCTTCGCGACGGGCTTCGGGGAGCTGTGGCAGACGGTCCCGGTCGAGGACTGGAAGCTGTGGGCCGTCTACCACCTGGTCTCGGCGCGCGCGCCGTACCTCACGGACGAGCTGGTCGAGGCGAACTTCGACTTCTACGGCCGCACGCTCTCCGGGGCGCAGGAGGTCCGTGAGCGCTGGAAGCGCGGTGTCTCGCTCGTCGAGGGCGCACTGGGCGAGGCCGTCGGCGCGGTGTACGTCGAGCGGCACTTCCCGCCCGCGCACAAGGCGCGCATGGAGGAGCTCGTCGCGTACCTCGTCGCGGCGTACCGCGAGTCCATCGAGGGCCTCGACTGGATGACCGAGGAGACCAAGGTCAAGGCGCTCGCCAAGCTCGAGGCGTTCACGCCCAAGATCGGGTACCCGGTCAAGTGGCGCGACTACTCGGCCCTCGTGATCGAGGCCGACGACCTGCTGGGCAACGTGCGCCGCTCGACCGCGTTCGACCAGGACCGCGAGCTCGGCAAGATCGGCAAGCCGCTCGACCGCGACGAGTGGTTCATGACCCCGCAGACGGTCAACGCCTACTACAACCCGGGCATGAACGAGATCGTGTTCCCGGCCGCCATCCTCCAGCCGCCCTTCTTCGACCCGGACGCCGAGGACGCGGTCAACTACGGCGGGATCGGGGCCGTGATCGGCCACGAGATCGGGCACGGGTTCGACGACCAGGGCTCCAAGTACGACGGCGACGGCCGCCTCGAGGACTGGTGGACGCCGCAGGACCGGGCCGAGTTCGAGGTCCGCACCAAGGCCCTCATCGCGCAGTACGACGCGTTCCGCCCGGTCCAGCTGCCCGACGACGGCCCGCACGTCAACGGAGCGCTGACGATCGGGGAGAACATCGGCGACCTGGGCGGTCTGTCGATCGCGCTCAAGGCGTACCGGATCGCGCTGGGCCGTCCCTTGTCCGAGGCGCCGGTGATCGACGGCCTGACGGGCATCGAGCGCGTCTTCCTCGGCTGGGCACAGGTGTGGCAGTCGAAGGGCCGTGACGAGGAGGTCGTGCGGCGACTCGCGACGGACCCGCACTCGCCCAACGAGTTCCGCTGCAACGGCGTGGTGCGCAACCTCGACGAGTTCTACGAGGCGTACGACGTGTCGGAGTCCGACGCGCTGTACCTCGCCCCCGCCGAGCGCGTGCGCATCTGGTGACACGTGCCGCCCCGGGCGCACAGGCCCGGGGCGGCGTCGTGGCGGCGCTCGTGCGCGGCTCGGCCCGTGGTCAGAACGAGGAGAGCCCGGCCTTCGCCACGTTGAACCCCTTGCCGGTCTCGCTGTCGGAGCAGCGCATGCCCGTCTTCGAGCTCGTGCAGGTGAACGAGCCGACGGTCTTGCTCTGGTCGTAGTCGAGCACCGCGACGTCGTCCCCGGCCTTCTTCGGCTGGTCCGCGGTCGGGACGCAGGGGATCTCGACGCCGCCCGAGGTGAGCGTCACCAGGTATCCCGTGGTGCCGGTGCACCCGTCCACCGGTGCGGGCTGGGTCGCGAGCTCGGCGATACCGCACGAGACGCCCTGCTCGCCGATCGTGCACGTGATGTTCCGGCTAGGGCTCGTCACGGACTCGCCCGTGACCGCGACAGGGCCAGGGTTCTCGACCGGGGCATCGGGCACCTGCGCGGGCGCCTCGGCGGACGTGCCCGGCGCGTCGGGCGCGTCCTGGCCTGACGCGCCCCCCGCGAGGTTGATCGCGAACGCGACCACGATGCCGACGAGGATCACGTCGACCGCGATGAAGGCGATCCACCCGGGACTGAGGCGACGCCTGCCGCTGCCCGGGCGTCCGCCCGAGCCGCCGCCCGGGGCCGGGGCCGACGGCTGCTCGGCGTAGGCGGGCTGGTAGGCCTGCTGCGGCGGCTGCTGCGCGGCGTACTGCGGCTGGGCCGCGTACTGCGCGGGCTGCTGCGGGGCGTACGCCGGCTCGGGGGCGGCCGACTGCGCCTGGTAGGCGCCCTGCTGGCCGCCGCCGGGCGCGAACGCGGGCGGCGGTTGATACGCGGGCGGCGGCGCCTGGTACGCGGGCTGGGCCGGCGGCTGCTGGTAGGCGGGCGGCTGATAGGCGGGCTGCACCGGCTGGTACGCCGTGGCCTGCTGGTCGGGGGCTGTCGGCACCGGGGGCAACGGGCTCGCCGACGGCGTCACGGGCTGCTGCGACCTGGGCTGGAAGACCGGAGGCTGCTGGGCAGGCTCGGAGTGCGGGGGCGGCGGAGGCACGGGGGCGTTGCCGGACATCACAGCTCCTCAGGGGACTCGGACCCCGCATTTTCGGGGCAGAAGTACGCAGCATTGCACGGCCGTCCCGCCGCGGTCGAACTGCGAATGTGTCCGATCGGTCCCGTATGCCCCCGACGCGAGGTCGGTTCCCAGGGGCCGTGCGGCCGGCCTGCCCCTGCGTCAGTCCCGCTGCTCCACGACCTGCACCCCTGCACCCGGACGCCACGTCTCGACCCGCGTCGCGTCGCCCTCGACCGTCGTGAGCACGACCCGGGACAGGTCGAGCCAGAAGAGCTGGAACGGCTCGGTTCCGCCCGTCGCGGCCAGGACCGCGGACCGGCCCGGGTCGTCCTTCGGAGCGCTGCGGACCGTCCCGTCGACCTTGACGTCCCCGTCGGTCCGCGAGCCGTCGCCGGGGTTCGAGTGGAGCACGAACCGCGGGTCGACGAGCAGGTCCATCGACCTGCCCGAGCGCGACGTGGAGCCGACCCACACGTCGTCCTGCCAGAACCCGACCTCGGTACCGCTGACCCGCGGGGAGCCGGTGAGCGTCCGTGTCGCCAGGACGTGCCGACCAGCGGCCTCGAAGCGGGAGCGCACACGCGCGGCGAGGTCGGGGGCGTCGTCGACGAGCTGCTTCCAGGAGGCCATGGCGTCGATCCTTCCACGGCCCGTCGGGTCCGGTGCACGTGCCCCGGCTCGTCCGGTCGCCCCGGCAGCCTCCCCCGACGCGGTCGCCCAGGCGCACGGACGGCGCACCCTCGCGCACGAGCGAGGATGCGCCGTCGGGCGGGAAGCCCAGCGCGGCCGCTACGGCCGGGTGTCGCCCGTCAGTCGAAGACCGGGCCCTGCGTGCGCGTGCGCTTGAGCTCGAAGAAGCCGGGCGTCGAGGCGACCAGGACGCACCCGTCCCACAACCGTCCGGCGTCCTCGCCCTTGGGCGCGGGCGTCACGACCGGGCCGAAGAACGCGACGTCGCCGAACGCCACGACGGGCGTGCCGACGTCCTCGCCCACGCGCGAGATGCCCTCGGCGTGCGAGGCGCGCAGCTCGGCGTCGTAGCGGTCGCTCGTCGCGTGCTCGGCGAGCGACGCGGGCAGGCCGACCTCGGCGAGCGCCTCGGCGATCACGGCGTCGAAGTCGCTGCGCCCGCCCGGGTGCAGGCGCGTCCCGATCGCGTCGTAGAGGGGCTTGACGACCTCGTCACCGTGCTCCTGCTGCGCCGCGACCACGACCCGGACGGGGCCCCAGCCGCGCTCCATGAGGTCCTGGTACTTCTCGGGCAGCTCGCGGCCCTCGTTGAGGACCGACAGGCTCATGACGTGCCAGCGCACGCTCACGTCGCGGACCGCGGAGACCTCGTCCATCCACCGGCTCGTCATCCAGGCCCAGGGACACAGCGGGTCGAACCAGAAGTCGGCGGTGCGCACGGGCGCGTCGCTCTCGTGCAGGTCTCGCGCGGTGTCCGACGTCGTCACAGCAGTCACGGGGCAGGTCTCCTCAGCGGGTGGGAAGGTCCGGAGGGGGTGCGGGCCCGCTCCCCCGGAGCCTCAACACGCCCGACGACCCCGACATTCCGACCGGCAGGACGGTGCGTCAATCACGGCGACCGGCGGGGCGCCCCGTGGGAGAATCGACGCGGCCCACCCGGCCAGCCCGATCCGTACTGAGGAGATGTTTGTGCCCGGAGAGAACCTCACCCGCGCCGAAGCCGCCGAGCGCGCCGGTGTCGTCACCGTCCGTTCCTACGAGGTCGCCCTCGACCTCACGACCGGACCCACGACGTTCGGCTCGACCACGGTGGTGCGGTTCGCCGCGACCGCCGGGGCGAGCACCTTCATCGACCTGATCGCGCCGACGGTGCGCGAGGTCGTGCTCAACGGCGAGGAGCTCGACGTCGCCCGCGTCTTCGCCGACTCCCGCATCCAGCTCGACGGTCTCGCCGCGGAGAACGAGCTCCGCGTCGTCGCGGACGCCGCGTACACCAACTCGGGCGAGGGCCTGCACCGCTTCGTCGACCCGGTCGACGGCGAGGTCTACCTGTACAGCCAGTTCGAGGTCCCCGACTCGCGCCGCGTGTTCGCCGCGTTCGAGCAGCCCGACCTCAAGGCAACGTTCCAGTTCACCGTCACGGCCCCCTCGGCCTGGCAGGTCGTGTCGAACTCCCCGACGCCCGAGCCCGTCCCCGCGACGCACGCCACGGACCCCGCGGTCGACGCCTCGACGTGGACGTTCGAGCCCACGCAGGTCATCTCGACCTACATCACCGCGATCGTCGCGGGCCCGTACGTGGTCGAGCGCTCCGAGCTGACCTCGTCGGACGGCCGCGTGATCCCGCTCGGCGTGTTCGCGCGCAAGTCCCTCGCGCCCCACCTCGACGCCGACTACATCTTCGAGAAGACCCGCCAGGGCTTCGCGTTCTTCGAGGAGAAGTTCGACTACCCGTACCCGTTCGCGAAGTACGACCAGCTCTTCGTCCCCGAGTTCAACGCCGGGGCCATGGAGAACGCGGGCGCCGTGACGTTCACCGAGACCTACGTCTTCCGCTCCAAGGTGACGGACGCGATCAAGGAACGTCGGGTCGTGACGGTCCTGCACGAGCTCGCGCACATGTGGTTCGGCGACCTGGTCACCATGAAGTGGTGGAACGACCTGTGGCTCAACGAGTCCTTCGCGGAGTGGGCGTCGACGCTCGCGACCGCCGAGGCCACCGAGTGGCACGAGGCCTGGACGACGTTCGCGGCCATGGAGAAGTCCTGGGCCTACCGCCAGGACCAGCTCCCCTCCACGCACCCGATCGTCGCGACCATCAACGACCTCGAGGACGTGCAGGTCAACTTCGACGGCATCACCTACGCCAAGGGCGGCTCGGTCCTCAAGCAGCTCGTGGCCTGGGTCGGCATCGACGCGTTCATGGCCGGTGTGGCGCAGTACTTCAAGAAGCACGAGTACAAGAACACCGAGCTCACGGACCTGCTCACCGAGCTCGAGGCCACGAGCGGTCGCGAGCTCGGCTCGTGGGCGCGGCTGTGGCTCGAGACCGCGGGCGTCAACACGCTGCGCCCCGAGATCGAGCTCGACGCGCACGGACGCATCGTGTCGTTCGCGGTGCTCCAGGAGGCGCCGGCCGACTACCCGACGATCCGCCCCCACCGCCTCGCGATCGGCTTCTACAACGTGGTCGACGGGAACCTGGTGCGCGAGCACCGCGTCGAGATCGACGTCGACGGCGAGCGCACCGAGGTCCCCGGGCTCGCGGGGCTCGACCGCCCGCAGCTGGTCCTGCTCAACGACGACGACCTCGCGTACGCCAAGATCCGTCTCGACGAGGCGTCGCTCGCGGTCGCGGTCGAGCACCTCGCCGACATCACGGACCCGCTCGCACGCTCGCTCGTGTGGGGCTCGGTGTGGGACGCGACGCGCGACGGCGAGACGCCCGCGAGCGAGTACGTGCGCCTGGTCCTGGGCAACATCGCCAGCGAGACCGAGTCGACGACGATCCGCACGACGCTCAACCAGCTCGCGCTGGCCGCGAAGTCCTACGTGACGCCCGGCAAGCAGGCCGCGACGCTCGCGGTCGTCGGCGACGAGCTGTGGCGTCTCGCGCAGTCGGCCCAGGCCGGCACGGACTCCCAGTTCCAGTTCGTGAAGTTCTTCGCGCACCTCGCCTCGACGCCGGCCCACGCCGACGCGCTGCGCGGGCTGCTCGACGGCTCCCTCGCCCTGGACGGCCTCGAGATCGACACCGACCTGCGCTGGGAGATCCTCGAGGGCCTCGTCCTCCTGGGTCGTGCGGACCAGGCCGAGGTCGACGCCGCGCTCGCGCAGGACCACACGGCCACGGGTCAGCAGTCCGCGGCCCGCGCGACCGCGACCGCGCCCACGACCGAGGCCAAGCTCGCCGCGTTCGCGTCCCTCGTGGACTCGGACGAGGCGCCCAACGCGATCGTGCGCGCCACGACGCAGGGCTTCCAGCACGTCAACGACCCTGCGGTCCTAGCGCCCCTGGTCGAGAAGTACTTCTCCTCGTTGACCACGCTGTGGGCCGAGCGGAGCTACCACATCGCCGAGACGCTCGTCGTGGGCCTCTACCCCGCGCCGCTCGCGAACGCCGATCTGCGCGACGCGACGCAGGCCTGGCTCGACGCCCACACCGACGCGGCCCCGGCGCTGCGACGCCTGGTCGTCGAGAACCTCGCGGGCGTGGAGCGGGCGCTCACCGCGCAGGGCGCGGACTCCTGACGCACTGACGCACTGACGAACGGCGGACGCCGGGGTGGAGGGACGGTTCCCTCCACCCCGGCGTCCGCCGTCTCCGCTGTCGACCGCTGGCCGAGGTCTACCTCGGCGGAGAAGACATCGACTCCCGCATGACCTTCGCGAGCGAGAGCAGCCGGGCGTTGTCGAAGAGGTCCTCGAGCAGCACCACGTTTCCCGACGAGTCCCCCAGCGGCACCTTCCAGTTGGGGTACTCCTGGTCCGTCCCCGGCTGGTTCTGCGTGCGACGCTCCCCCACCGCGTCGGCGAGCGATACGCCGACCAGCACGGCGGGCGTCTGGGCGATCAGGACGTGCAGCGCCTCGACGAGCTCGCGCTCGGACGGGTCCTCACCGATCAGCCCGCGCTCGGCGAGGAGCGCGACCATGCCGTCGCGTTCCGCACGCGCCGCCTGGCGGACCTGCATCGCCGACTCGGTGAGCAGGCCCAGCCGTTCGCGCAGGTCGACGTGCTCGCCCGCGAGGTAGCCCGCGGTCGGCGGCAGGTCGTGCGTCGTGACCGTGGCCAGCGCGAGTCGGCGGTACGCCTCAGGGGCGAGCGGGCGGCCGCCCTCGCCCTTCTCGAACCACAGCACCGAGGTGCCGAGGATGCCACGCTCGGCCAGGTAGTCGCGGACCCAGGGCTCGTACACCCCGAGGTCCTCGCCGATCACCAGCGCACCGGCGCGCTGGGCCTCGAGGCACAGGATGCCCACGAGCGCCTCGTGGTCGTAGCGGACGTAGGCTCCGGCGTCGGCGCGCGCCGCGCCCGGGATCCACCAGAGCCGGAACAGGCCGATGACGTGGTCGACCCGGACCGCGCCCGCGTGCCGCAGCACGGTACGGAGCAGGTCGCGGAAGGGGGCGTACCCGGCACGAGCCAGAGCACGGGGGTCCCACGGCGGCTGCGACCAGTTCTGGCCCTGCTGGTTGTACATGTCGGGCGGTGCGCCGACCGTCACGCCGCCCGCGAGGACGTCGTGGTGCGCCCAGGCGTCGGCCCCGTGCGGGTGCACGCCCACCGCGAGGTCGTGCATGATCCCGATCGACATGCCGGCGTCGAGGGCCGTGCGCTGCGCGACCTCGAGCTGCTCGTCGGCGACCCACTGGAGCCAGCAGTAGAACTCGACCTGGTCGTCGAGCTGCTCGCGCAGCGCGGCGACCGCGGGCGACGACGGGTCGAGCGCCTGCGGTGGCCAGTCGCGGTCGCCGAAGTGGTCGGCGAGCGTGCACCAGGTCGCGAAGTCCTCGAGCCCCTTGCCCTGCTCGGCGCGGAACGCGTCGAACGCCGCCTGGCGAGCGGTCGACCGGGGCGCCGCGAACACGACCTCGAGGGCGGCCTTCTTGGCCTCCCACGCGGCGTCGCGGTCGATCGGGCCGGCGTCGGCGCTCAGGTCACGGACCGGGTCGAACGCCCACTCGACGAGCGAACGGTCCGCCGCGGACAGGTAGCCCGTCTCGCGCACGTCCTCGACCCGGATGTACAGCGGGTTCACGAAGCGCCTGCTCGTCGGCAGGTACGGGGACGGGGTCATGGGAGTGCGGGGTTCGGCCGCGGCCAACGGGTTGACGAGGACGAAGTCGGCCCCCGCCCGGTGCGCGCCGAGCCAGGCGAGGTCCGCGAGGTCCGCGAGGTCCCCGACGCCCCAGGACGCCTTGGACCGCACCGAGTAGAGCTGGGCCATGAGCCCCCACGCCCGCCGCTCGCGCACGACCTCGGGCAGCTCGAGCCGCTGCGGTGTCACGACGAGGGTGGCCCGCGCCTGCGTGCCCTCGCTCGCCGCGTGGATCTCGTGCCAGCCCAGCGGGAGGTCTGCCGGGACCGCGAACGTCGCCCGCCCGATCGCCCGCCCGTCGACCGTGCGGGGCTCGACGTACGCGTCGACCTGCGCCAGCGCGCGGCGCTCCCGCACCGCGGGGGCCGTCGACCGGTAGCCCGGACCCTCGACGGGCTCGAGCTCTGCCCACACCTCGACCGACGCGCCGTCCGCGACGTGCACGGGGAACCGCACCTCGTCGCCCTGTCGCACCACGACCGTCGGGGGCAGCATCTGCCGCCACTCGTCGTCGACCGAGTGCTCGAGGCTCACGGCGACCTTCTCGGGCGACGACGCCGGCACGCCCAGCGCCTCGAGCACCGCGACGAGCGTCTGCGCGCTCACCTGGCGCTGCGTGCCGTCGAAGCCCCAGAAGTCGGGCGCGACGCCATGGGCCGCGGCCAGCTGGACCAGCGGTTCGGGCACGTCGGCCGTGACATGTTGTGGAACGCTCACGAGGGTGATCCTGCCAGAGCGCGGGGGCGACGGCAGACCTTGGGCGCGGTGTGGCGCGCGTGGTCGCCATGTTCAGCCCCTCGAGCACGTGCGCACACCGCCCGCCCACCCTCCACACAGGCCCTCCGCAGGACCCGCCCGCCGGCTCCCGGTGAGGCTCGTCACGTGCGGCGAGAGACGCCGTCGGGGGGCGCGTCGGGGCGGGTAACCTGCCCAGATGGCTTCTCCGACCCCGTCCCCCACAGACCTCGGCGACCAGATCGCCGGACAGGCCAACGTCTGGCTCGAGTGGTTCCTCGGCACCCCCCTGAGGATCATCCTCATCGTCGTGATCGGTTCGATCCTGCTCGCGATCCTTCGCCGACTGATCAACCGCGTCGCCGAGCACATCGCCGACGGCACGCCCCTGACCGAGCGGCGCGGCATGAAGGGCCTCAAGGGCCTCAGCCAGTCCGCGGTGGGCAACGTCCTGCTGCGCGCCAACCCGCTCGCGAACGCCCGTCGCGCCCAGCGGGCCCGCACGATCGGCTCGGTGCTGCGCTCGACCGCCAACATCCTCGTGGGGACCACGATCGTCCTCATGGTCCTGACCGAGCTGGGCATGAACATCGCCCCGTTCCTCGCGTCGGCCGGGATCGTGGGCGTGGCCCTGGGCTTCGGTGCGCAGAGCCTCGTCAAGGACTTCCTGTCGGGCACGTTCATGCTGCTCGAGGACCAGTACGGCGTGGGCGACTCGGTCGACTTCGGGGTCGTGTCCGGGACGGTCGAGGAGGTCGCGCTGCGCGTCACCAAGGTCCGCGACGGCGACGGCACCCTCTGGTACATCCGCAACGGCGAGATCCTGCGCACGGGCAACAAGTCGCAGGAGTGGGGCCGCGCCTCGGCCGAGGTGCACGTCGCGTACTTCGCGGACCTCGCCCAGGTCGAGCGGGTGCTGCGCGAGTCCGGCGAGGCGGTCGCCGCGGACCCCGTGCTCGGCACCTACCTCCTGGAGCAGCCGGCCGTGTCCGGCATCGAGTCCATGACGCCCGAGGAGATGGTCCTCAAGGTCTCGGTCAAGACCCAGGCGTCGATGCAGGGCGAGATCTCCCGCGCGCTGCGCACGACCGTCCGCGAGCGCCTCGCCGCAGCCGACGTGCCGCTGGCCGGGGCCGAGCGTCCGGCTGTCGCCGACGAGGCTCCCCCGTTGGCGGACCCGGTGGCGGCCCCGGTGGCGGCCCCGGTGGCGGCCGCGGCGCCCGGACCGGCCCAGGTGCCTGCCCACGGCACTCCCCCGGTGCCCGCCGGGTCCGTCGCCCGGGACGCGGTGAACAACCGCGACACCGCACAGAACCAGGACTCCCTGCAGGCTCGTGACGCGGTGCAGCCGAAGGACGAGGTGCAGGTCAAGGACTCGGTCCAGACCCGCGACACGCTGCGGGACGACCCCTCGCAGTCCGACCGGTAGCCTGCTCGGTCGTCAGGTCCAGGACAGGACGGGTTCTCCGGCGCCGACCGTCCGGCCGGGTTCGACCAGCAGCGTCAGGAGCGACGGGTCGCCCTGGAGGGCGATGACCGAGCAGAGGGTCGAGAGCCCCAGCGCGGCCACGCGCGGCGGCTCCCAGGAGAGCAGGGTCGTACCGGCCTCCACCCGGTCTCCGGGTTCGACGTGGAGCTGGAAGCCCTCTCCCCCGAGCCTCACGGTGTCGATGCCCAGGTGGACGAGGATCGTGCGTCCGCCCGAGGCCTCGAGCGCGAAGGCGTGCGGGAAGAGGGAACCGACCGTGCCCGCAGCGGGGGCCACGACGGTCGCGATGCCGTCTGGGTCCACCGCGGGTTCGATCGCGAGGCCGGGCCCCGCGAAGGACTGCGCGAACACGGGGTCAGGGACGTCGGCCAGAGCCACGACCGTGCCGCTCAGCGGTGCTCCGACGCGCAGGACCGGCTCGTCGGTCGACGAGCCGGCCCTCGCGGGAGGAACGGTCGGTGGCATCTGCTCGGGTCAGCGCAGGGTGTCGAGCTCGGCGGCGAGGTTGTCTGCCTCGGGTCCCACGATCACCTGGATGACCTTGCCCGAGCGGACCACGCCGAACGCACCCGTGGCCTTGAGCCCGACCTCGTCGACGAGCGCGGGGTTGGTCACCTCGACGCGCAGCCGGGTGATGCAGGGTTCGAGGTCGACCACGTTCGACTGTCCGCCGAGCGCCTCGAGGATCTGCTGTGCCTTGCTCATCTACGAACTCCTGACTCCTGTGCTGCGGGGCGCCATTGCCGGGGCGACGGCCTGCGAGCAGGCCTCTTCCTCCCACCCTAGTCTCACGACCCGGCGCGGTGAGGGACAAGGGCGGGCGATTTCCCCTGCCCGACGACGCCGCGCGCCACCTGCGCGCACGCCCGCGGCGACCGGGTGCCCGCTTGG
This sequence comes from Oerskovia paurometabola, assembly GCF_016907365.1. Lineage (NCBI taxonomy): Bacteria > Bacillati > Actinomycetota > Actinomycetes > Micrococcales > Cellulomonadaceae > Oerskovia > Oerskovia paurometabola. The sequence goes on along the minus strand of NZ_JAFBBV010000001.1, from coordinate 1,727,550 downwards.
CGCTCCGCTCACGGCTGGGGAACACTGCCAGGTAGGGGAACCCGGCCGACCGCCGGGACCGGGCGAGCTCAGGAGGACGTCGTGGCCAGCGAGGAACAGCGGACGATCACCGGCATCGGGGTGTGCCCCGGGAAGGTCGTCGGACCGGTCGTCTTCCTGCCCGAACCGCTCGCCGAGCCCTCCCCCGGGCTCCGCCTGCGCCCCACGGCCGACCTGCGCGCCGAGGCCGACCGCATCCCGGTAGCGGCTGCCCAGGTGCAGGCCGACCTCGAACGGGCCGCGGCTGCCGCCTCCGGGGACACGCGCGACGTGCTGGAGGCCACGGCCGCGATGGCCGCCGACCCGACGCTCGCGGGCGACGCCGCACGGCGCGTGGTCGACGAGCACCTGATCGCCGAGCGCGCCGTGTGGGAGGCCGCCGACTCCGTCGCGCAGCAGTTCGAGGCCCTCGGCGGGTACTTCGCCGAGCGTGCGCGTGACATCGCGGACGTGCGCGACCGGATCGTCGCCGCGCTCTCGGGCCGCCCCGCGCCGGGGGTCCCGGACCATCCCGAACCGTTCGTGCTCGTCGCGCTCGACCTGGCCCCGTCGGTGACCGCAGGCCTCGACCCGGCACGGGTGCTCGCGATCGTGACCGACGGCGCCGGCCCCACGTCGCACACCGCCATCGTCGCGAACGCCATGGGCATCCCCGCGGTGGTCGCCGCGGTCGGCGCGAGCGAGGCGCTCAGCGCGGGAGACACGGTCCTCGTGGACGGGTCGGCCGGGACCGTGCTCGTGCACCCCACCGACGAGCAGGTCGCGACCGCACGGGCGCTCGCCGCGACCGTGCGGACCTTCTCGGGAGAAGGACGCACCGCGGACGGCCACCGGGTCCAGCTCCTCGCCAACATCGGCGACCCCGCGGGGGCCGAGCCCGCCGCGGCCGCCGGGGCCGAGGGCGTGGGGCTCTTCCGCTCCGAGTTCGCCTTCCTCGACCGCGAGGAACCGCCGACGGTCGACGAGCAGGTCGCGGCCTACCGGACGGTCTTCCACGCCTTCCCCGGCCGCAAGGTCGTGATCCGTACCCTCGACTCGGGCGCGGACAAGCCCCTGCACTTCCTGTCGGTCGACGACGAGGAGAACCCGGCCCTGGGGGTGCGCGGGCTGCGCACGGCCGAGAAGTGGCCCGACCTCCTGGAGCAGCAGCTCGAGGCCGTCTCGCTCGCGGCCGCGGCCGAGGAGGCCGTGGTGTGGGTCATGGCGCCCATGGTCTCGACCGTCGCCGAGGCCGAGTGGTTCGTGTCCCGGTGCGCGGCCCACGGGCTCGACACCGCGGGCGTCATGATCGAGGTGCCCAGCGCAGCCCTGCTCGCCGGTCCCGTGCTCGCCCGCGCGCACTTCGCCTCGATCGGCACCAACGACCTCACGCAGTACACCATGGCGGCCGACCGCCTCCTCGGCTCGCTCGCCGAGCTGAGCGACCCGTGGCAGCCCGCGGTCCTCCAGCTCGTCGCCGCGACCTGCCGCGGCGGGGACCTCCAGGGGCGGCCCGTGGGCGTGTGCGGCGAGGCGGCGTCGAACCCCGTGCTCGCGGCCGTGCTCGTCGGGCTGGGCGTGTCCTCGCTGTCGATGACGGCGCGCGCGATCCCCGACGTCGCCGCGCTGCTGGGCGCGGTCACGGTCGCCGAGTGCCGCGAGGTCGCACAGCTCGCCCTGGCGGCCGAGAGCGCGGCCGACGCGCGAGCCGCGGTCCGGGCAGCCCTCCCGCAGCTCGACGAGCTGGGGCTGTGAGGAGCCCGACAGCGGCGAGCGTCACGTCGCCCGGACGCCCGGGCGTGCGCGACCGGGTGGGATGATGGCCGCGTGACCAGCGATCCCGTCCCCGCCCCCGGCGGCACGCCCGCACCGCTGCCAGGCGGCTCTCCCGCTGCCCTCCCGGTGAGCGCCGCGACCCCGCGCCTGCGCGAGTCCGTCGCGTCCTCGGACAGCTTCTACGACGCGATCGGGGGGCACGAGACCTTCGTGCGGCTCGTCGACGTGTTCTACGAGGGCGTGGCCGCGGACCCCGTGCTCAAGCCCATGTATCCCGAGGAGGACCTCGGCCCCGCCAAGGTCCGGCTCACCATGTTCCTCGAGCAGTACTGGGGCGGCCCCACGACCTACTCGGAGCAGCGCGGCCACCCCCGCCTGCGCATGCGCCACGCCCCCTTCAAGGTCAACCCCGACGCGAGGGACCGCTGGCTCGCGCACATGCGTGCCGGCGTCGACTCGCTCGACCTCGCCCCGCTGCACGAGGCCACGCTCTGGGACTACCTGGAACGTGCCGCCCACTCGCTGATCAACACCTTCGAGGAGTGACGTGACCGACGTGACGGCCCCCCGCGCCCACCAGTCCGAGCAACGCGACCAGCCCGAGCCCTTGCGTACCAAGGTCACGGCGGACGAGCTCGCGCGCGACCCGCTCGGCAACCTGCTGCGCGCGCTCCGGCTCGAGGAGAAGCCCGCCGACGACTCGCGTTCCGACGGCGCCGACGTGCGCTTCGGCGGCCTGAGCGTCGACCAGCCCAACGCCCGGATCTACGGCGGTCAGGTGCTCGCCCAGGCGCTCATCGCCGCGGGCCTGACGGTCGAGGGCGACCGTCGGCCCCACTCGATGCACGGGTACTTCCTGCGCGCGGGCGACCTCGACGCCCCCATCGAGTTCGCGGTCGAGAAGCTGCGCGACGGCCGCTCGTTCAGCGCGCGCCGCACGCACGCCGTCCAGCACGGCAAGCCGATCCTGTCGATGATCGCGTCGTTCCAGGAGGAGCAGGACGGTGTCGAGCACACCTCACCCATGCCCGAGGCCCCGGACCCCGAGACCCTGCCGTCGGCGTTCGACGAGCTCGGCAAGATCCCGCACCCCGCCGCGCGCTCGCGCTCGCACGAGGCCGCGTTCGACCTGCGCCACGTGGGCGGCTCGCTCTACCTGGGCCCGGGTGCCGAGCGCACCGACCAGCAGATGGTGTGGATGAAGGCCCGCGGGCCCGTCGAGGGCGACCAGCTCCTGCACCGCGCCCTCATGGCGTACGCGTGCGACCAGATCATGCTCGAGCCCGTGCTGCGCAAGACCGGGTCCAGCTGGGTCACTCCCGGTGCCTCGATCGCGAGCCTCGACCACGCCATGTGGTGGCACCGCGACGCTCGCGTCGACGAGTGGCTCCTCTACGTCCAGTCCTCCCCGAGCGCGCAGGGCGGGCGGGGCCTGGGCGCCGCACGCGTCTTCACGCGCGACGGTCGCCTCGTGGCGAGCATCGCGCAGGAGGGCATGCTGCGGCTGCCGGTCTGACCGGACCGCTGACGAGCGAGTCGCCGGGACGCGGGGCAGGATGACCGGATGGTCCGCCTGCGCCGCGTCTCGGTCTCCTCTCCCGGGTACGGCCGACGCCGCCACGGCAAGGGGTTCTCGTACCTCGACGTGGACGGCTCCCGCCTGACCGACCCGGACGAGCTCGCGCGGTGCACGCGCCTGGTCGTCCCGCCCGCCTGGTCCCAGGTGTGGATCTGCCGGTACCCGGACGGTCACATCCAGGCGTTCGGCTACGACGCGGCGGGGCGCGGCCAGTACCTCTACCACGAGCAGTGGCGCGAGCGCCGGAACCGTCGCAAGTTCGACCACGTCCTCGAGGTCGGTGCCCGGCTCCCTGCCGCACGCCGCCGGGTCGCCAAGGACCTCGCGCTGGACGGCATGCCACGGGACAAGGTCCTCGCGCTCGCGTTCCGGCTCCTGGACCTCGCGTACTTCCGGGCGGGCAGCGAGGCGTACGCGCGGCAGAACGGCAGCTACGGGCTCGCGACGCTGCGTACCGAGCACGTGCGCGTGCGGCGCGACGGCTCGATCCACTTCCACTACCCCGCGAAGTCGGGGCAGGTGCGCGACGTCGTCGTCGAGGACGAACGGGTCCGCGAGATCGTCACGACGCTCGTGCGGCGTCGGGAAGCGGGCGACCTGCTCGCGTGGCGCGAGGAGACGCCGGGCGGCGTCGTCTGGCACGACGTGACGAGCGCGGACGTGACCGCCTACCTCAAGGAGCGCCTGGGCGAGGACGCGACCGCGAAGGACTTCCGCACCTGGCACGCCACGGTCCTCGCGGCCCGTGCCCTCGCGGACGCGGGCGCGCCGCCCGCCTCGGCCCGCGCCCGGCGGGCCGTGGTCGCGGGCGTGGTCCGGGACGTCGCCGAGGAGCTGGGCAACACCCCGGCCGTCGCGCGGTCGTCGTACATCGACCCGCGACTGATCGACCTCTGGGAGCGTGGGCAGACCATCGCGCCGCTCCTGGGTAGGCGGCGCGGCCAGGCCGCGTCCGAGCGCGCCGTGCTGGACCTGCTGGCCTAGACGTCGGCACGGCACGAACCGTCCCGAAGGCCCCCGGGCCCCACGGGACGAACGCCCCTTCCTGGGAGTCTCCTGAACGTGCTATCTTCTGCCGCCATCTCATCACGTTCACGCAGGAGCATCGACGATGATCTTCTTCGGCTGGGGCCGCAAGGCCAAGTCACAGCACATCTCCCCAGAGCAGGCCCTGGTCCTCGCCTACACCTACGTCCACATCTTCTGGCTCTTCCGCATCACGGTGCCGCGGGAGTACAGCCTCGCGACGCTCACGCCGTCGGGCTGGGCACAGCGGCCGCTGACCGCGGACGAGGCGACGGACGCTCGTGGCGAGCTCTCGATCCACTGGTGGTGGAAGTGGGGCCTGGCGATCATCGGCGTCCCCCTCTTCGCGCTCTTCGTCCTGGCCCTCGCTCTCCCGGCCTGACGCGAGACCTCCGGAGCAGGTCCGGGGGACGGCCGGTCGCGAGCGGCCGCCCCCCGGGTCACCATGGGGAGCATCATGACTCCAGCCGACGCCGCCGCTCCCCCGCCCACCGCGACCGCCCCTGCCGACGGACCCACCGACCCTTCCGGGCCCACCCCGCTGACCGTCGCCGTCACGGGGGTGACGGGCTACGTCGGCGGCCGCCTGGTCCCCGAACTCCTGGACGCCGGGCACCGCGTCCGCGCGGTCGCCCGCCGCCCGGAACGCCTGGCCGGACGCGACTGGGCCCAGCACGTGGACCTCGTGCAGGCCGACGCGTCCGACCTCGACCAGATCCGCGAGGCGCTGCAGGGCGCGGACGTCGCGTACTACCTGATCCACTCGCTCGGTACGGGGCGCTCGTTCGCGGCCCGCGACCGCCGCACGGCCCTGACGTTCGCCCGGGCGGCACGCGAGGCGGGCGTCGGGCGGATCGTCTACCTGGGCGGCCTGTTCCCCGACGTCGACGACGCCGACCTGTCCCCGCACCTGGCCTCGCGCAAGGAGGTCGGCGAGATCCTGCTGGCCTCGGGCGTCCCGACGACGGTGCTCCAGGCCGCGGTGATCCTCGGCTCGGGCTCGGCGTCGTTCGAGATGATGCGCTACCTCACCGAGCGCCTGCCCGCGATGACGACGCCGCGCTGGGTCGACAACCGCATCCAGCCGATCGCGATCCGCGACGTGCTGCGCTACCTGGTCGGTAGCGCGACGATGCCCGCGGACGTCTCGCGCGCGTTCGACATCGGCGGACCCGACGTCCTGACCTACCGGCAGATGATGCAGGGCTATGCGCAGGTCGCGGGCCTCCCTCGACGGCTCATCGTGAGCGTCCCCGTGCTGACCCCGCGCCTGTCGAGCCACTGGGTGGGGCTCGTGACGCCCGTGCCCGCGAGCATCGCGCGGCCCCTCGTCGAGTCCCTGGTCCACGAGGTCGTGTGCGACGAGCACGACATCGCGCGGTACGTCCCCGACCCGCCCGGCGGGCTGATCGGCTTCCGCCGCGCGGTCGAGCTCGCGCTCGAGCGCATCCACGACGGGGAGGTGACCACCCGGTGGTCGTCGGCCGCGGTCGAGGGGGCGCCGAGCGACCCCCTGCCCTCCGATCCCGACTGGGCGGGTGGCTCGCTCTACGTCGACGAGCGCCGACGCGTGGTCGACGCTCCGGCAGACGTCCTGTGGTCCGTGATCGAGTCGATCGGCGGGCAGCGCGGCTGGTACTCGTGGTCGCTCGCGTGGCGGGTGCGCGGCCTCCTCGACCGGCTCTCGGGCGGGCCGGGCCTGCGACGCGGGCGCCGCGACGAACGCACGCTCGTGGTCGACGACGTCCTGGACTTCTGGCGGGTCGAGGCCATCGAGCCCGGCCGGCGCCTGCTGCTGCGCGCCGAGATGCGGCTGCCGGGTCTCGCGTGGCTCGAGCTGCGCGTCGACGAGGCGGCCGAGGAGATCACCGGGCCCGACGACGTCGGTCCCGCTCCCGAGGAAGCGTCCGGTCCGGGCCGGAGCTACTTCGCGCAGCGGGCGCTCTTCCATCCCCACGGCCTCGCCGGGCAGGCCTACTGGTGGTCGGTCAAGCCGTTCCACGGCGTGGTCTTCGGAGGCATGCAGAAGAACATCGCCGAGGCTGCCGAGCAGGCTGCGCGCCGGACGGAGGAGCAGGCCCGGCGGCCCACCGCTACTCCTCGAGCGCGGTGAGCATCCGGTCCACGAGGGCGAACGCGGTCTCGCTGACGACCATCCCGGCGAGCGTGACGTCCGTCAGGTCCGCGTAGTCCTCGATGAGCTCGCGGATGTCCTCGTCGAGCACGCCGGGCCGGTGCACGGCACCACGCGCGGGGACCGCGCCCGAGACCAGGTCGAACGTGAGGGACGCGATCGCGGCGAGCAGCGGCTCGTCGGCCGCGACGAGCCGTGCGATCGCGGCACGGCCGGCGGCGGACGTGGCCTCTCCCGTGACGGCCTGGAACGCGAGCAGCGCGACCTGGAGCGTCGCGGGACCGTGGAGGAAAGGCGCGTCGAGGCCGGGCAGGACCTCCTGCGCGGCGAGCAGCACCTCGAGCTGGAGGTCCACCTGGTCGGCGGGCTCGCCGGGCAGGTGGGCTGCCCCCATCGTCAGCAGGAGCAGCGCGACCCCGCTGCGCACGTCCTCGGGCTGGTGGTCGTCCCGGACGACGGCCGCGAGCACGCGCAACGCGGGCACCGAGACCTCGTAGAGCGCTCCCTCGTGGTTCACGACCTGCCACAGCAGGTCCAGTGCCTCGTCCTGCTCGGCACCTGCGGGCCCGACGACGGCGCGCACCAGGGCAGGGAGCACGTCGGCCGTGCCGAACGCCCCCTGGTAGGCGGCCCAGTCCACGGCGTCGAGCTCGATCTCGACGTCCGAGACCGACGCCGCGGACCGGGGCAGAACGGGCAGAACGTCTTCGGGTCCGGCATCGACGGCCACGTCGGCGCCCACAACCTCTACGGTGTCCACGCGCGCATCATGACATCAACCGGGGGCATCCGTCACGGTCGTGTTCGTCACCGGACCTGCGGACGTCTCACCGGGGGGCCCGGCGTCGCAGGATGGCGACGGGGCCGAGCGCCTCAGCGCCCCCGACGACGGAACTCGAGCGGTTCCTCGACGAAGGGCTGCCAGGCGGCGCGCTCGGGCTCGGTGATGCGTCGCGGGGCACCCGTCGCCGCGTCCACGACCACGATGGTCGTCGCTGCCTTGGCGTAGGGCCTGCTGCCGATCGAGGGCCCCGTGCGCTCGGCGCCGTCCGGCCACTCGGTGTGCACCTCGTAGCAGACCTCGAGGCTCGCCCCGCCCAGGTGTCCGAGCCACATCTCGACGCGCACCGGGCTCCGCGTGAACCCCAGGGGCCGCAGGTACTCGATCTCCTGCCGGGCGACCAGGGTGTGCGACGTCGCGTGCGGTCCCGTGTCGAGGACCGCCGTGGGCCAGCTCTCCTCGATCGAGGCCTCGGGGTGGCGCCAGAACGCGGTGATGCGGGCATCCTCCAGGAGCCGCAGCATCTCGACGTTGTTGACGTGCTGATAGGCGTCGAGGTCGGACCAGCGCAGGGCGACGGGGACGTGCAGGCGGGTCATGGAAGTCCTTTCTTCGCGTGGGGCACGCGCCTCTCGTCCGCCGGAGATCGGTGGGGAGGCACCCGGGTCACCTTACGCCCGCCTCAGGTCGCCGCGACCTGGGCGGCCACGCGGCAGGTCGTGAGCGCCGAGAGCTCCTCCGCGACGGGCAGCCAGACGAGGTGCCCCGCGACCTCCCCGATGCTCTCCCGCAGCCTGCGGCGCGCGCGGGCCGCCCGCCGTCGGGCACCGAGCGCTCCCGCGCCGCGCGACGCGAGGGCCAGCACGATGCCGACCACCACCCCGCCCAGGGCCAGGAGCGTCGGCCAGGGAATCCCCCGCCACACCGGGGTCGCCGGGGCCGGGAGCTGGAGGTACGCGAGCACCGCGAGCACCCCCAGCCACGCGAGCCCCGCGACCAGCGCCCCCAGCACGACCCACTGCAGGAAGCTCACGACGCCCCACCAGCGCGGGCGGCGCGTGGCCTCGAGCTCGGTGCCCGCGACGGCCTGGTCGAGCGCGTCCGCCAGGCCCCCCGTGCTGTCGGTCACGCTCGCCCGCGCCGCGAGCACCCAGTCCTGCGGGGCCCCGGCCGTCATGGTCGAGACGTACTCGCGGACCGCGACCTGCGCGCGGGCCGCGACCGTGGGCGAGGTCCGCGGGATCGACGTGCGCGCCAGGTCCGGCCGGTCCGTGCCGCGCGTGAGGCCCAGGCGCCGCAGCGGGTCCACCCGCAGCCGCCCGATCCACCGCGTGGGTGGCCACCCGGTCGCGGCGCGTGCGCGGCGGTTCGCCGATCCGCGGACGGCGTCGACCACGGTGGGCACCCCGGCCGCGGCCTCGAGGGCGTCCACGAGGCGGGCCCGTGCCGCGTCCTGCGAACGCGCGGGCACCGTGTCGCCGCACGCGTCCGCGATCCGCCTCGCGACGCCGCGCACGTCCGCGGCCATGCGCGCGACCGCGGCCTCCCGGCGGGCCGCCGCGCGGTCCAGGAGCGCGTCGAGCTCGTCGATCCCCTGCCCCGTGGTCGCCGAGACGCCCAGCACGCGCGCCGCGGCCAGGCCGTCCTCGGCCACGAGCCGGCGCAGGTCCGCGAGGCACGCGGTCGCCTCCTCGGGCGTCAGCCGGTCGATCTGGTTGAGCACGACCACGACGACGTCCCCGTGCCCGGCGAGCGGGCGCAGGTACCTCTCGTGGAGTGCCGCGTCCGCGTACTTCTGGGGGTCGACGACCCACACCAGCAGGTCGACGCGCTCGACCAGGCGCTCGGCGACCGCCCGGTGCTCGGTCACGACCGAGTCGTGGTCCGGCAGGTCCAGCAGCACGAGCCCGTCGGTGGCCACGGCCGCACGATCCGCGGCATGGTGCCGGTCGCCGACCTCGAGCCAGCTCAGGAGGGGGTCCGCGCCCGGCCCCCAGACGACCGCCAGGGGGCGCGACGTCGTCGGGCGCGTGATGCCCGCACGCGCGAGCGGCGCGCGCGCGATCGCGTTGAACAACGACGACTTGCCGGACCCGGTGGACCCCGCGAGCGCGACGACCGTGTGCTCGGCCGACAGCGCGCTGCGCGTCGCGGTCCGCGCGAGGACGGCACGCGCGTCGTCGAGCAGGTCGTCGGGGAGGCGCGCCGTGCCGGCCGAGACCGCGGTCTCGAGCGCCGCGACACGCGCCGAGAGGTCGAGGCGGGCCATCAGCGCTCGTCCCCGGTGGTGGTGGCGTCGCCCGGCTCGTCCGTGCGGGCGCCGAACAGGCGGCGCCAGAACCCGGGACGCTCGGTCGCCACCGCGTCGTCCGGGGCCGCTGGTGCGGTCGCAGGACGGGTGTGCGCGCCGCGCAGGGCGCCCGCCTGCCCGACGACGCCGCTCGCCTCTCCCGCCACGCCCGCCCGGTCGCGGCTCTTCTGCTCGCGCCGCGCGGCCTGGCGCACGTCGTACGCCGCGGCACGCAGAGCGGCGCCCGTTGCGTCCCCCGTGCCGAGCGCGTCGAGCTGCGACGTGTAGCGCCGGGCCTCGCCGTCGAGGACTGCCGTGACACGGCCCACGAGCCGGTCCTGCGCGGTGCGGGTCAAGCGGCGGACCGCGTCGTCCCCGAACACGGCCTCCAGGAGCTTCTGCGCGAGCACCGCGGTCCCGCCCGCGATGCCGATCTCCGCCCCGGTGATGCCGCCCGTCGAGGCGAACACGAGGATCATGAGCGCCACGCCCAGCCCGTTGAGACCGAACGACAGCGCCCTCGCCGTGCCGCGCCGGGCCGCGGCCTGCTCGCCCACGAGCGCCAGGACGTCGGACTGCCAGCCCCGGATCTCCTCCGCGACCCGGGCGCGCAACGAGGCCGAGGCGCGGGACAGGTCGAGCCCGTCGAGCAGTGCGGAGCCGGCCGGGTCGGCACGCCACGCGCGGTACGCACGTTCGGCGGCCTCCTCCGCGGCGTCGAGCACCACGGACTCCAGGCCGTGCGAGATCGCCTCCTCGACACCCGGGACCTTGCGGCCCTTGCCGCGGAAGAACCCGCCGATCGCGTCGCGCACCGAGCCGACCTTCTGCTCGACCGCCCGGAAGAACTCGCCCGTACCCACGAAGTCCTGCCAGCGCGCGAGGACCTCACCGCGCAGCATGGCACCGTCGCTCGTCGCGGCCAGGACCGTGCGCCGCGCGTCGTCGTAGGCCGCGTCGACCGCGGACCTCAGGTGGTCGTCGGCCTCGTGCTGCACGTCGACCGCGCCCGCGAGCCGCAGCGCACGCCGCACCAGGTCGTCGACCACGCCGTCGCGCGTCGCGTCGATCACGGCCGAGCGCGCGCCCGCGTCGCCGCCGAGCGCGGTCAGCCAGCGCGAGATCTCCCCGACCGCGGTCTCGGGCAGCAGACCGTCCGTGAGCGGAGCCTCGGGCACGAGGAAGATCGGCACGTCGCCCAGACCGTTCTCGGAGGCCAGACGCTGGAGGTCCGCGCCGACGGCCTCCGCCCCCGGGTCGACGCGGTCCAGGACGAGCGCGACCTGCGCGCGCCGGGTCGCCGCCTCGACGAGCAGGTCCCACGGCACCGCGTCGGCGTAGCGCGCGGCCGTGGTCACGAAGAGCCACAGGTCCGCGGCACCCAGGAGCTGCGCCGCGAGCTCGCGGTTCTCGACCACGACCGAGTCGACGTCCGGGGCGTCGAGGAGCGCGAGGCCCTGCGGCAGGACCTCGGACCCGACCAGCCGGACGGACCGGTGCGATCCCTCGGCCGCCCAGTGGTCCGCGGGACCCGTGACGCGTGCGAGCCCCGGCAGGATGCGGTCCGTGCTGAACCAGCGGACGTCGAGCGGGTGGTGCACCAGCACGGGCGAGCGGGTCGTGGGCCGCAGGACCCCCGGGACCGTGACCCTCTCCCCCAGGACCGAGTTCACGAGCGTCGACTTGCCCGCCCCCGTCGAGCCGCCCACCACCACGAGCAGCGGCGCGGACCTCGACCGCAGGCGCGGGAGGAGGTAGTCGTCGAGCTGGTCGACCGCGAGGGCGAGCGTCCGCCGGTCCTCCTCGACCCCCGGCGTCACGAGAGGCAGGCGCTGCGCGGTGAGCTCGCCCCGCAGCACGTCGAGGGCCGCGACGAGCTCGTCGGTACCCTGCGCCGTGCGCGCGGCATGCCCCACGACCGGGTCGTCCTCAGCGACGTGGCGACCGTGACCGGCCTCGTCGAGGCCCCGCCCGACGGAGCCGGCCTCGTCGGAGCGGTCGTCTGCGCCGTCGGGAAGGCCGCCGTCAGGGGCGCCGCCGACGGACGGGGCGACGTCGTCGCTCGGGAGGGTCATGGGCCTCAGTCTGCCGGACGCGGCGCCCGAGCGACCGGTGAGCGCGCCGGGACGCCGAAGGGCCCCGGCGCAGCTCGCCGGGGCCCTTCGGTCGCGGTGCCGTCCGTCAGGGGACGAGCACCGGTCGTGCGCTGGTCAGTCGCGCGTCAGCTTGCGGTACGTGACGCGGTGCGGGCGCGCCGCGTCGGCACCGAGGCGGCCGATCTTGTTCTCCTCGTACGAGGCGAAGTTGCCCTCGAACCAGTACCAGTTCGCCGGGTCCTCCTCGGTGCCCTCGTACGCGAGGATGTGCGTCGCGACGCGGTCGAGGAACCACCGGTCGTGCGAGACCACGACGGCGCAGCCCGGGAACTCGAGCAGGGCGTTCTCGAGCGAGCCCAGCGTCTCGACGTCCAGGTCGTTGGTGGGCTCGTCGAGCAGCAGGAGGTTTCCACCCTGCTTGAGGGTCAGCGCGAGGTTCAGACGGTTGCGCTCACCGCCCGAGAGCACGCCGGCCGGCTTCTGCTGGTCCGGACCCTTGAAGCCGAACGCCGCGACGTACGCGCGCGAAGGCATCTCGACGTTGCCGACCTTGATGAAGTCGAGCCCGTCCGAGACGACCTCGAACAGCGTCTTCTTGGGGTCGATCCCGCCGCGCGACTGGTCGACGTAGGAGATCGACACGGTCTCGCCGACCTTCAGGTCGCCGCCGTCGAGGGGCTCGAGGCCCACGATCGTCTTGAAGAGGGTCGTCTTGCCGACGCCGTTGGGGCCGATCACGCCGACGATGCCGTTGCGCGGCAGCGTGAAGCTGAGCCCGTCGATGAGCCGGCGGCCGTCGAAGCCCTTCTGCAGGTTCTGAGCCTCCAGGACGACCGAGCCCAGGCGCGGGCCCGGCGGGATCTGGATCTCCTCGAAGTCCAGCTTCCTGGTGCGGTCCGCCTCGGCAGCCATCTCCTCGTAGCGCGCCAGACGCGCCTTCGACTTGGTCTGGCGGCCCTTCGCGTTGGAGCGGACCCACTCGAGCTCGTCCTTCAGGCGCTTCGCGAGCTTCTGGTCCTTCTTGCCCTGGATCGCCAGGCGCTCCTGCTTCTTCTCCAGATACGTGGAGTAGTTGCCCTCGTAGGGGTACAGGCGACCGCGGTCGACCTCGCAGATCCACTCCGCGACGTGGTCGAGGAAGTAGCGGTCGTGGGTCACGGCGAGGATCGCGCCGGGGTAGGACGCGAGGTGCTGCTCGAGCCACAGGACCGACTCGGCGTCCAGGTGGTTGGTGGGCTCGTCGAGGAGCAGGAGGTCGGGCTTCTCGAGGAGGAGCTTGCACAGTGCCACACGGCGGCGCTCACCGCCCGAGAGCACCGACACGTCGGCGTCCGGCGGCGGGCAGCGCAGCGCGTCCATGGCCTGCTCCAGCTGCGAGTCGAGGTCCCACGCGTCGGCCGCGTCGATGGCCTCCTGCAGGGTGCCCATCTCGGCGAGCAGGGCGTCGAAGTCCGCGTCCGGCTCGGCCATGAGCGCCGAGATCTCGTTGAAGCGGTCGAGCTTGCCCTTGATCTCGGCCACGCCCTCCTCGACGTTGCCGAGGACCGTCTTCTCCTCGTTCAGCGGCGGCTCCTGCAGCAGGATGCCGACCGAGTAGCCCGGCGAGAGCCGGGCGTCGCCGTTCGAAGGCTGCTCGAGGCCGGCCATGATCTTCAGGATCGTGGACTTGCCGGCACCGTTGGGGCCGACCACACCGATCTTGGCCCCGGGAAGGAAGTTCAGGGTGACGTCGTCGAGGATGACCTTGTCACCGTGCGCCTTGCGCGCCTTGTACATGGAGTAGATGAACTCAGCCACTGGCTCTGTTCCACCGTTCGATCGCTCGCGGGATGCTGTGCGCCCGCCCCGGACCCGGGGTGGCCCCCGGTGGGGCGGGCGTCTTCGACCCCCCAGCCTACGCGGTCGGGCCTCAGCGCGTCGCCAGGAGCTCGCCGGTCAGCAGGTCCTCGCCGTCGTCGTCGGCCTCGGCCTTCTCGTCGGTGAGGCCCGCGTGGTCGGCACCCGAGCCTCGCTCCCCCAGCGCGTCGTCCACCAGGCCGTGCTCGGCGTCGTCGTCCTCGGGGAACGGCTCCCCCGGCCGGCCCAGGTCCCACGCGGTGCCGTCGCCCGGTCCCTCGTCCAGACCGCCCGAGCGCTCACCGGCCCCCGTGGCCGCCGAGCCCGGGACGCCCCCGGGCGACCCGGACGCCGGGGCGTCGGTGACGCCGTCGGGCTGGGCCGTGCGATGGACCGTGTGCTGGAACTGCGCACGACCGCGCGTCAGGTCCGGGCCGAGCGCGCTCGCCTCGATCACGAGGTTGGTGCGCGGACCCTCGGGGCTGGTCCACTCGTCGACCGCGAGGCGGCCGGTGACCACGACCGCGTCGCCCTTGCGCAGCGACGCCGCGACGTTCTGCGCCATGGCCCGCCACGCCTTGACCGTGAACCAGATGGTCCGTCCGTCGACCCACTCGCCGCGCGAGCGGTCGAGGTAGCGCGTGGTGCTCGCGATGCGAAAGCTCGTGAAGTCGTTGCCGGTCGGGGACGTGAAGAGCTTGGGAGTCGTGCCCATGAAGCCTGCCAGCGTCACCGTGACGTCGTTGCCCATCGTTCCTCCTGGGTGCGGGGTCGGCCTGGTGCCGACCGCGCACTCAGGCTGACGGTTCGCGCGTCGCGGTGTCCTGGGCCGAGGGGGCTCCTGTGGACGCGTCGCCCAGATCCTTGCCTGTGGGCAACGTCAGAGGCCCGGTGAGCGGCAGCTCCTTGCCCGTCTCGCGCGCCGACTGCGCCAGCTCGCGGACCCTGCGGTGCTCGTCGAGGAGCTTCTGCGTGGGCTTGCCCATGGTCTCCTGGACCACGCGTTCGACGGCGCCGCGTCCGGACGCCAGCACCGTCGCCTCGCGGCGGCGCGCCAGCGTGCGGCGGATCTGGACCCCCGCGAGGAAGAACCCCAGGGCGACCAGGACCGCGGCCCCGGCCACGATCGCGGACGTCGCGACGATCGCCCTGTCCAGGTCCAGCACCCCCAGCGAGCTGAGGATCGCGAGAGCTCCCGTGACCACCGCGACGCCGATCGCCACGAGCGCCGTGACCCGCGTCGCCCGAGCCGAGGACGGCCCGCGGGTGTCGAGCGAGACCTTCGACAGCGCGCGCTGGGTGTCCTCGACGAGCCGGTCCGCAGGCGCCACGGCCTCGTCCAGCGCACGCTTCCAGCCCGGGCGCAGCGCCTTGCCCGCGCGCGCGATCCACCGGCTGCGTGACAGCGCGACGGCGTCGGCCTGCGGCGGGGCGAACTCGGGGCGCCCGTACCCGTTGCGCACCGCTGCCGCGACCTGCCCCGCGACGGCTGCCAGGCCCGTGGCCTCGCCGATGGCGACGACCTCCTCCTCGACCGCGGTGCTCATCGTCCACGGCACCTCGCCCGGGGTCTCCTCGAGCAGCAGCGCGCCGGCGCGGTCGAGCTCGCCCGCGACACGGCTCGCGGCCACGCTCCGGCGCGCCACGGCCTGCTCCAGGAGCTCGCGCACCTGCCCCAGGCCCTCGCCCGTGCGTGCGGAGACCATGGTCACGTACACGCCCGAGAGGCCGTCCTCCTCCAGGAGGCGGCCCATGTCCGCGACCAGGTTCCCGCGCTGCGTCGTGGGCACCGTGTCGATCTGGTTGAGCGCCACGACCATCGACGCCTCGAGCCCGACCGACTTCTGCAGGTAGCCCGAGTGCAGCGCGTCGTCGGCGTACTTCTGCGGGTCCACGACCCACACGAGCAGGTCCACAAGCGGCAGGACGCGGTTGACGACCTCCTGGTGCGCGGGCTCGATCGAGTCGTGGTCCGGCAGGTCCAGCAGGACCAGGCCCTCCAGACCCTGCTCGGCGTCGCCGTCGAGCTCGCTGCCGCGCGTGATCCGGCGCTCGGGGTCGACCTCCAGCCAGTCCAGCAACGCCGTCGCCTGGTCGCTCCACGAGCACGCCGTGATGCGGGCCGTCGTGGGCCGCTTGGCACCCACGTCCGCGAAGTTGAGGCGCGAGATGCGGTTGAACAGGCTCGACTTGCCGGAGCCCGTGCCGCCCGCGAGCGCCACGACCGTATGGTCCACGCCGAGCGCCAGACGCTCGCGCACCCCGTCGATCGCGGTCCGGATCCGAGCCGCGACCTCGGGGTCGAGCCGGTCGCCCGCGAGGTCCAGGGCCTTGGCGAGGTCGTCCGTGCGGGACCTGAGCTGGGTGTCGTGGGACGTCATGAGAGCCTCCTGAGCTCGGCGAGGCGCAGGCGCAGCCCGACGGCGGCATCCGGTGCGAGGGCGGGGACGTCGAGGCGTTCGTGCAGGTCGAGGGACTCGCGGGCCACCATGGTCGCGGCGCGGTCCGCGAGGTCCGACGCGAGGGTCGCGACCGACGCGTCCCCCGCGTCGCCGAGCAGGCTGCGCACGAGGCGCGCGGCGTCGTCGGACCCTGCGGCGGCCGTGAGGAGGAGAGCCGCCAGGCCCGTGGGCCCGAACGCCTTGCCCGCGGCCTCGGCCCGGCGCGTCTCGGCGGTCTCCTGCGGCGCGATGCCGGGCTCGTCGATGCCGCGCAGGGCCTCGACGGCACGGTCGGCGACCGCGACCCACTCGTGGACCTGCGTCGCCGCGGCCTGCTCACGTGCTGCCTCACGGACCGGGTCACCGTGCTCGGGCGCGAAGGCCGGGCCACCGGGAGGGGCCGTAGGTCCCGAGAGCGCGACCCGCAGGGCGTCGTCCGCGGTCGCGCCCGCGGCGACGAGAGTACGGGTCGCTGCGGCGCGCACCTCGTCGAGCAGCGGTTCGAGCGCGACCTCGCGCGAGCGCCCCCGACGCTTGGTCGAACGGGCCAGGCCGTGGCGGACCTTGACGCGGTCGATCTTCTCCGCACCCGCGAGCTGGGCCCAGCGCGAGGCGACCGACCCCTCCGCCACGACGCCCGAGGCGACGGACGCACGGGCCGAGGCCTCGGCACCCGGCAGGGCACGGTCGATCGTCTCGCGCAGGACCTCCGCGGCCTCGACCTGCTCCTGCACGGCGCCCGCGATGCCCGTGACCCATGCGGGCAGCGCCGCGAGCGACCCCTTGAGCGTGCGCACGATCACGGCGCGCGAACGGTCCGGCCCCGCGAGCATCGTCAACCAGCGCGCGATGGGCGCGACCGTCGCAGGGTCGAGCATGCCCTCGTGCGGACCCACGTCAGGGATCACGAACAGCGGGACGCCCTCCATGCCGTGCTCGCGCAGGCGGGCCAGCAGGTCGCCACGGATCGTCGTCAGGTTGTGCTGCGGGACGCGGTTGAGCACCATCGCGACGCTCGCGCCGCGCTCCATGGCCTGACCCAGCGCGACCCAGGGCAGGGCGTCGCCGTAGCGGGCCGCCGTGGTCACGAACAGCCACAGGTCCGCGGCCTCGAGCAGCTGCGCAGCGGTCGACCGGTTCTCCGCGAGGAGCGAGTCCAGGTCCGGGGCGTCCAGCAGCGCCGTGCCGCGCGGCACGCCGTCGTGCTCGACGACGCGCGACATGGCCGTCGTCGGGCTGTGGACCAGGACGTCGACGTCGAGCGGGTTGTAGGCGAAGACGGGCTCACGGGTCGTCGGGCGCAGGACCCCCGCCGTGGAGACCTCCTCGCCCAGCAGCGAGTTGTACAGGGTCGACTTGCCCGCGCCCGTCGACCCGGCGATCACGACCACCGCAGGCGAGGACAGCTCCTTGAGCCGGGGCAGCAGGTGCTCGTCGAGCTGGTTCAGGAGGCGCTTGCGCGCCTCCTCGGCGTCCGCGGCACCGTCGAGGTCCAGCGGCAGGCGGGCGTCGGCTACGTCACGACGCAGGTCCCGGCCCACGTCGTAGACGGTCGTCCCGATCTCCTCGGGGGCGTTGCCAGGCGTGTTGCCGGGCGTCCTGCCCGAGGCGGAAAGGGCCCGCGAGGCAGGGTCGGCAGCATGTCGGGTCGTCACCCGTTCATCTTCTGTGGTTACCGAGGCGATGCCAAACGCGCGCGCCGATGACCGGGTGACGGACTGCGGCCGGGGCGGGTGAGTTGGCTGGCCGGGGACGCGCGGCCGAGAGGAGGTGGTGTGCGACACGTCGTCCTCGCGCGCGTGCGCGCAGGTCACGGCCGGTTCCCACTACGATGGTCCCCGCGCCCCGATAGCTCAATGGATAGAGCAACGGCCTTCTAATCCGTAGGTTGCAGGTTCGAGTCCTGCTCGGGGCACCCCTGCGCCTCCCCGAGGAGCCCCACCAGCTCCGCCCCGCTCGCGACCACCCGCGCCTCGTCCGCGAGGCCCTCGGGCAGGTCGTCCAGCAGGCTGGAGTCGGCAACGACCACGAGCCCACCGAGCATGATCGTGAGCCCGCAGGTGCTCGCCGCCGCCACGAGGAAGTCCCAGGCGGCCCTGCCCCCGACGTGGTTGACCATGAATCCACGGCTCAGGTCCCGCACTCCGTACAGGTACGCCCGGCCGTCGGGGAACGAGAGCTCGACGTACCCCGCCTCGAGCTCCTGGCGAGAGACCAGAGGCTCGATCAGTGCGGCGAGCGCCCCGACGTCGACCTGTCCTGCGTCACCGTCGACGAGCCGTTGGACGAAGATGTCGAAGCTCCTGCGCAGAGCATGCCCGACGGTGCGGACACCGCAAGGGGGCCGGTCCTCGCTCGTCGGTGGCGTGGCCGTGCGGGCCCAGCGGTGGACGCCTCCCTCGAGCCATCCGCTCTCCTGACCACCGACCTCACGTCCCGATGGGACGCTGCGTCTTCAGGACGAGCCCGTCCACCCGTCGCGGAGGTACTCCCATGCTGGCCGTCCAGAGCACCGAGCACGTCACGATCGACCCGTCCATCCTCTACTTCGGGACCCCGGTCGTCCTAGTCAGCACCGTCGGCGCCGACGGACGGCCCAACCTCGCCCCGTTGTCGTCGATCTTCTGGTTGGGCCACACCGCGGTGATCGGGGTGGGGGCCAGGTCGCAGACGGCGATCAACCTCCGCGCGACGGGCGGGGCCGTGCTCAACCTCCCATCGGTCGAGCAGGTCTCGGCGGTCGACCGGATCGCGCTCACGACGGGCCGCGACCCGGTCTCTGCGCGCAAGTCGTCCGTGGGGTACCGGTACGAGCCGGACAAGTTCGGGCGCGCGGGCCTGACGACCGTCGCGTCGGACACGGTGTCGGCGCCGAGGGCGGGCGAGTGCCCGGTGCAGCTCGAGGGTCACGTGGTGGACGCTCATCCGTTGCGCGGCGACGACCCGGTCGCGGCGGGGAGCATCCTCGCGGTCGAGATCGCGGTCACGCGGGTGCACGTGCACGAGTCGATCCGGCTCGCGGGCTCGACCCACCGGATCGACCCCGACCGGTGGCGCCCGCTCATCATGAGCTTCCAGCAGTTCTACGGGCTGGGTGACCGGGTGCTGCCGTCGAGGCTCTCGTCGATCGACGAGGAGTGGTACCGCTAGCCGTCGTCGCCCAGGCGATCTCCGCCGTCGGGACCGCGGTGCTGACCGCTCCGCTGTGGGCGGCGTCCCGGCCCGTCGTGGCGGTCCGGTGACGGGCAGCGCTTCCGTGGTCGGCTGAGCGTGAACTGTTCGGGTCGGGGGCCGTGCCCATAACTGACAACAATTGTTGGCATTCTGCGGCAACACCACCCCGCCCCCAGCCCCTGGTGCCCCCCAGGAGAGGGTGCGCCCCCGGCGGAAGGAGGCATCAGCCCCCGAGCCCGGCGCCTTCGAGCACCCCGTCCAGGAACACCGACACGTCGGCGAGCTCCTCGGCGCTGATCGAGTGGGGCAGCCCCGGGTACTCGACGTCGGTCACGGCGGTGAACCGCGGCAGCCAGGCCGAGGTCCGCGCCGTCGCGTCGGCCGAGATGACCTGGTCCGCGTCGCCGTGCCCGAAGAAGACGGCCGGCCGCCGTTCCGCGAGCGCCTCGTCACCGGGCAGCACCGCGTCGAGCACGAAGCCCGAGAGCACGACCCCCGCAGCGAAGCGCTCGGGTGCGGTGCGCAGGAGCTGGGTCACCATCAGGCCGCCCTGCGAGAAGCCCACGGGCACGACGACCGTCCCGGGGGTCACGTTCGCGTCGAGCCACGCGAGCACCGCCTCGGTGGACTCCGCGACGGGTGCCCGGTCGGGGCGTCCCGGCACGCCCAGCGGGAACCACGAGAACCCGCCGTTGCCCGCGTCGAGGGGCGCGCGCAGCGACGCCCAGTCCCAGACCGGGTGAAGATGACCGGCGATCGCGGGCAGGTCGTGCTCGTGCGAGCCGAACCCGTGGAGCAGCAGCAGGAGTGGGCGGCCCGCCTGGTTGCTGCCGCGGACGTGGACCGTGATCGGGGTGCTCATGCCGAGAATCCTGGCATGGGGAGTTCTCTCCTCTCCCGGGGCGTGAAAGAGTAAAGAACCGGCCACCCGTCGCGGATATACTCCCCGGACCGGCCGGTCGACCGGCTTGCCCGGTTCGCCGGGTTCCAGGGGTGGGTCCCGCACCGACCCCGGTCCAAGACGAGCGAAGGATCACGATGACCGAGGCAGCACCGCTCCAGCCCCCCGCCGCGACCGAGCACCTGGTGCTCTCCGCGCCCGAGCCCGTGAAGCCCGTCGCGACCACGCAGGCCCCCGCGATGGCTCCGCGCGTCGACGAGGCCGCGATCCCCGGTCTGGACCAGAAGGTCACGTCCTACCTCGACGCGCTCATGGCCTCCGACGCGCGCTCGCCCGAGTTCGCGGCCAAGGCGAACGACGTGCGCACCATGGGCGACCAGGACATCCGCACCGCCGCCGACGCCTCGAACCGCCTGCTGGCCACGCCCGTGCGCGCGCTCAAGGAGGGCGGGCTGTCGGAGGGCTCCAAGGTGGGCAGCACGCTCCTGGAGCTGCGCCGCACGGTCGAGAACCTCGACCCGTCCGAGGCGAGCATGGGCCGCAAGCTCCTCGGCTTCATCCCCTTCGGTGACAAGCTGACGGACTACTTCCGCCGGTACGAGAGCGCGCAGGGCCACCTCAACGCGATCATCCGCGCGCTCTACGACGGCCAGGACGAGCTCCGCAAGGACAACGCCGCGCTCAACCTCGAGAAGCAGCACCTGTGGGACACCATGGCGCGCCTCAACCAGTACATCTACGTGGCCGAGCGCCTCGACGCGCAGCTCTCCGCGAAGACCGCCGAGCTCGACGCGACGGACCCGGAGAAGGCCAAGGCGCTGCGCGAGGACGTGCTGTTCTACGTGCGCCAGAAGCACCAGGACCTCCTGACCCAGCTCGCGGTGTCCATCCAGGGCTACCTCGCGATCGACATCGTCATCAAGAACAACGTCGAGCTCATCAAAGGCGTCGACCGCGCGACCACCACGACCGTCTCCGCGCTGCGCACGGCCGTCATCGTGGCCCAGGCCCTCGCCAACCAGAAGCTCGTCCTGGACCAGATCACGGCGCTCAACACGACCACGTCGAACATGATCGCCTCGACGTCGAAGATGCTCGCGGACCAGTCGGCGACCATCCAGGCGCAGGCTGCGAGCGCCACGGTCGGCCTCCCCCAGCTCCAGGCCGCGTTCCAGAACATCTACGCGACCATGGACTCGATCTCGACGTTCAAGGTCCAGGCGCTGGACTCGATGGCGCAGACCATCGGCGTCCTGGAGACCGAGACGACCAAGGCCCGCGAGTACCTGGACCGCGTGGCCCAGGGTGACCAGTCGGGTGCGGCCTCGGGCGCGCTCGACCTCGGGAAGGTCTGACCCGGACGCCATGGGCTGGTTCCAGAACCTGTTCGGCGGCGGGCGCAGTCGCCCGCCGGAGGTCCCCGTGCTGCCGCCGGCACCCACGAGCGCGGACATCCTGGCCTCGGTCGACGCCGTGCAGGCGCAGATCGACGGCCGGGTCCCGCCCGCGGTCACGGCGCGCGTGAACCGGATCGCGAGGACGGTCGACGACATGGCCCCGCGCCTGGACCGCCTCGGTGGCGGCAGCGCGCAGGCGCACACGGTCGTCGCGACGGCCACGAGCTACCTGCCGGAGGCCGTGGGCGGCTACCTGCGCCTGCCGCGCGACTTCGCGGACACCCGCGCGGTCAACCGCGGCAAGACGTCGCTCATGATCCTGTGCGACCAGCTCGACCTGCTGGGCGTGACGCTCGACAAGATCTCGGACGCGGTCTCGCGCGCGGACGCCGCGGCCCTCGTGGCGCACGGTCAGTTCCTCGCGGAGAAGTTCCAGTCCTCCTCGATCGCGCTCGCGCCCGACGCCGGGACGGGCTCGGCCCAGCCTCAGGCACCGGGCAGCCCGGGCGGGTTGGAACGGCCGTGAGCGCCGCGCGCCAGGGGGCGCTCGCACGGAGCATCGAGGCGCTCGTCGCAGTGGGTCGCGGTGCGGGCCTCGTGCCCGACGACGTCGCGCACGAGGGCGAGCGGCTCGCCGCCGCGGTGGCCGAGTCGTCCACGGGCGCGGCTCCCGCGTGGCTCGAGGCCGTGGGGCGTGACCCGGGCGACTTCACGGCGTTCTTCGAGGCCGCGCAGCGGGGCCGCCGGTGGCGCTCGGCCCCGACCGACCAGCTCACGGCCCTCGTCGTCGCGGGCTCGGAGCATGCCGCCGCGTATGCGGAGGCCCTCGCGTCCGTGATCTCCGCGGCCGGTGCGCTGGGCTCCCCCGGGCTCTCGTCCTCGGCGAACGCCGCGTCCACGACGGCCGTGCAGCGCGCCGCGGCCCAGCCGCACACGGCCCCACCGCGCGCCGCCCGGCCGCAGGGCACTCCTGTCCACTTCCCGACGCCGTCGTTCGACCCGACCCTCCCGAGCGGGTCGAACCCGTTCGACCTGGGCTCGCTCGCCGGTGCGGGCGGCCTGCGTCCTCCGGCGCAGGACATCGTCCCGACCGTGGACGCGATCCTCGACGCCCTGGGTGCGCGTACCCCGGGCGACGCAGGCCCCGCGACGCACGCGGCGCCGTCGGGCCCCCCGGTCGACCCGGCCTCCGGCGGCGCGCAGAGCGCGACCACGGGCGACTCCCCCGCCGAGAAGGAGACCGAGGCCGAGCCGCCCCGCTCGCTCGAGGAGCTCCTGGCCGAGCTCGACGCGCTGATCGGGCTCGACCGGGTCAAGCACGAGATCCGCCAGCAGACCGAGCTCCTGCGCGTCGAGAAGCTGCGGACGGCCGCGGGCCTGACCACGCCCACGCTCACGCGCCACCTCGTGTTCCTCGGCAACCCGGGCACGGGCAAGACGACCGTCGGGCGCCTCGTCGCGGGCATCTACCGCGCGCTCGGGCTGCTCAGCAAGGGGCACCTGGTCGAGGTCGACCGCTCCGAGCTCGTCGCCGGCTACCTGGGGCAGACGGCCGTCAAGACGTCCGAGGTCGTGGCGACCGCGATCGGCGGCGTGCTGTTCATCGACGAGGCGTACGGCCTCGCGGAGGACCAGTACGGCGCCGAGGCCGTCAACACGCTCGTCAAGGACATGGAGGACCACCGCGACGACCTCGTGGTGATCGTCGCGGGGTACCCCGGCCCCATGGCCGGGTTCATCGCGACCAACCCCGGCCTCGAGTCGCGCTTCTCCACGACCATCACGTTCGACGACTACTCGGACGCCGAGCTGCGCGGCATCTTCGAGCGCATGGCGACCTCTGCGGACTTCGAGGCGCTGCCCGAGACCCTCGACCGGTTCGAGGAGATGGTCTCGCTCGTGCCGCGCACCGAGGGGTTCGGCAACGGTCGCCACGCGCGCAACGTCCTGGACGCGGCCATCGCGCGCCACGCGTGGCGCCTCAAGGACACCCCGGAGCCCACGCTCGACGAGCTGCGCCGGCTCCTGCCCGAGGACCTGCTGCCCCAGGACGGGACCGCCGCCGGGGGCTCGGCCGGCATCCTGGCCGAGCCCGAAGACCTGCCCGAAGACCTGCCCGAGAACCCGACCGTCTCCCCTCAGGAGGAGCCTGCATGAGCCAGACCCTGACGCCGCCGCCCGGGTCCGCCCCGGCGCCCGGTCGGGCCGTCCAGCCTTCCTACCCCGGGCAGCCCGCCACGCCCCCGGGCGCACCCGCCGCCACGCAGGCCGAGGAGCGGGCCGCCCGCCGCGCGGGGGTGCGCAGCGCGCTGCGTCGATCGCCGGGCAAGCTGCGGATCGCGCTCGCGCTGTGCGTGCTCGCGGCGGTCGTCTTCGGCGCGCTCGGCTTCCAGGCCGCGCGTGTCCAGGGGATCGCGCTCGACGACGCCCGCGCGGACACGAGCCAGCTCCTGGGGGTCCAGGACGTGCGCAACAACCTGGTCGTGGCGGACGCCGCGGCGACCAACGCGTTCCTGGTCGGCGGCCTCGAGCCCGTGGACCAGCGCGAGCGCTACGACGACGCGATCGCGAACGCCTCGATCCGCATCGCCGAGCTCGCGGGGTCCAACAGCGCGGACGCGGCCGAGCTCGGCCGGGTCGCCTCGCAGGTCGCGGTCTACACGGGCCTGATCGAGCAGGCGCGCGCGAACAACCGCCAGGGCTTCCCGGTGGGGTCGGCCTACCTGGACCAGGCCTCGACGCTGCTGCGCGACGAGATCCTGCCGACGCTCACGACGCTCGTGGACGACAACGCCGACCGTGTGGCGTCCGACCTGTCGATGGTGCGCAACGCGCTGTGGATCCTCGCGGCAGGCGTCCTGTGCCTGGCGCTGCTCGTCGCGACGCAGGTGTGGCTGGCCAAGCGCACGCACCGCGTGCTCAACGTGGGGCTGCTCGCGGCGAGCGCGGTCGTGCTGGTCGTCGGGGTCGTGGGTGCGGTCCTGCTGAGCCAGACCAACGGCGCGGCCGCCGCGGTCCGCGACGGACCGTACGCGGCGACGCTCGCGGCGTCGACCGCGTACTCGGAGGCGAACGACGCCAAGGCCATGGAGAGCTTCACGCTCATCAAGCGCGGCTCGGGCCAGGCGTACGAGGAGTCGTTCGTCGAGCTCACGGCCGACGCGACGCAGCGCCTCGACGACGCGGGGGCTGCCGGGGTCCTCGACGGGACCGCGGCCGGACACCTGGGCGACTGGGTCACCCAGCACCAGGCGATCCGCGCGCTCGACGACGCGGGCGACTGGGACGGGGCGGTCGCGCTCGCGACGAGCTCTGCCGAGGGCAGCCCGAACGCCGCGTTCGCGGCCTTCTCCCAGTCCGTCACGAACGACATCACCGACAACATCAGGGCCACGCAGGCCGACCTCGCCTCGGCAGGCACGAAGTCCGCCCTCGCGGGCTGGCTGCTGCTGGCCGCAGGCCTCGTCGCGGCGGTCCTCGCCTGGCGCGGCCTGAACGTCCGACTGGAGGAGTACCGGTGATCACCACGACCTTCCGCAAGAGCGGGCGCCTGAGCGCCCTGGTGGCGCTGGGGGTCTCGGGCGCCCTGGTCCTGGCCGGCTGCGCCACGCCCGACGCCGGACCGTCCGCGGGGGTGTCCGTGGCCTCGGTCGTCGGCACCGCGGGCAGCGCAGCGGCCGGGAGCGGCCCGGCCGGCAGCACCGTCTCGGCTGCCGCGGCGTGCGAGAACCCGGTCGCGTCCTACGCGCCCGACGGCCCGCTGCCGGGACCCGGTGCGCTGCCCGCAGGCAGCACCATGGCGGCGACCCGCGACCGCGGCTCGCTCGTCGTGGGCGTCTCCGCCGACACCCTCCAGCTCGGTGCCCGCAACCCCCTGACGGGGCAGATCGAGGGCTTCGACATCGACGTGCTGCACCAGGTGTCGACCGCGATCTTCGGCGACCCGAACCGGCTCCAGTTCCGCGTCATCACGTCCGGTCAGCGGCTCGAGGCCCTGGAGAACGGCGAGGTGGACATCGTCGCCCGGGCGTTCACGATCAACTGCGAGCGCTGGGAGACCATCGCGTTCTCCTCGGAGTACTACCACGCGGGCCAGAAGGTGCTCGTGACCAGGGACTCCGAGGCGCAGGGCATCGCGGACCTCGCGGGCCAGCGGGTCTGCGCCCCGGACGGCACCACGACGCTCGAACGCCTCCAGGAGTACCCCGACATCGAGGCCGTGCCCGCGACGACCCACACGGGCTGCCTCGCCCTGTTCCAGCAGGGCAAGGTCGACGCGATCACGGGCGACGACACGATCCTCGCGGGCTTCGCAGCACAGGACCCGTACGCGAAGGTCGTCGGACAGGCGATCTCCGACGAGCCGTACGGCCTGGGCATCCCGGCCGCGAACGTCGACATGGTCAAGTTCGTCAACGGCGTGCTGGAGCAGATGCGCACCGACGGCACCTGGACCGCGCTGTACGACGAGTGGCTCGGCGTCCTCGGCCCGGCCCCGGCCCCGCCGGTCGCCGTGTACGGCCGCACGCCGTGACCCCAGGCTCCTCGCCCTCCCCTGCCGCTGCTGGGCCGCCCGTGGCCCCGCGCACGCAGCAGGCACCGAGCGCGCCCGGACGTCTGGGCGAGGCGAGCCCGGCCGCTGAGCTCTTCACGTACCTCGCGGCGCTCGAGGAGTGGTTGCGGGCTCGGCGGACCGAGCTCGACCGCCTCGACGCCGCAGCACAGGCCGCGGCGTCCCCCGAGACGTACACCGCCGACATGCTGCTCGCCATGACTCTGTGGCAGGCGGCCCGCACGCGCGCCGACGAGATGGCCGTGGTCTGGGACTCGGGGCGCGCGGACACGGTCGCGCGCGAGAAGATCTCGCAGCTGATCTGGGGGCGCCTGAGCTCGCCCGACGGCTCGTCGCTCGTGTCGTTGGTCGAGGCGACGCGGCTGTGCGACGCGATCGTGGCCGCGCTGCGCACGCGCCTGTCCTTCGACCCGAACGCCGCCGACGAGGTCGCCCGGTTCCGTGGGCTGCGCGCCGAGCTGGCCCGGTGCGACGAGCTCGCCGGCTCCGACACCGAGGCCCGTGGCAGGGTGGAGAAGCTCCGTGAGCGCTGGACGCGGCTACGCGACAAGGCGTCGCACGGCGCCGACGTGACCGGCCCCCTGACCGAGCTCGAGGCCGAGGTCGCCCGCACCGAGCGCGACCTCATCGTGGGTGCGTCCGAGCGTCGCGAGCTGGCCCGCGACCGCAAGCAGGCCGTCGAGCGCTACGCGGCCCTGGAGGCGCGCGAGCCCTCGCTGCGCGAGCTCGCTGCCCGTGCCCGTCGCGAGATCGCCGCTCCCCCGCGCCTCGCGGTGCCCGACGTGTCGCGCCTGGGCGAGGTCCCGCACGACCGCGCGGGACTCGACGGGTTCCTGACGCGGCTCGCGACCGTCGCGCGCGCGTTCGACACGGTCGAGTCCGCGTACACCGCGCCGCTGCGCGAGCGGGCAGAGCTCCGCTACCGGCTCGACGCCTACCGCGTGAAGGCCGACGCCAACGGCCGCAGCGCCTCCCCCACGGTCCGCTCCGGGCTGGCCGAGGCCCGCGCGGCGGGCGAGGCCGTGCCCTGTGACGTCGTCCTGCTGCGCTTCCTCGTCGAGCAGTACCAGTTCCTGTCCCGTCCGCTCCCGGCGCACCTCGCGTCGCCCGGATCGTCACCCGCACCGCCGCCCGCACCGGGCCAGGAAGGATCGTCCCGATGACCACGACCGCTCAGGAGCCCTGCTCCCAGCCGGGCTGCACCGGCTTCATCGAGGACGGCTACTGCAACGTGTGCGGCTCGCCCGCCGCGCCCTCGGCCGGGGCTCCCGGCCCGGCAGGGTCGTCGACGACCGCGACCGCAGCCGCCGCGTCGCCGTCGGCCATGCTCGGCACGGGCATCGCGCAGGCCGCCCCGAACTACGCGGCCGGCCCGGGCCCCGAGGGCGAGGCCGTCTCGACCCGCACGGGGCGCACGAGCTCGACCCAGCTCGCGAGCGCCGCGCTCGGCTCGGCCCGCTCTGCCGTGACGGGCACCAAGTCCACGCGGCGCGTGGGGACGTCCTCGACACGTCTGCGCGGCCACCGCCTGGGCGCGGGCCTGACGACCGTGCCGAGCGCGCCGGTCCGCGACCCGCTCCAGGCCATCATGGCCGTGCCCGAGCTCGCGGAGTCCAAGCGGTTCTGCCCCACGTGCGGCGCCAAGGTCGGCCGGTCGCGCGACGGCGTCCCGGGCCGCACCTCGGGCTTCTGCCCGCAGTGCCGCACCGCGTTCTCGTTCGACCCGCAGCTCTCGCCGGGCGACGTCGTGGGCGGCCAGTACGAGGTCGTGGGCTGCCTCGCGCACGGCGGCCTCGGCTGGATCTACCTGGCCCGCGACCAGAACGTGTCGGGCCGGTGGGTCGTGCTCAAGGGTCTGCTCAACTCGGGCGACCCCGACGCGTTCGCGGCCGCGATCTCCGAGCGCCAGTTCCTGGCCGAGGTCGAGCACCCGCTGATCGTCGAGATCTACAACTTCGTGATGCACGACGGCGCGGGCTACACCGTCATGGAGTACGTGGGCGGCAAGTCGCTCAAGGAGATCCTCAAGGACCGCCGCGACGACAACGGCGGCGTGGTGAACCCTCTACCCGTGGACCAGGCGCTCGCGTTCGTCCTGGAGATCCTCCCGGCGTTCGCGTACCTGCACGACCTGGGCCTGATCTTCTGCGACTTCAAGCCCGACAACATGATCCAGCAGGGCGACGGCGTCAAGCTCATCGACCTGGGCGGCGTGCGGCGCCTGGACGACATGACGTCCGCGATCTTCGGCACGGTCGGCTACCAGGCTCCCGAGGTCGCGGAGATCGGGACGTCGGTCGCGTCCGACATCTACACGATCGGGCGCACGCTCGCCACGCTCGTGCTGGACTTCCGCGGGAACCAGACGACGTACGTCGCGTCCCTGCCGCCCGTCGCCGAGACCCCGGTCTTCCAGCAGTACGACTCGTTCTACCGCCTGCTCGCCAAGGCGTGCGCGCTCGACCCCTCGGACCGCTTCGCGACGGTCGACGAGATGCGCGCCCAGCTCATCGGCGTGCTGCGCGAGGTCGTCGCGACCGACCGTGGCCCGGGCAGCGGCGCGCTGCACTCGGCGGCCTCCGTCCTGTTCGAGGCGCCCGTGTCCGACGACGCCGACCACCCGCTGACGTGGGACGCCCTGCCGACGCTCAAGATCGACGAGTCCGACCCCATGGCGAGCTGGCTCGCGGGCGTCAACATCGCCGACCCCGCGGCTCGCATGGCGGCCCTCGCTGCGGCCCCCGAGTCGACGGTCGAGGTGCGGCTCGCGTACGCCAAGGCCGCGATCGAGCACCGCCGGTTCGCCGAGGTCGACAAGACCATCGTCGAGATCCTCGCCGACGACCCGTGGGAGTGGCGGGCGGCCTGGATCGGGGGGCTGGCCGAGCTCGCGCGCGGCGAGGCCGCGGACGCCCGCGCCTCGTTCAACGCGGTCTACGGCCAGGTCCCCGGCGAGCTCGCGCCCAAGCTCGCGCTCGCCGTCGCGTGCGAGGTCAGCGGTGAACCGGACATCGCCGAGTCGCTGTACGTGATCTGCGCCCGGTCGGACGCCAACTACACCGCGCCCGCGGCGTTCGGGCTCGCCCGCATCCGGCAGGCGCGCGGCGACCTCGACGGGGCGCTGCACGCGCTGGACCTCGTGACCCCGACGCGCAGCTCGTACACCGACGCGCGCATGCGCCGCGCACGGCTCCTCGCCGGGTCCGACCGGGGGCTCACGGCCCTGGCCGAGGCGCTCGCGAGCGTCGAGTCGGTCGCGATCCCCCAGCGCGACCGCGTCGCCCTCTCGATCGACGTCCTGAGCTCCGCGCTCGAGGAGGTCACGGTCAAGAAGCAGGTCGGCACGGCGCGCCTCGGCGGGGTCGAGCCCAAGGAGCCACCGCTGCGCGACGCCCTCGAGGGGGCCTACCGCGAGATGGCGACGCTCACCGAGGACCGGGTCGCGAAGATCGACCTCGTCGACCGGGCGAACGCCGTGCGCCGCTGGACGACGACGTGAGCGCGCAGGAGAGCTCGCCCGGCCTGCTCGCGCCGTGCGCCACGTGCGGTGAGGTGCCCGCACCCGGGGCGAGGTTCTGCGAGAACTGCGGCTCCGACGTCGGGCCGGCGGTGGCCGCCGGGGACGGGCCGCCCATCCTGGCGCGCCCGCCCGTGCCCGCGCTGCCTCCCCTGACCCTCCCGACGCCTCCGCCGGACCTCAAGCCCACGGACCCCGACTCGGGCGCCGTGCCGCCGCCCCCTCCGCCGCCGCCGCCCGCTGCCCGACGTCCCTGCACGAGCTGCGGCGGCACTGTCGCGGACGACGGCTACTGCGAGCAGTGCGGCGAGAAGGCCCAGGTCGAGCGCGACCACTGGGCCGAGCAGCCCGCCCCCTGGGTCGCGGGCGTGTGCGACCGCGGCATCCGGCACTCGCGCAACGAGGACGCCATGGCGCTCGCCGCGTCCGGTGACCCGGCCGCGGCCGGGCGGTTCGCGGCCCTCGTGGTGTGCGACGGGGTCTCGGCCGCGCCGGACTCGGACGTCGCGAGCCTCGCGGCGGCGCGAGCGGCCCGCGACGTGCTCGCGTCCGGCGGGCCCGACGGCGCCGCGCCCGTCACGGGGGACGTCACCGAGCGCATCCAGGCGTGGCAGGCCCTCATGGTCGCCGCGTCGACGACCGCGAACGACGCGGTCCTGGTCGCGGTGGGCGACAAGGCCGAGCGGGCCGAGCCGCCGTCGTGCACGTTCGTCGCGGCCGTCGTCGACGGTCCGCTGGTCGTCGCGGGCTGGGTGGGCGACTCGCGCGCCTACTGGATCCCCGACGCCGGCACGGCCCGCCAGCTCAGCGTCGACGACTCGTGGGCGCACGAGCTCATGGCCATGGGCACCCCGCGCCACGTCGCCGAGAACGCGCCCCAGGCGCACGCGATCACGCGCTGGCTCGGGCCCGACTCGACCGACCCGGCGGCGCGCTGCGCCCCGACCGTCCCGGACTCCTCGGGCTGGCTGCTGGTCTGCTCGGACGGCCTGTGGAACTACTGCTCGGCGGCCGACGACCTCGCGGACCTCGTGCGCTCGACCGAGGCCACGACGGGGCGCGAGCCCCGCACCCTGGCCGCCGAGCTGGTCCGCTGGGCCAACGCCCAGGGCGGCCGGGACAACATCACCGCGACTCTCGCGCGTTTCGAGGCGCTCGCCGCCCCGGACACCTCCGATAACCTGCACACAGACGCGTTCTCGGGCGACGAGCCCGCGACGCGCGCCCTCTGATCCACGAAGGAGCCCAGAACCCATGGCCGAGTTCTCCGCCGAGGTCTTCCAGAACGAGTTCCTGTCCGAGGGCGCCACGGATGTGCACGCCATCGTGACGGTGACCGCCCGAGGGGCAGGTCAGGCGGGGGCCGCGACCTCGGGCGGCGGCGTCGCCGAGATCATCATGGTCGACACGTCCGGCTCGATGTCCGGGCGCAACATGGAGTCCGCCAAGTACGCCGCGCAGGTCGCGGTCGACCAGATCCTCGACGGGACCTGGTTCGCGATCGTCGGCGGCAGCCACGTCGCGCAGCGCGCGTTCCCGTACCCCAACGCGCGCGTCGCGATGGTGCAGATGGAGCCCGCGGCACGCGAGGAGGCCAAGCGGGCCATCGCCATGATGAGCCCGTCGGGCGGCACCGCGATGAGCACGTGGCTCCAGCTCGCGGCCCAGCTCTTCGACACCGTGCCCCAGGCCGCCCAGCGCCACGCGATCCTCCTGACGGACGGCAAGAACGAGTCGGAGCCGCGCGAGAACCTGTCGCAGGTCGTGCGCGCCGTGACCGGGAAGTTCCAGTGCGACGCGCGCGGCGTCGGTTCGCGCTGGCAGGTCGACGAGCTGCGCGAGATCTCGACGGCCCTGCTCGGCACGGTCGACCTCATCGCCGACCCGAGCGAGATCGCTGCCGACTTCTCCTCGCTCGTCCAGAAGTCCATGTCGCGTGGCGTTGCCTCCGCGGACCTGCGCGTGTGGGCCCCGCAGGGCGCCCAGGTGCTGTTCGTGCGCCAGGTCGCCCCGACGGTCGAGGACCTCACGACGCGCCGCGCCGTGGTCAACCCGCTCACGGGCTCCTACCCCACGGGGTCGTGGGGCGACGAGACGCGCGACTACCACGTGGCCGTGCGCGTGGCCTCGAAGCCCGTGGGCTCCGAGCAGCTCGCGGCGCGCGTCCAGCTCGCCGTGAACGGCGAGGTGGTCTCGTCGGGGCTCGTGAAGGCCAAGTGGTCCGACGACGGCGCGCTCACCACGCGCATCAACCCGGAGGTCGCGCACTACACCGGTCAGGCCGAGCTCGCGTCCGCGATCCAGGAGGGCCTCGCGGCCAAGGCGGCCGGCGACGAGGCGACCGCCACGGTCAAGCTCGGCCGCGCCGTGCAGCTCGCGGCCGAGACCGGCAACGACGAGGCGACCTCGCGCCTGCGCAAGGTCGTCGAGATCGAGAGCGAGGAGCAGGGCACCGTGCGCCTCAAGCGCAACACCGACAAGCTCGACGAGATGGCCCTCGACACCGCCTCGACCAAGACCACGCGGGTCAAGCGATGAGCGCGACCTGCCCCAACGGGCACGCGTCCGAGTCGACCGACTACTGCGACGTGTGCGGCGAGCCCATGGGCGCTGCGTCGAGCGGCGCGTCGGCGGCCGTGGCCTCCGGGTCTGTCGGGGCCGCGGCCGGTCCTGCCGGCAGTGGTGGCGCGGCTGCGGGTGGCGAGCCCATCGCGTGCCCGCACTGCTCCTTCCCGGCTGCGGCCGGGGCGCTGTTCTGCGAGAACTGCGGCTACGACTTCACGACAGGCTCGCTGCCCGAGCCCGCGGGGGCGCCGTCTGCCGCGACCCCCGTGTCGGCGGGTGCGCCCGCCGGGTCGCCGGGGCCGCTCGATCCCCCGGCGTCGTCGCTCGACCTCGACCCGGTCGCGCCCCCCGCGGGGTCGCCCGCGGCCGCGCCGTCGGCGGACCCGCTGTCGGCCCCGGCGGCTCTCACGCCGCCCGTCGGGGACCCGGAGGCGGGTGATCCGTCGTCCACGCCTGTCGCTGCTCCCGCCGACCCGGCCGAGGGCGAGGCGACGTCCACGCGGACGGGCGCGACGCCGTCGGGCATGGGGACGCACCTGCCGACCCCGCCCGTGCCGGGTGAGGACCAATGGGTCGTCGAGGTGTGGATCGACCCCGACTGGTACCAGGCGCAGAAGGCCGAGGACCCGCTGCCGTCGGCCGGGCTGCCCGGTCTCGTGGTGCTGCGCGAACGCAGCGTGCTCGTGGGACGGCCGTCGGTGTCGCGCAACATCCACCCGCAGATCGACTGCGGCGCCGACACCGGCGTCTCGCGACGGCACTGCCAGCTCAACACCGACGGGCAGCGCTGGTGGGTCGAGGACCTCCAGTCCTCCAACGGGACCTACCTGAGCCCCGCGGGCGGCGAGCTGCCCATCGACCCGATCCCGGCCGGTCAGCGCCGCGAGGTCGCCGACGGCGACCGCATCTACCTCGGCGGCTGGACGCGGCTCGTGATCCGCAAGGCGCTGCCAGGGGAGGTCTGAGCCTCGTGGCGTGACGGACGATGGCGACGAGGCCGCCGTGGTTCAACTCCGCTGGGGCGGGGTGTGGTGTTCGTGGATCACCCACAATTGTGGGTGATCCACGAACACCACACAGCGGCTGAGGCCGGGGTGCGTCCTCTCCATGTGGCGCTACGCGGGTCCCCGACCGGCGTAGGCCTTCGCCACCCACTCCCGCGCGACGAAGAACTCTGCGGTGACGACGAGAACCCCGAGCCGACTGCCCTGGCTTCGAGCCCGGAACGCCGTCGATCGCCTCACTATCGCGCAGTGAGTCACCAGCCCACCCGGGATGCCTGCCGCCAGCCCCATGAGCACCACACTCCACACGTCGAAGGCGATCCCTATGCCGATCATCGCGAACGACAGCACGTAGTTCCCGATCCAACCGATCTGGTTCACCCGGTCGAGAAAGACAGCACCTCGAGCAACGTCACGATCCATCGAGTCTCACCCCACCGTTCTGACCGTCCACGCAGGCGACATCCTCGCCGCCAACCACTGGAACAGACACGCCTCCTTCAACGAACCCGACGCCCTGATCGGACAACGGAGCCACCACGCGATCCAGAAATCGGGCCCCGGGATCGACGAGCAGCACCCGGACCACCTCGCCGTCGTCGGCCGTTTGGTCAGTTCCTCCATCAGGCAGCCAGGACCCCCTGCTGTTCTTGGTGGTTTCCTCCAACCGGTTGTCGACTTCCGCCAACGCACCCTGCTCTACCTGATTCGTGGCGCCGACGCACCGGCATCCCGTCTCCGACCAGAGTGGACATGTGCCACCCGGCACCTCACGCCCTTCCCGAGGAGACCCCGTGGCCCGCGCAGTGCGCTCCGACCTGCCCGCAGACGTCCCCACCGACGTGCCCAACGTGCCGACCACGCCGGACCCGTCGGCCGCGCCCCCGGACCCTGCGACCTCCCGCTGGAGCATCAGTGCGGCCGACGCGGCCCGCATCGCGACCTTCGCCGCGCTCACCGCGGTCCTCGGCATGCCGGGGAGCCTGGCCCTGTTCGGCAACGCCGTCCCGATCACGCTCCAGACCCTGGGCGTCATGCTCGCCGGTGCACTCCTGGGCGCGTGGCGCGGCGCGCTCGCGATGCTCACGTTCCTGGCCCTGGTCGCCGCAGGCCTCCCGCTCCTGTCGGGCGGCCGCGGCGGCCCGGGGGTCTTCGTGGGCCCGTCGGCCGGCTACCTGATCGGGTTCGTGGTCGGTGCAGCGGTCGTCGGACTGATCGTCGAGCGCTTCCGCACCCTGACGTTCTGGCGCGTCCTGGCCGCGTGCGTCGTCGGCGGCATGCTCGTCATGTACGCCCTGGGCATCCCGCTCCAGGCGCTCGTCACGGGCTTCTCGCTCCAGACGGTCGCGACCGGCTCGCTCGTGTACCTCCCGGGCGACCTCCTCAAGGCCGTGATCGCGGCCTCGGTCACGGTGGGTGTGGTCCGCGCCTACCCCGCCGCGTCCCCCCTGCGCCGCACCGAACACGCGACCGAGCGCCAGCCCGCCCCGAGCCCCGCGGCCTGATCGCCCTACGATCCCCTCATGCCCGTCGCCCACGCCGTCATCGCGCACGCCCGCAGCTCCGCAGGGGGTCGCTGCGCGCTGCGCTCACCGGAACGCTCTCGCACCTACCGAGCGCTCGCCGCGGACGTCGAGGCGGGAGCGGAGTTCTTGCGGGCGACCGGGACGGTCGTGGGCGACGTCGTCGCGATCTCCCTGCCCGACCCGGTCGATCTCCTCACGGCCCTCCTCGCGGTCGACCTCGCGGGCGCCACGCCTCTCGTCTGCGACCACACGTGGTCGCGCGCCCAGCGCGCCGAGGTCCTGCGGACGATCGCCCCGGCGGGCTTCGTCGAGGTACCGCTCCCGCGGGGCAGCGCGGCGGACGCGCTCGCCCCGCTCAGCGGCCCGGTCGTGGGCAGCGCGCCCGACGACGTCTCTCCCGTCGAGCCGTCGGCGTCGGATCTCGCGTGGTCCGGGTTCTCGTCGGGCAGCACGGGTCGCCCCCGCGCGGTCGTGCGCACGCGCGGTTCCTGGACGGGGTCGTTCCCTGCGGCCGCACGACTCACGGGCACCCGGTCCGAGGACACCGTGCTGGTGCCCGGCCCGCTCGCGTCGTCGCTGTACTGCTTCGCGGCCGTGCACGCGCTCGCGACGGGGGCGTGCGTCCAGCTCGCCAAAGGCGATGCCGCGATCACGACGGCCCTGGCGACCTCCGACGTCGTGCACCTCGTGCCCTCGGCGCTCGAACCGATCCTCGACGCGGTCGAGGCGGGCGCCCCGAGCCGCCTGCGGACCGCCGTGGTCGGCGGCGCCTCGCTGCCGGACGACGTGCGCGAGCGCGCGGCGCGCGCCGGGGTGGGCGTCGTGACCTACTACGGGGCCGTCGAGCTGTCGTTCGTCGCGATCGACACCGACGGCACGGGCCTGCGCCCCTTCCCAGGCGTCGAGGTCGAGGTGCGCGAGCTGCCGGGAGCGACGCTCGGCGAGGTCTGGGTGCGGTCGCCGTGGGTCGCGCAGGGGTACCTCGCCCGCGCGACGGGACCGTTCCGCCGCGACGGCGAGTGGTGCACCGTGGGCGACCTCGCAGAGGTCCCCACCCCGAGGAGCGAGGGCGGCGTCCCGCTCGTCCTGCGCGGCCGGGGCGACGGCGCGATCCTCACGGGCGGCGCGACCGTGGTTCCCGAGGACGTCGAGGTCGTGCTGCGCGCGATCCCCGGCGTCGAGGACGTCGTGGTCGTGGGGACCCCGCACCGCCGCCTCGGCGCGGTCGTGACGGCCGTGGTGCAGTGCGCGGACCGGCCGGGGCTGCGCGCGCACCTCGAACGCGTGGCCCGGGCCTCGCTGTCCTCGGCCCAGCGCCCGCGCCACTGGTACGGCGTGCGCGAGCTGCCGCGGACGCCGTCGGGCAAGGCCGCGCGCGGCGCGATCAGCGAGGCGCTGCTGTCCGGGGAGCCCGCGTACGAGGCGCTGCGGTGAGCGCGTCGCCCGGCTCCCCCGTGGTCGTCGCCGCGCGGCGGACCTGGATCGGCACGGCGGGCCACGGGCACGCGGACCTCTCGGCGACCGACCTCGCCGCGCCGGTCCTGGGCGCGACGCTCGCCGACCTCCCGGCGGGCCACGGCCTGGGCGTCGAGGACGTCGTGCTCGGGAACTGCACGGGACCCGGCGGGAACCTCGCACGGGTCGCGGTGCTCGCGGCCTCGCTGCGCGACCCGGACGGGCCGTTGACCGAGCACGTCCCCGGGGTCACGGTCGACCGGCAGTGCGGCAGCGGGCTGGCCGCGATCCTGCTCGCGGCCCAGGGTGTCCGCGCCGGGGACGCCGACCTGGTGCTGGCCGGCGGCGTCGAGAGCGCCTCGACCGCCCCGCAGCGCGCCCACCGCCCGCCGCGCGGATCGAAGACCCTGCCCGTCCTCTACGACCGCGCCTCCTTCACGCCGCCCGAGCTCGGCGACCCCGACATGGGCACCGCCGCGGACGCCCTGGCCCGCGAGCGGGGCATCGACCGCGAGCGCCAGGACGCCTACGCCGCCCGCTCGCACGCGCTCGCCCTCGCGGCCCACGCGGCGGGCCGCTTCGCCGACGAGACGGTCCCGGTCGGGCCGCTCGCCCGCGACGAGCGCGCTCGCCGGCTCGACCCGGCGCTGCTCGCACGCCTCCCGGCCGCGTTCACCCCGGGCGGGACCGTGACCGCGGGCAACGCGAGCCCGATCAGCGACGGGGCCGCCGCCGTCGTGATCGTCCCGGAGCGCGTGCGCGCCCGGCTCGGGGTGCCCGGCCTGCGGCTCGTGGGCGGATTGACGCGCGGCTGCGACCCGCGCCTGCCGGGCTGGGGGCCGGTCCCGGCGGTGCGCGAGCTCATCGCCCGGACGGGCCAGACCCTCGACGACCTCGCCGCGATCGAACTCGTCGAGGCCTTCGCGGCGCAGGTCCTGACGTTCACCGACGCGCTCGGTCTGCCCGACGACGACGCCCGCCTGTGCGCGGACGGCGGCGCCCTGGCGCTGGGTCACCCGTGGGGGGCGAGCGGAGCCGTGTCGGTCGTGCGGCTGTTCAGCAGGCTCGTGCGCGCGGGGGCCCCGGCGGGCTCGCTCGGTCTCGCGGCCGCAGCCGTGGGCGGCGGCCTGGGTGTGGCCGGGATGTTCGAGGTGGTCCGATGAGAGGGGCACGCATGCACAGGTCGACCGTCGAGAACCCGGCCCGGGATCCGGCGACCGCGACACCCGAGGTGGGCTGCGTCGTCGGGCTCGAGGACGTGCACGTGCGCCTGGGCGAGCGCGACGTCCTGCGCGGGGTCACCACGGAGCTGCGCGAGCGGCGCATCGGGATCGTCGGCGCGAACGGCTCGGGAAAGAGCACCCTCGCGCGGCTGCTCAACGGGCTCGTGCTGCCCACGCGCGGCACCGTGCGGGTCGACGGCCTCGACACACGACGCTCGGGGGCCCAGGTCAGGCGACGCGTCGGCTTCGTGTTCTCCGACCCCGACGCGCAGATCATCATGCCGACCGTCGCCGAGGACGTCGCCTACTCGCTCCAACGCAGCGACCACGACCGCGCCGGCCGCGACCGGCTCGTCGCGGACTGGCTCGCGCGCCACGGCCTCGACGGCCACGCCGACCACCCCGCGCACCTGCTCTCGGGCGGCCAGAAGCAGCTCCTCGCGCTCACGTCGGTCCTCGTGACCTCGCCGCGCCTCGTCGTCGCCGACGAGCCCACGACCCTGCTCGACCTGCGCAACACGCGACGCGTCGCGGCGCTGCTGGCCGAGATCCCGCAGCAGGTCGTGCTCGTCTCGCACGACCTCGACCTCATGACGGGCTACGACCGCGTGCTCGTGATCGACGAGGGCCGGGTCGTGGCCGACGACGAGCCCGCACCCGCCGTCGCGTACTACCGCCGTCTCCTGGACGAGCGGCCGTGACCCCTGTGAGCGCGGCCCGGCCGAGCACGGCGGCGGGCACTTCGGCGGGCACGGCGACGGGCACGGCCGGTGCCTACGTCGTCGGGCGCTCGCCGCTGCACCGCGCCCCCGCCGGGCCCAAGCTCGCCGCGCTCATGGCGTGCTCGCTGGCCCTGCTGCTCGTGCGTGACGCCGTGGGCGTGGGCCTCGCCGCTCTCGCGGTCGCAGGGCTCTACGCGGTCGCGGGCCTCGGGTGGCGGGCCGCGTGGGGCCAGGTGCGACCCCTGCGCCTGTTCCTGCCCGTGGTGTTCGCGCTCCAGTGGTGGCTCATGGACCTCACGTCCGCCGCGGTCCTCAGCACGCGCCTCCTGGTGCTCGTGGCGCTCGCGGGCCTCGTGACCTGCACGACGCGGGCCTCCGACCTGCTCGCGGCCATCGAGCGCGGGCTCTCCCCGCTCGAGCGCGTCGGTGTGGACGTCGGGCGCATCGCGCTCGTGCTTGCCCTCGCGCTGCGCAGCGTGCCCGTGATCGCAGACCTGGCGGGACGGGTCCGTGACGCGCAACGGGCCCGCGGTCACGAGCGCGACGTGCGGGCCTTCGCCGTCCCGCTCGTCGTGGGCGCGATGCGGCAGGCCGACGCGCTCGGCGAGGCCCTGCGGGCGCGCGGCTTCGACGACTGAGCCCGGGTCAGCGGGCCGGGTCAGCGGCCCGGGTCGCCGGAGGTGGCCGTCCGGGCGAAGCGTTCGGCGAGCTCCCCGAACGCGGCTCGGAGCTCCGGTGGCTCGACGACGTGCACGTCCGCCCCGAAGCGTCCGAGCAGTGCGGCCAGGGCCGTCCACGACCACGACCCGACCTCGACGCCGCAACGCTCGGCCCCCAGGTCCTCGACGACTCCGTCGTCGACGAACGGCGCGACGGCCCGTGCCGGGAGGTCGACGACGACCTTCCCGCGGCACGGCCAGTCGTTCGAGGGTCCTCCCTTGAACCGGGCCGCGACGAACTGCTGGACGTCCTCGCCCGGCACGGTGCGCGGCGTGAACCGCGGGCCGGTGTGCGCGCGGGGGACCATGCGGTCGACGCGGAAGATCCGCCACTCCGCGGCACCCAGGTCCCATGCGACCAGGTACCAGCGGCCGCGGGCAGCCACGAGATGGTGCGGTTCGGCCTGCCGCGGCGGCCGAGGGTGCTCCTGGGGTGTCCGCGTGCTCCCGAGATAGTCGAAGCGGACGACCTCGCGGGTGCGGATCGCGGTCGACAGCAAGGCCAGGTCGTCGGTCGCCACCTCGCGCACCGAGGCGTCGTCGGCGAGCGTCGTGAACTGCACCGCGTCGACCCGGGTGCGCAACCGGGTCGGCATGACGCGGCGGATCGTGGAGAGCGCCCGTCCCGCGGCGTCCTCGACGCCGGCCGCCGCGAGGGGCACCGCCTGCAGGGCCACGGCGATGGCCGTGACCTGGTCGTCGTCGAGCAGCAACGGCGGCAGCTCGGCGCCGGCGTCCAGGCGGTACCCGCCCACGGACCCGCGACCGGCACGGATCTCGTAGCCCATGTCGCGCAGGCGGTCCACGTCCCGGCGCACGGTCCGGAGGCTGACGCCCAGGCGCTCGGCGAGCACCGGGCCGGGCCAGTCCCGGCGCGCCTGGAGCAGCGACAGCAGTGCGAGCAGTCGTGGGGCCGTACCGGCGGGCTGGCTCATGTCCTCCATGCTACGAACCATGAGGACAGAACCTGACCTCATGGCTCGGCACAGTGGTCCTCGACGGGGCGCCCGCCCCGGCACGGACCGACCGAGGAGCCGACATGACCGTCGCCACCACCACGCACCTGAACTTCCGCGGGACCGCCCGCGACGCGCTGACCTTCTACCAGGAGGTCTTCGGCGGGCACCTCGCCGCCGTGACCTATGCCGACGCGCACGCCGTGACCGAGCCCACCGAGGCCGACCAGGTCATGTGGGGCCAGGTCGCCTCCGACGCCGGCTTCCGGGTCATGGCCTACGACGTGCCTTCGCACACGAGCCACGACCCGGGGGTCAACCCGGTCTTCGTGTCCGTCCGCGGCACGGACACCGACGAGCTCCGCCGCTACTGGGGCGGGCTCTGCGACGGTGCCACGGTCCTCGTCCCCCTCGCCCAGGCCCCGTGGTCGCCCCTCTACGGCATGCTCACGGACCGCTTCGGCGTCACCTGGGTGCTCGACGTCGAGGTCCCTTGGAACGGCTGACCCCTGCCCCTCGCGTTGCCCCCGTCGCCCGGGGCCCGCCCCGTCCCGCTGTTCAGGCCCTCCGCTGCTCGAGCCACTCGATCGCGACGACGCCCTGCCGTCGCTGGAACGCGCGCAGGGTCGGCATGTTCAGCGGGGCGGGGTGACGTGCCGCGTCGAAGAAGTACCCGGCGAGGCCCGCGAGGAACGCGTCGACGTCCTCCCGCGTGGCCCCCCGGAACAGCGGGTGGGTCGCCGTGATCCGGTCGACGTCGACCGTGCTGCCGTTGACCCGCGCGTCGAGCAGCAGGGTCACGCCGTCGATCCAGCGCGCGCCCGTCCCGGCCCACGGCCAGTCGACGACCCACACGCGCGCGGACGTGTCGACCAGCAGGTTGTCGAACCGGAGGTCGAGGTGGACGAGCCGGTCGCCGTGCGCAGCGCGGGCCGCCCCGGCCGCGAGCGCCTCGAGCTCGTCGAGGTGGCTGGCGGCCCAGGCCGGGAGCGCCGACAGGTCACCGTCGGAGCGCAGCCGCATCCAGCCGCCGAACGACGGGGCGAGCTCGGCCGTCGCGTCGGGGAACGGCGAGGAGCCCGAGGGGTCCCGGACCACGGGCTGCTCGAGGAGCGCACCGAGGAGCGCGATGAGCTCGCGGCGCTCGGGCGGTAGGCCGGGGTGGCGGCCGTCGACGTCCTCGATCACGAGTGCGACCCACTCGTCGGACTCGTGCGCGCCCAGGAGCCGGGGGGCGGGCGCGGCGCCCGGCAGGCGGCGCAGCACGTCGAGCTCGCGGCGGTGGATGTCGTACGCGTCGGCGTTGCGCGAGCGGCTCACGGCCTTGACGAAGGCCCGGTCGCCCGCAGCGGTGCGCACGCGGTCGGCGCTTCCCGGGGAGTACCCGTGCGCCTGGCTCTCGGCCAGGACCACCTCGCCGCCCAGGATCTCCTCGACGTCCGCGCGCACCTGCGGTGCGAGCTCCTGCCAGGTCGTGCGCCGCGTCGAGACAGTGCGTCGTGTCGAGTCCATCCGGGTGACAGTAGTCGGCGCGCGGGGCGGGACCGCTGAGCGCGCGCCCGCGAGTCCTGTCGTGTTCTCGCAGGTCACCGCATCTCACCCGCACCCGACCTGCAGCCGGCCCTAGGTCGCCGCCGGGGTCGGCTGCTCCTCGATCTCGACCCTCGTGAGCTCGGGCGTGAACGCGTACACGTCCTCGCCGTCCGCGGAGATCCACCACTTGCCGCACATCACGGTGCTCGCCCTCTCCTGCCCGTCGGGCCACCACGTGGCCAGCAGCGTGGCCTCGGTCCGGTAGTCCTCGGCCGTGAACCCTTCGTGCTCGGGTTGCGGGGTGAGGGGGTTCTCGGCCGAGACGGTCGTGCAGTCGGCCGGCAGGCCGTCGAGGCTCCCCCGGTACGTGAGCAGGCGCTCCGTGCCCGTGGTGCGGAAGATCCCCTGGACGGTCGCGGCGTCGTCGGGCACCCAGGCCGGGACGACCTCGTCGGCCTTGCCCTCCTTGCCGGTGTCGAACGCGTAGGTCTTGGTGTGGCCGTCGTTGCGCTCCGAGAGGCTCTCGGAGAGGCCCCCGCACGCGCTGAGCGCGAGGGCTGCGAGGCCTCCGAGGGCGACGACGGCGAGGGTGCGGGAACGGCGGGCGAGGGACGGGGACGTGGTGTTCGTGGTCATGGCATCGACGCTACGGAGGCTCCCTGGGCCGACGCGTCGGGTCCTGGTCGGGTCCTGCGCGCGCCCGCCTGCGCCGCTCGCGGGACCTCGCGACCGACGGCCTCCACCTCTCGTCGCAGGCTCACGGTCGGCGCCCCAGGGTCATCCCTTAGGCACCGGGATGCCGGATTCGTCGCGTACGCCCCATCGGTCATCCGGCGGCCCTCGTCCCGTCGGCCGCCGTTCACCGGCTCGACACCGGCCGGGCCTAGGTTCCGAGCGTCTGCCCTGCACCCTGCAGGGCCATCGGAACGAGGAGCACGGAATGCGCGTGGTTCACCAGTCCCGCCTGCCGTACCCGAAGGCGGTCGGCGTCGTGGCCGCCGGCCTCGCGGTCGCGGTCGCCGCCGGGACGTTCGGGGGCGTCGGCACGGCCGTCGCGGCCCCCGACCCGTCCGTCCCCCCTGCCGTCACGCTCTCGCCGCTCGGCACGTACTCGACGGGCCAGCTCGACGAGTCCGCAGCGGAGATCGTCGCGTTCCACGCGGCCTCGAAGCGCCTGTTCGTCGTCAACGCGCAGTCCGGCAAGGTCGACGTGCTCGACGCCCAGGACCCCTCGGCACCGACCAGGCTGTTCGAGCTCGCGGTCGGCGGCACGGCCTCCGCGGACGGCTCGGTCGTCGCGGCGGACGCCGTCGTGAACTCGGTCGCGATCCGCCCCGACGGCCTCGCGGTGGCCGCGGTCGAGTCGAGCACCAAGACCGACGACGGATGGCTCGTCCTCTTCGACGCCGCCGCGCCCGTGACCACGCCGGGTGCCGCCCCCGCGAACGCGATCCTCGGCGCCGTGCGCGTGGGCGCGCTGCCCGACATGGTGACGTTCTCGCCCGACGGCTCGCGCATCGCGGTCGCGAACGAGGGCGAGCCCGCGGACGACTACAGCGTCGACCCCGAGGGCTCGATCTCGATCGTCGCGGCGCCCGCGAGCCTCGCGAGCGCCGCCCAGGCGGACGTCCGTACGGCGACGTTCCACGCGTTCGAGGCGGGTGGCGCCAAGCCGCTCCCGGCCGGGGTCCGCGTGTTCGGCGGTCGGGAGGCCGCGGGCACCGGCACGCCCGATCGCCCGGTGTCGGAGAACCTCGAGCCCGAGTACATCGCGTGGGACGCGACCGGCACCCTCGCCTACGCGAGCGTCCAGGAGGCGAACGCGCTCGCGGTCGTCGACGTCGCGAGCGCGACCGTGACGGACCTGCTGCCGCTCGGGACGCAGGACCACCTCGCCGCGGGCAAGGGCCTCGACGCGTCCGACAAGGACGGGAAGATCGACATCCGCGCGTGGCCGGTCAAGGGCCTCTACCAGCCCGACACGATCGCCTCCTACCAGGCGGGCGGCGCGACGTACCTCGTCACGGCCAACGAGGGCGACTCGCGCGACTGGGCCGGGTACTCCGAGGTCGCGCGCGTCAAGGACCTCGGCAAGAAGGGTGTCCCGGGTCTGTGCGCCGACGCGTTCTCGACGTTCGTCGGCGCGCCCGGCAACCCGGCGACGCTCGCCGACCTCACCGCGGACGCCCACCTGGGCCGGCTCAACGTCAGCACCGCGAGCGGGCTGCGCGCCGACGGCTCGTGCTACGACGAGCTGTACTCCTACGGGTCGCGGTCGTTCTCGATCTGGTCGACCGACGGCCGTCAGGTCTTCGACTCGGGCGACGCGTTCGAGCAGCTCGTGGCCTCGGTCAACCCCGACTTCTTCAACTCGAACCACACCGCGTCCGGGTTCGACGGGCGCAGCGACGACAAGGGCCCCGAGCCCGAGGGGCTCGCGCTGGGCGCGGTCGGCGGTCGCACCTACGCGTTCATCGGCTTCGAGCGCGTGGGCGGCATCGCGGTCTTCGACGTCACCGACCCCGCGCGCGCGACCTACGTGTCCTACGTCAACCACCGCGACTTCTCGGTGAGCGCCGAGGCGACGCCCGATCGGCTCGCCGAGGCGGGCGACCTGGGTCCCGAGGGCCTCACGTTCGTCCCCGCGAGCGACTCGCCCACGGGCACCCCGCTGCTCGCGGTCGGGAACGAGATCTCGGGCACCACGACGTTCTACGGCGTCGACGTGCCCGGTGCCGAGCCCCACGACGGCCGGATCGACCTCACGGTCACCGTCCCCGCCGCGCCCGTCGAGCCGGGCGAGTTCGTGTGGACGGTCGACGGCGGCAGCCGCGTCGTGGACCTCGGAACCGCACGGCTCGCGGGCGACCACCTCGCGGCCGCCGGGCGGCTGAGCGCCGTGACGGTCACCGACACCCGGGCGACGGCGCCCGCATGGTCCGTCTCGGCCCAGGTCGACGACTTCACGAGCGGTTCCG
This sequence comes from Oerskovia paurometabola, assembly GCF_016907365.1. Lineage (NCBI taxonomy): Bacteria > Bacillati > Actinomycetota > Actinomycetes > Micrococcales > Cellulomonadaceae > Oerskovia > Oerskovia paurometabola. The sequence continues at coordinate 1,683,330 of NZ_JAFBBV010000001.1, read as the reverse complement.
GCGCGGGCGCGGGCGCGCTGCCCGGCAAGCACCTCGGCTGGACCCCGGCGCTCGTGACGCCGGGCGGCGGGACGCTCGCGGGCGCCCCCGTGGCCTCGGGCCTCGTGAGCGGCAACGGCCTCGCCGACTCGGCCCTCCTGGGCTCGGCCGCGGCGGGGCACGAGCCGGGCAGCGCGGTGCTCGGGGCCGACCTCGACCTGCGCTTCCCGGTCGACGCCGCCGCGGGCACGTACACCGCGACGCTCACGCTGACCGCGATCGGCTGACCGGCCGTGGACCGTCGCACCGCGTCCTCCCGTCGTCGTCGCGGTGCGGCGGCCGTCCTCGCCGGGGTGGTCGCAGCGCTGCTGTCGACCACCCCGGCCGGGGCCCTCGAAGCGCCCGACGGCGCGGCACCGGGCAGCACACCTGTGACCTGGGGCGTGGCCCCCGCCTCGGCCCCGACGTTCGACCTCGCCCTCGACCCCGGGGCCACGATCACGGACGAGCTCGTCGTGACCAACCGCGGCGACGTGCCGCTCGACCTCGCGGTCTACGCGGCCGACGCCTTCACCTCGCCCACGGGTGCGCTCGACGTCCTGCCCGCGGGCGCGACGTCCGTGGACCTGGGCGCATGGATCACCGCGGACGCTGCGCGCGTCGAGGTGGGCCCGGGCGAACGGGCCACGGTCCCCTTCACGCTGACGGTCCCCGCCGACGCGACCCCCGGCGACCACACGGCCGCGCTCGTGACCTCGCTCGTGACGGGCGCTGGCGAGGGCGGGGTCGCGGTCGACCGACGCCTCGGCACGCGCGTCCTGGTCCGGGTCGCAGGAGACCTCGCTCCGTCGGCGACCGTCACGGCCGTGCACGCCGACTACGCCGGGTCGTGGAACCCCGCCGGCACGGGTGACGCGCACCTCACGTTCACGGTGACCAACACGGGCAACGTGCGCCTGGCGGGTCCGCTCTCGGCGTCGGTCGCGGGCGGTGTCGGCAGCGTGGTGGTCCCGCTGGGCGACCTGCCCGAGCTTCTGCCGGGCGACGCGCTCACCCTCACGGGGACGGTGAGCGGCGTCGCGCCCCTCGGGCGGCTCGGGGCGTCGGTGACCCTCGCGCCCGTCGTCGCCACGACGGCGAGCACCACCCTGCCCGACGGCGCCGCCTCCTCCCGCGTGGCCCCCGCCACGGGCGAGGGCCGGCTGTGGGCGGTGCCGTGGTCGGCTCTCGCCCTGGCGACCCTGCTGGTGGGTGCGGTGCTGGGCTGGCGGGTGCTGCGTCGTCGGGCACGCGTGCGGTTCGAGGCCGCGGTCGACGCGGCGCTCGCGGCCCGCTGAGTGCGTGGTTCGGCGGCGGCTCGCCGGGCGTGTCGCGGCCGAACCACGCACTCACCGTCCGGCGGCCTGCGCGGGCTCCGCGGCCTCCTCTGCCGCCGACGCGCGCGAGCCCTTGAGCGAGAGCAGCATCGAGACCGCGAGCCCCGCCGCGGTGACCCCGACGAGCAGGCGGTAGTCGACGGCCCCGACGACGGCCGCGGCGACCACGGTCATGACGAGCTGCGGCACGTTGAGCAGCATGTTCGTCGCGGCCGACGTGCGCCCCTGGAGCGTCGACGGGGTCTTGAGCTGGCGCTCGGTCACGAAGCCCACGATCGCCCACGTGACGCCCAGCCCGATCGCGCCCATCCCCACGATGATCGCGACGAGGTTCGTACCCAGGGCTGGCAGGATGCCGAGCGTCACGATCCCGAGCGCGAGCGCGACCAGGCGCTGCGACCCGATCCGCTTGATCATGCGCGCGGCCGTGAGGCCCGCGACGATCGCGGTGACGCCCTGGACGCTCGAGATCGGACCGAGCATCTCCGGACCCAGCCCCAGGCCGTTCTCGATGACCGCGAAGCTCACCGCGTTGAGGACGCCCACGGCCCCGAACGCGACCGCGAGCGCGACGGTCAGGACCCCGAGCGGGGCCGTGCGGATCAGGTGCCGGAAGCCCGCGGTGATCTCGGCGAGGAACGGTTCGCGCTCGTCCTGCGGCGTCGGCGGGGTCTCGATGAGCACGATCCGGGACACGACGAACGCCGCGACGGCGAACGCGACGACGGCCGAGACCACGAGCGGCAGCGGGCCGACCGCGACGTACACGCCCGCACCGATGACGGGCATGACGAGACGGAAGGTCTGGTCGATCGTCGTGAGCCGGCCGTTGGCGGACCCGAGCGCCTCGTCGGGCAGCAGGTCGCGGATCAGGCCGGACTGGGCCGCGGCCGTCGCGAACCCGATCCCTGAGTACAGCACCGTGACGACGAAGATCAGCCACACCTGGTCCGGACCGCGGACCGCAAACAGCGAGAGCAGAGAGACCGCGCCGACGAGGTAGGCGACGATCATCATGCGGCGGCGCGAGACGCGGTCGGCGACCTGGCCGAGCAGCGGCGAGACGAGCGCCGGGAGGCCCAGCGCCGCGAACACGAGGCCCGCGGTGCCGTTCGATCCCGTGAGGTCCTTGACCCACACCGCGAAGATGACCGCGAGGACCGAGTCCGCGAAGTTCGTGAAGCCCCACGCGACCGTCAGGAGACGGAAGGGGCGCGTGCGCAGCGCCTGCTTGACCAGAGCCGCGGTGTCGGTGTCCGTGGTCATGCGCCGGCCTCCTCGCCGGTCGGCAGCTCGATCGTGACCGAGCCGGGGGTGGACGTGCCCGCCCCGGGAGCGGGCGGGGCTGCGGCGGACGCCGGGACGTCGGGGTCGAACGGGTCCGCGTTGACGACGCCGAAGAGCCGGGCGGGCCGCGAGCCCTCGGGGCGCAGCTCGGGGTGCGCCCAGCGGCCCTCGAAGCGGTCGGTGATCGCCTGGAGCTCGCGCGAGAGCTCGGTGAGCTCGGCGGGCGTCGCCCAGAACGAGCTCTTGGTCATGACCGAGGCGAGCAGCCACTCGTGGGGCTGGCGAGGCGCGCCGTCGATCCAGTGCGCGATCCGCGCGGCCTCCTGGTCGACGACGATCCGTGCGAGCTCGCCCGCGGCGCGCAGCGACTCGGGCTGCTCGGGGTCGTAGCGGCTGGTGCGCCCCGTGCCCACGGGCTTCCACGGCTTCTCGCGCCCGACCCGCTCGGCGGGCTCGACGAACCCGTACTTGGCGAGCATGCGCAGGTGGAACGAGCAGCTCGCGACCGACTCCCCCGTGACCTGCGCGCAGCGCGTGGCGGTGGCCTGGCCCTCGTCGTCGAGCAGGTCGAGGATCGCGAGGCGCAGCGGGTGCGCCAGGGCGCGGATGCGCTCCGGGTCGGAAGTCGTGACGGCCTCGTCGCGCTGCGCCGGAGCCGGAGGCTGCGCGGGCTGGTGAGCGGCGTCGTCGGGCGGGGTGGTCTGCGGCATGGCAGCCACGCTACAACTCTAAAGAAGTCTTGCGCAAGACCTCTTTAGAGTGTGCAGCGGCTCCGGACGTCGCTACCGACGCGCCCGGCTACTCGCAGCCCACCCCGTCCTTGTCACGGTCGAACTTGCCCTGGAACCCCGGGTCGCCGGGATAGATCGGGGCCGCACCCGCGGCCCGCACGGCGTCGCAGTTCTGGTAGAAGACGTCGGCCGGTGCGGGCTCGGGCACCGGGGCGGGTGCCGGAGCAGGCGCCGGAGCCGGGACCACCGGCGCGGGGGCGGGGACCGGCACGACGGGTGCAGGCTCGACGACCGCCTCGACGACCCCCTGCGCGGCGTACGCGCTGTCCCCGGTCGGCAGGAGCTGCCCGGGGCACGACGACAGGACGCGGGCGATCGCGTCGCGCTCGGCCTGCGTGACCCACAGGCCGTAGCCGACCTTGACCGCGACCTGCCGGGCGACGTACTCGCACCGGTACGCGGTGTTCGGTGGCAGCCAGGTCGCGGCATCACCCGCGCCCTTGGCCTGGTTGGACGGTCCGTCGACGGCGAGCAGGTTGAGCGGGTCGTTCGCGAACCTCTTGCGCGTGTCGGCGTCGAGCTGCTGGGCGCCCTTCTGCCAGGCGTCGGACAGGGCGACGACGTGGTCGATCTGCACGGCGCTCGACGTGGCGTTGCCGCGCTGGAAGGCGATGGTCGTGGCCGTGTACGGGTCGGCGAGGGATCCGGTGAGCACGACGCAGTCCTTCGTCCCGGGCTTGAAGGTCTCGTCGACCAGGTCCCGCGCCAGCATGTCGTTGCGGGTGTCGCAGCCGTTGCGGTCGGTGTCGGCCCACGCGGGGCCGAACTGGTCGCGGTCGTACCCGGTCTTGGGGGCGCGCCCCTTGACCTCGAGCGTCCCGAGCGCGGCGAGCGCGGTCTCGGCACCCGCGGTGGTCACGGCGTCGTCGAAGCGGACGAGCTCGGCCGGGTCGGCCGTCGCGGCGTCCCCGGCAGCGACCACCTCGGGGTCGGCCTCGACGAGTGCCGTCTCAGGGGCGTCGAGCAGGTCGAGGGGCGCGCCCTCCTCCGCCACGAGCGCGGGCGCCGCGGAGGGCGCGACCTTGATCCCGACCGCGACGGCCCCCGTGGACACGAGCGCGGTCGCGGCCACGGCGGCGACGCCGATCCCGACGAGACGCCCCGGCACGGGCCTGGTCCGGGCACCGGCCGGCGAGCGGCGCGCCGTGAGCCAGCGGACCGCGACGACGGCGAGCACCGCGAGGTACAGGACCTCGAAGACCCACCCCAGGACGGATCGCTGCGTCGACGGGAGCCCGGCCCCCATCTGGACCGCGAGCCAGGTCCCCACGAGGTAGGGCCAGGCCACCGCGTAGTACGCGACCGCGACCCCGATGATCAGGGCGATCACGCCCGGGGCTCCACCGGCAGACTTCTTCGCCATCGCTCAGTCCTTCTGTTCGTGCCGAGCGGTGCGGTGAAACCGGCGCGCGGGGTCGGGGTGTGCGCGCTCAAGGTAGTGGACGACGCACGGGCCCTTCAGCGCCGCTCGGCTCGGAACCCAGGCGGCACAAGGAAACAGGCCGGTCCACAGGCGCCCTGGCCCACGGAATTCACCCGCGAGGGGGCCTCAGGCGATGCTCCGGGCACGCGGCTGGTCGTCCCGCAGGTCGTGCAGCCGGTCGATCACGACCACGCCTCCGAGCACCGCCACGGCCAGGCTCGCCCCCGCCAGGACGTCCGTCACGAAGTGGTAGCCGAGGTAGAGCCGACTGCCGCCCACGACGACGATGACGACGACGCTCACCACGACCCACAGCGCGAACACGATCCGGCGCTGGCGCCCTTCCTTCCACTGACGCCACACGAGGTATCCCCCGACGAGCACGAGGGTCGCCGCGCCGATCGTGTGCCCCGACGGGAACGAGAAGCTGCGCTCGACGCCCGCCACGACCATCGCGGACTCGTCGGGTCGTGGCCGGGCGACGACCGCCTTGAGGACCGTCGAGACGATCGTCGAGGTGATCATGGCCCCGACGAGCAGCCCCGGCTCCCACCAGCGCTTGGTCGCGAGCCCCCACCACAGGCAGCCCACCGCGACGAGGATCGGCAGCACCACGGGCCCGAACATGTTGGTGATGAACGTCAGCACGGTCGTCGCGCTCGCGCTCCGGTGCGCGACCATCCACTCCAGCACCACGTCGTCGGTGAACCAGAGGTCGTCGCGCTCGCGCACGGAGTCGTAGACGACCAGGAAGCCCAGGACGCCGATCACGATCAGGACCAGGCCGGGCAGCGCGGCGACGAGCCGCGAGCGCCACACGTCCCGCCCGCCCGACGGCGTCCCCTCCCCCGCACTCAGGTCACCTCGGGCGTCGCGCGCCTCGTCGTCAGGGTTCATCCCGAGAGCCTAGGGAGAAAAAGGGGTGCGCCGCTCGGCGAGGAGGTGGAAGTGTGGCACCCATCACCGCGGTGGCGTCCGTCCGGTCAGTACCGGGCGGTGGAGGGCCCGGCCAGGTCCACGAATCCGACGTCACGAGAGACACCACCATGCATCCCCAGCTCATGTACGACGTCGCCGACCTCGGTCGGCGCGAACAGCTCCAGGAGCAGACCCGCCGCCGCAGCTCGATGCGCCGGACGACGACGCGCCTCCCGGAGCACACCCGGCGATCCCGCCGACCCCGTCACACCGCATGACGCGGCTCGACCCCCCGGCGCCGCCCGCCGACCGGGTCCCCGCACGCCGAAGGCCCTGACTCCCCACGGGAGCCAGGGCCTTCGTGCTGTCCGCGGACGCCCGTCAGGCGCGCTCGGCCAGGACGGCGTCGATCTCGCGCAGGAAGTCGGGGAGGTCGCCCGGGTCGCGGGACGTCACGAGCGTCCACCCGCCCGCGTCGTCCCGGACCACCGGCCTGTCCTCCCAGGTGCCGCCCGCGTTGCGCACGTCGGTCCGCAGGGACGCGTACGTCGTCAGGGTCTTGTCCGTGAGCACGCCCGCCTCGACGAGCACCCAGGGACCGTGGCAGATGGCCGCGACCGGTCGGCCGGTCGTGGTGAAGGACGTCACCGCGTCGACGGCCGCGCTCTCGAGCCGCAGCGAGTCGGCGTTGAGCGTGCCGCCGGGGACGAGCAGCAGGTCGTAGCCCGCGGGGTCGACGTCCTGCAGCCGAAGTGTGGGCGGGACGGTGGTGCCGGGGTCCTTGTCCCCCACCAGGGTCTCGACGGGGTCGATCGTCACGGCGGCGACGTCGACGTCCACCCCTGCCGAACGCAGGTGCTCGAGCGGCACCACCAGCTCGTCCTGCTCGACGCCGTAGTTCGTCACGATCGCCAGGACGCGGCGGCCCGCCAGGTCCGTGTCAGCCATGGTTGTCTCCTTCTCGTCGTCGTGGGAGCACCCGGGCGCGGTCGCGTCCAGGTCCTCCTCGACGGTAGGTCGGGCCCGTCCGGCTCGCAGCACGGGCGTCCTGGGCACCGGCCCCGGCCCCCACGGCCTAGGCTGTGGGCGTGAGCCCCGTGAACACCAACGACCGCATCGTGTGGATCGACTGCGAGATGACCGGCCTCGACCTGGGCGCCGACGCGCTCATCGAGGTCGCCGCCGTCGTCACCGACTCCGAGCTGAACGTCCTGGGCGAGGGGGTCGACGTCCTCATCACCCCGCCGGACGAGGCGATCGAGCAGATGGGTGACTTCGTCCGCGAGATGCACACCACCTCGGGGCTGCTCGAGGAGCTGCCGGGCGGCACGACCATGGCCGACGCGCAGGCCCGCGTGCTGGAGTACGTCCGCACCTGGGTGCCCGAGCCCGGCAAGGCCCCGCTCGCGGGGAACTCGGTCGGCACCGACAAGACGTTCCTCGAGCGGGACATGCCGGAGCTGGTCGGGCACCTGCTCTACCGGATCGTCGACGTCTCCTCGATCAAGGAGCTCGCGCGTCGCTGGTACCCGCGCGTCTACTTCGCGTCCCCGGCCAAGACGGGCGGCCACCGTGCGCTGGGCGACATCCTCGACAGCATCGACGAGCTGCGGTACTACCGTGAGGCCCTGTTCGTGCCCCAGCCCGGGACGGACTCGCGGACCGCGAAGGCGATCGCCGAACGGATCAAGGCGACGAGCGTCGGTACGACCCTCGGGACGATCGTCGCGCCCCTGCCAGGAGCCGCCGCGACCCCTGGTTCGGCGCCCACCGGGGCCGACGCCGAAAACCTGTCCTGAGACCCCTCAGAAACCAGGTACACTTTTCGACGGCTGCTAGAACGGTTCCTCGGAACCCGAGCAGGCCGTGGTGGGTATAGCTCAGCTGGTAGAGCACCTGGTTGTGGTCCAGGGGGTCGCGGGTTCAAGTCCCGTTACTCACCCCACGGGAAGAGGCTCCTCGCGTTCGCGCGGGGGGCCTCTTCTGCTTTTCGCACCGCCGCATCACCCCCGCGAGGCGCCCGACGGCGACTGTGATTCCGCTCACCGGTGGCGGCTCCGCCAGCCTTCCCTACAGTGGGTGAGGTGTCAGCCCCCGCGAACACCGTTGTCCGTGGCGAGCACCAGCACGCGCAGGCCGTGGCCACGTTGGTGCGCTCCGCCGCTGCCGTCGACCCCGGCCGCCCGTTGCGCCTGGCGAAGCGGACGACGAACCTGTTCCGCCCCCGACGCCCGTCCGCCGGCCCCGGCCTCGACGCGTCGGGACTGACCGGGGTGATCTCGGTCGACGACGCCGCGGGCACGGCCGACGTGCAGGGTATGTGCACGTACGAGGACCTGGTCGCCGTGACGCTGCCGCACGGGCTGGTCCCCACCGTCGTCCCGCAGCTGCGGACCATCACGGTCGGTGGCGCCCTGGCGGGGCTCGGCATCGAGTCGAGCTCGTTGCGCAACGGCCTGCCGCACGAGGCCGTCCTCGAGATCGACGTCCTGACGCCGGCCGGCGAGCTCGTCACGGCCAGGCCCACGGGCGAGCACGCCGACCTCTTCCACGCGTTCCCCAACTCGTACGGGACCCTCGGGTACGCGACGCGCGTGCGACTGCGCCTCGACCGGAGCGAGCCGTTCGTCGCGGTCCGCAACGTACGCTTCGGTGCGGTCGCGGAGGTCGCCGCGGCGGTCGGCAAGATCGCGGCGGACGGGACGTGGGAGGGGCAGCGGGTCGACTTCTGCGACGGTGTCCTGTTCGCCCCGGGCGAGGTGTACCTGTGCCTGGGCCGGTTCGCGTCGCGCGAGGAGGCACGGTCGCTCGCGCCCGCACCGAGCGACTACACGGGCCAGCGCATCTACTACCTCTCGGTGCGCGAGCGCCCGCTCGACGTGCTGAGCACGCACGACTACCTGTGGCGCTGGGACACGGACTGGTTCTGGTGCTCGCGCGCGTTCGGGGTGCAGAACCCGGTGGTGCGCAGGCTGTGGCCGCGGCGGTGGCGACGCTCGGACGTCTACCGCCGGATCGTGGGCCTCGACGAGCGCCTGGACCTCACGGGCCGGCTCGCCGACCTTCGCCGTCGGCCCCGCAACGAGCGGGTGGTCCAGGACGTCGAGGTGCCGCTCGACCAGCTCGAGAGCTTCATGGCGTGGTTCACGGGCCACGTCCCCATGACGCCGGTGTGGTTGTGCCCGCTGCGCCTCGCGTCGCCCGAGCCGTGGCCCCTGTACCCGCTCGAACCGCACCGCGTGTACGTCAACGTGGGCTTCTGGGGTGGCGTGCCGATCGTCGAGGGCGGGCGCGACGGCGACGTGAACCGCCTGATCGAGATGGCGGTCGCGGTGCGGCACGGCCACAAGTCGCTCTACTCGACCTCGACGTACGGGCGCGAGACGTTCGACACCTTGTACGGCGGCATCGACTACGCGGCGGTCAAGGACCGGTACGACCCGGCGGGACGCACGCCGACGCTCTACGAGAAGGCGGTGCAGGGAGCATGACGCAGATCGCGGTGGCCGAGGTCCTCGACGAGCTGGCGGACGGCCCGCTGCCGTTCGGCTTCAGCGCGTACGACGGGTCCAGCGCAGGTCCGGCCGACGCCCCGTTCCACGTGCACCTGGCGAACGAGCGGGGCCTGCGGTACGTCGCGACGTCGCCCGGGGGGCTGGGGCTCGGCCGCGCGTACGTCGCGGGCGACCTGCAGGTGGACGGGGTGCCGGGCGGGGACCCGTACCCGTTGCTCCGGGCTGCCGCCGACGGGCTGCGGCTGCGCCGTCCGAGCCCGGTCGAGGTGGCCCGGTGGGCGCGCGGTCTGGGCCTGGGCGTCCTGCGGCCTCCCGAGCCACCGCCCGAGGAGCACCTGTCGCGCCTGCGCCGGCTCACCGAGGGGCTGCGGCACTCTCGGCAGCGCGACGCCGAGGCGATCAGCCACCACTACGACGTCTCGAACACGTTCTACGAGCACGTCCTGGGGCCGTCGATGACGTACACGTGCGCGTGCTTCCCCACGTCGCAGGCGACGCTCGAGGAGGCGCAGGAGCACAAGTACGCGCTGGTCGCGGGCAAGCTGGGCCTGCGCAGGGGCATGCGCCTGCTCGACGTCGGGTGCGGATGGGGCGGCATGGTCCGGCACGCGGCGCGTGCAGGGGTGCGCGCGCTGGGGGTCACGCTGTCCCGGCAGCAGGCCGAGTGGGGGCAGGCCCGGATCGAGGCAGAGGGGCTGGGCGACCTCGCGGAGGTCCGGTACGGCGACTACCGCGACGTGACCGACAGCGGCTTCGACGCCGTGAGCTCGATCGGGCTGACCGAGCACATCGGGGTCGCGAACTACCGCGCGTACTTCACGTTCCTCCAGGGTCGTCTGCGCGACGGCGGTCGGTTGCTCAACCACTCGATCACGCGCCCGACCAACACGGCCCGTCCCCGCGCGGGCGGCTTCATCGACCGGTACGTCTTCCCGGACGGCGAGCTCACGGGCTCGGGCCGGATCATCTCGACCATGCAGGACGTGGGTCTCGAGGTGCGGCACGAGGAGAACCTGCGCGAGCACTACGCGATGACGCTGCGCGAGTGGGGCGCGAACCTCACGCGGCACTGGGAGGAGTGCGTGGCCGACGTCGGGATCGGCACGGCCCGCGTGTGGGGCCTGTACATGGCGGGGTCGCGGCTCGCGTTCGAGCGCAACGAGATCCAGCTCCACCAGGTGCTCGCGGTGCGCCCCGAGCCGGGTGGGGCGTCGGGCTTCCCGCTGCGCCCGGACTGGACCCCGTAGCCCGACGGCGCCGCGCCCACTCTCGAGGTCGTCTCGGGTCGGGCACGGATCGCCAGGCCTGGTCACGAGCCGAGACTCGACGAGATGCTGCCCGTTGCCGCTTCGAGCACGGGAGCCGCGGCAACCGGCAGCATCTCGGCAAGCGCCACGAAACCGGTCAGGGACATCCAGCGGCTCAGGACGCGCCGCGGGCCGCCGTGAGGTGCGTGTGGGCGCACCGCCACCCGTCGGCGCCCCGGACGAACACGTCGGTGATCCACTCGTCGGAGCTGAACACCTGGCCCTGGTAGTGACCGGTGTTGGTGCCGCGCCCGACGAGCACGGCGACGTCACCCAGCGAGCGCACGCTCCCGGTGATCTTGCCCATCGACTCGTGCGTGAGGTTCCCCGAGCGGACGAGGGCCAGGAAGTCCTCGCGGGCCGTGGCGCCGTCCTCGCCGACGATCTGCCAGTCGTCGGTCATGAACCGGCCGATCGCGTCGGCGTCGTTGGCGACGATGGCCCGCCCCCAGGCCGCCTCGACGGCTTCCAGCTCGTCCCGCAGGGCGCTGGTGTCGCGTCCCATGCCGTTCTCCCGGTGCTCGTGGGCCGATTCCGGGGCCGCTCGGGACCTTCGTCCCGGGGGTGGGGAACCTTTGGCCCTACGCTCGCGATCAGCCCGTCCGACCACTTTTCTCGACATTGACACTCTGTCATCTCCGCGTGACGGAGGCCACAGAAACTCGCTTGTGAAGACGTTCACAAGGTCTGTAGGGTCGACTTATCGAAGCGCTCCCAGCATAGGGATCGCAACGAAGTTCGATCCTTTCGCACCTCATCTCAGGTCGCCTCGACCTCTTCTTCTGGGAGTCACACCATGAGCACCAGCACCGCTGGTCCCGCCCGCTCCGTCCGCCTCATCGGGCTCGTCACGATGATCGCAGGCCTCGTGCTGCTGCTCGCCGGCGCAGCCACCTGGGCCACCATCACCTCGCAGCTGGCCGCCGAGAAGATCACGGTCTCCGAGGACGCCTCGATGCTCGCCGGCTCGCCGGTCCGCGGCCCCTTCAGCGCCTACGCCCAGGCCGAGATCATCAACGAGCACGCGCTCAAGATGAGCGACGGCAAGACCTACGCCGAGCTCGACAAGGAAGACCCGACCCGCGCGACGGTCATGAACGGCTCGTTCCTGCGCGCCTCGCTCTTCACCTCGGTCGTCTCCTACGGCGTCAGCGCACTGGTCATGGGCCTCGGTGTCCTGTTCGGCCTCCTCGGCTACGCCCTGCGCCGCATCGGAGCAGCCCCCGCCCTGAGCGTCGGCACCGCGAACCCCACCCCTGAGGTCGTCAACGCCTGACGCAGCACCACAGCAGCACCAGCACGACCAGCTCGGCAGATCACCCGGCAAGAATCTCCCGGCATGGTGAAGGCCCGACGAGCACAGCTCGTCGGGCCTTCATCACGTCCGGGGTCGGGAGCCGTGACGAGCGCCTGCCGGTCGAGGGCCGGACGGTCGGGCCTGGTCGGTCAGGCCCGGGCGGTCAGGCCTCGGGGCTCGCCACGAGCCGCCGCGCCACCGCGTCCGCGAAGCGGTCGAGCGATCCCTTGCCGAGCGAGAAGAAGAGCGAGGGCTCGGTGAGCTCGGCCTCGATGACCATGGGGGCGCCGTCGTCGCCGTTCACGAGGTCGACGCGTGCGTAGAGGTTCGGCTCCTGCCCCGGTACCGCCCTGGCGGCGACCGCGAGCGCCTGCTCGGCGACCGCGAGCTGCTCGGGGCTGGCCTCGAAGCGGCTCATCTCCTCCTGCTTGTACAGGCCCTGGGTGGGACGGTGCGGGCCGGTGAGCAGCGCGTTCTTGCGCACGGCGTGCGAGAACTCGCCGTCGATGAAGACGAGCCCGGTCTCCCCCGCGGTGTCGACGCTGCGGACGTACGGCTGGACCATGACCTGACGCCCGGAGGCGAGGAGGTTCTTGGCGTGCTGGATCGCGAGGCCGCGCGAGTGCGCCTCCCCCGACTGGTAGCGGCCCGTGTCCTTGGCCCCGGCGCTCACGACGGGCTTGATGACGAAGTCCCCCTGCGCGGGCAGGCGCGTGTGGATGGCGCGCGAGGACAGGTTCTGGCTCGGGTCGAGCCAGAGCGTCGGGATGACCGGGACGCCCTGCTCCTCGAGCTCCTTGAGGTAGCGCTTGTCGGTGTTCCAGCTGATGACCGCAGCGGGGTTGAGCACGCGGCCCGCACGCTCGGCCCAGGCGACGAACTCGTCGCGGCGAGGGGCGTAGTCCCAGGCCGAGCGCACGACGACCGCGTCGAACGAGGCCCAGTCGACCGACTCGTCGTCCCACACCGACGGCACGGCTTCGATCCCCCGGGCGGCGAGCGCTCCCACGAGGGGGGCGTCGTCGGGGTCGAGGCGGGGCAGGACGGAGCAGGTGGCGAGGGCGATGCGCGCTGTGGTGGTCACGCGTACGAGCCTAGACGCCCCGCGCGCGCCGTACACGCGCGGGCGGTGAGATCTCCGTCGCGCCCGCTAGACCGCGGCGGCGTCCGCGGTGCGCCGCAGGGCGGCGAGGATCCCGTCCGCGGTCAGGGACCCGACGACGTCGCCCGCCTCGTCCGCGACGGGCACCCGGCCCATCGCGGCCCCGGGCAGCGCCGCGATCGCCTCGAAGGCGACGGACAGCGGCGCGCCCAGGCGGATCGCGTCGGGGGCGGGCGCGGAGATGAGGTCCACGCCCTCGAGGTCCGCGCGCTGCACCATGGCCAGCCCGAGCATGCGGACCGGCGCGCCCTCCCCGATGAACTCCCGGACGGCGTCGCTCGCGGGGTGCGCCAGGACGGTCAGGGGCTCGGCGAGCTGTTCGAGGTGCCCGCCGAAGCTGAAGACCGCGATGCGGTCGGCAAGATGGACGGCCTCGTCGATGTCATGGGTCACGAACAGCACGGTGGTCCCGAGCTCGCGCTGGATGCGCCGGAACTCGGTCTGGAGCCGACGCCGCCCTGCGGGGTCGACGGCACCGAAGGGCTCGTCCATGAGCAGGACCGGCGGGTCGGTCGCGAGCGCCCGGGCCACGCCGACGCGCTGGCGCTCGCCGCCCGACAGCTCGTGCGGGTATCGCTTGGCGTAGGTGTCGGGGGCCAGGCCGACGAGCTCGAGCAGCTCGCCGACACGGGAGCGCGTGCGCGCCTTGTCCCAGCCGAGCAGCCCGGGGACTGTCGCGATGTTCTGGGCGACGGTGCGGTGCGGGAAGAGGCCGACGTTCTGGATCACGTACCCGATCCGCCGCCGCAGGGCCACGGGGTCGCCCTGCGTGATGTCCTCGCCGCTCAGCAGGATGCGCCCGGCAGAGGGTTCGACGAGGCGGTTGGTCATGCGCAGCGTCGTGGACTTCCCGCAGCCCGAGGGCCCGACGAGCGCGAGCATCTCGTGCTCGCGCACGCTCAGGGACAGGTCGCCCACGGCGACGGTCCCGTTGGGGTACTCCTTGCGGACGCCGTCGAACACGATGGCCGCCTCGTCGGTGATCGTCGGGAACGCTCTGGTGGCCTCGGTGGTGCCGGTCGGGGTGCTCGCCATGCCTCGACGCTACCTGGCGCGCCACCCCGTCGCGCGAGCGGTGGGTGGCTCGGGATAGGTTCGACGGCATGCCGCCCAACCCGTGGTTCTCGTGGAGCTACGTCCAGAACAACTGGGGAGAGATCTCCCAGGCGCTCGTCGAGCACACGACGATCACCATCCAGGCCGTGCTCATCGCGCTCGTCATCGCCCTGCCGCTCGCGGCCCTCGCGCACCGCGTGCGCTGGCTCGCGGTCCCCGTGCTCGGCACGACGGGCGTCATGTACACGATCCCCTCGCTCGCACTGTTCTCGATCCTCGTCCCGTTCACGGGGATCGGTCGGACGCCCGTGCTCATCGGTCTCGTGATGTACGCCCTGCTCATCCTGGTGCGCAACATCCTGGTGGGCCTGCAGGGCGTCGACCCCGACGTGCGCGACGCGGCCAAGGGCCTGGGCTACGGTCCCACGCGGCTGCTGACCTCGGTCGAGATCCCCAACGCGCTGCCGAGCATCATGACCGGGGTACGTCTCGCGACGGTCTCGACCGTGGCGCTCGTCACGGTCGGGTTCGTGGCGGGGTACGGCGGGCTGGGCACCCTGATGTTCCGCGGCTTCCGGTCGAGCTACAACGCCCAGATCATGACGGCGACGCTGCTGTGCCTGCTGCTGGCGGTCGTGCTCGACCTGCTCCTCCTGCTCCTGGGCCGGGCCCTGACCCCGTGGTCACGGACCCGTGCGCCGGGCTCGACGGAACGCTCGACGGGACGCGTCGCGAGCGAGGCGGCCGTCGCGCAGGCGGCCGGAGCGGCGAGCGAGCGGACCGCATGAACGTCGTCCAGGAAGCCCTGACGTGGCTCAACGACCCGCTCAACTGGACCGGCCCCGACGGGCTGCTCGTGCGCACGGGCGAGCACCTGGAGATGACCGCGATCGCGGTCCTGCTGGCGGCGCTCATCGCTCTGCCCGCGGGGATCTGGCTCGGCCACTCGGGCAAGGGCGCGGGTCCGACGATCGTGGTCGTGAACACCTCGCGCGCCCTGCCGACGTTCGGGATCCTGCTGATCCTCGCGGCAGGCGGGCTGTTCGGGGATCGCGCTGCAGTCATCTCGGCCGTGATCTTCGCGATCCCGCTCATCCTCGCCAACGCCTACACGGGCGTCGCCGAGGTCGACCCCGACGTCAAGGACGCTGCCCGTGGCATGGGCATGAGCTCGCAGCGCTCGCTGTGGCTCGTCGAGGTGCCGCTCGCGGTGCCGTTGGTCGCCGCCGGGCTGCGGACCGCGATCGTGCAGGTCATCGCGGTGCTCACGCTCGCCGCGTTCGTCGGCGGCGGGGGGCTCGGCGTCCCCCTGCGGGTCGGCTTCTCCAACCAGCGCTACGGGCAGGTCCTCGCGGTGGGCGTCGTGATCGCGGTGCTGTGCCTCGTCGTCGACGCGGTCCTCGCACTCGTCCAGCGGGCCGTGACCCCCGCACCGCTGCGCGTCAAGGCAGGCACCGTCCGCTGAGGCACCCCTCGGGTTGCCGGTGCCCTCCCCCGGGGGTGGAATGGGTTGTCCGTGCGAGACGACGACCCGAGAGGCACCTGACACCCATGTCACGGCGATCCACCACCTTCCGCACCCTGACCGCTTCCGCCCTCCTCGTCGTCGCTCTCGCGGCGTGCGGCGAGGCCGGATCCTCCGGCACCGAGGCGTCCGGGGGCTCCACGTCCACCGCGAGCGGCACCGTGTGCGAGCCCGTCGCGGGCGACGCGCTCGTCGTCCTCGAGGACGACAAGCACCTGCAGACCGTCGACAACATCATCCCGGCGGCCAACGCGGCGGCGGTCGCGAACCAGCCCGCCGTCCTGGAGCTGCTCGACACCGTGTCCGCAGCGCTCGACACCGACAAGCTCATCGCGCTCAACAAGGCCGTCGACGTGGACCGGCAGACGTCCTCGCAGGTCGCGCAGAAGTTCGTCGAGGACGAGGGCCTCGCGGCGACCTCGACCCCGGGGGCCGGGACGTCGCTCGTCGTGGGCGCGGCCAACTTCTCCGAGAGCACCACGCTCGCCGAGATCTACGCGGCGGTCCTGCGCTCGGGCGGCTACGACGTCACGGTCCAGACGGTCGACGCGCGCGAGACGTACCTGCCGGCGCTCGAGTCGGGCCAGCTCAGCGTGTTCCCCGAGTACGTGGGGACGCTCACCGAGTTCCTCAACAAGGAGATCAACGGCCCCGACGCCGAGCCCCTCGCGAGCGGGGACCTCGACACCACGGTGACCGCGCTGCGCGACCTGGGCACCCAGAAGGGCCTGACGTTCGGCGAGCCGTCGGCAGCCCAGGACCAGAACGCGTTCGCCGTCACGACGGCCTTCGCCGAGGAGCACGACGTGTCGACGCTCAGCGAGCTGGCCGAGGCCTGCCCCGGCGGCATCACGCTGGGCGCGGGACCGGAGTGCCCCGAGCGCGCCTTCTGCCAGCCGGGGCTCGAGGAGACCTACGGGCTCAACATCACCAACTTCGTGAACCTCGACGTGGGCGGGCCGCTGACCAAGTCGGCGCTTCTCCAGGGCGAGATCGTGCTCGGCCTCGTGTTCTCCTCGGACGGCCAGCTCGGCTGACCGAGCAGGCGGCTGCTCGGGGCCTTCGCGGCTACAGGCCGTAGGTCTCGAGCAGCCGTAGCCAGACCTCGCTGATCGTCGGGTAGGCGGGCACAGCGTGCCACAAGCGTGCAAGCGGCACCTGCCCGACGATCGCGATGGTCGCGGCGTGCAGCATCTCCGCCGCGTCCGGACCGACGAACGTCGCGCCCACGATCACCTGCCGGTCGGTGTCGACCACGATCTGCGCGGTCCCCTCGTAGCCCTCGGCGACGAGCACGGCCCCGGACACCGACCCGAGCTTGTACGACACCGCCTTGACCGTGAGCCCTGCCTTCCTGGCCTCGGCCTCGGTCAGCCCCACCGACGCGACCTCGGGGCGGGAGAACACGACCTGCGTCTTCGCACCGTGGTCGGCGGTCGCGGCGTAGCGGCTCCACGGCTCGGGGGTCTCACCGGCCGCCCCGGCCGCCGCAGCCTCACCCGGCTTTGCGCTCCCGAACCTCGCCGCGACCACGTCGCCCACGACCCGCCCCTGGTACTTCCCCTGGTGCGTGGTCGCCACGCGGCCCGTCACGTCGCCGCACGCGAACAGCCAGCCGCCGTCCACGCCCTGGACCTCGAGCTGGTCGTCCACCTCGAGCGCCTTCCCCGGTTCGAGCCCGACGACGTCGACCCCGAGGTCCGCGGTGCGCGGCACGCGGCCCGTCGCGACGAGCACCTGCGCCGCCGCGACCGACCCCTTGCCCTGCGGACCGTCGTACGCGAGGCGCGCGCCGCCGTCGGGCAGGGACGTCGCTCCCGTGACGCTCACGCCCAGGCGCACGTCCACGCCGATCTTCTTCAGGCCCGCCGCGACGGCCTCGCTCGCGAAGGGCTCCGAGCGTCCGAGCAGGCGTCCGCGCGAGAGCAGCGTGACCTCCGAACCCAGGTCGCGGAACGCCGTCGCCATCTCGACGCCCACGACTCCCCCGCCCAGGATCACGATCGAGGTCGGGACGTCCTGGACGCTCGTGGCCTCGCGGCTGCTCCACGGGTCGGTCTCGGCCAGTCCCGGGGTGTCGGGCAGGACGGGCACGCTGCCCGTCGCGACGATCACGGCGTGCCGGGCGGCGAGCAGGCGGGTCTCGGGGAGGTCGTCGACGTCGGCGTCGGGATCCTCGGGGCTGACCTCGACGAGCTTCGACCCGACGAGCCGGCCCAGGCCGCGCACGAGCGAGATCCCG
This sequence comes from Oerskovia paurometabola, assembly GCF_016907365.1. Classification (NCBI taxonomy): domain Bacteria; kingdom Bacillati; phylum Actinomycetota; class Actinomycetes; order Micrococcales; family Cellulomonadaceae; genus Oerskovia; species Oerskovia paurometabola. Next base: position 1,665,452 of record NZ_JAFBBV010000001.1, on the reverse strand, counting down.
GCGCCGTCGAGCCACTGGACCTGCCCCGAGTCGTCCCAGTGCGAGACCATCTCGTCGCGGCGCGCGAGGATCGGTGCCGGGTCGAGCACCGGGTCGGCCGCGACTCCCGGGACCGCGCGGGCGGCCGCGAGGGCGGCGCCGGGGCGCAGCAGCGCCTTGGACGGCATGCACGCCCAGTAGGAGCACTCCCCTCCGACGAGCTCGGCCTCGACCACGGCGACGCTCAGCCCGGTGCGGCTCGCGCGGTCGGCGGCGTTCTCGCCGACGGGCCCACCACCGATCACGATCACGTCGTAGGTCTCGTCCGGGGTGGCCTGGGTGCGTGGGTCGGTGCTCATGCCTCCCATCGTGACCCGGACCTCGCGCGGTTGCCTGCCGGGGCGTGGGGGCGGGTGCCCAGGGCGCAGAGCCCGGGACCCTAGCGGCGCGCGGCGTGCCCCGTGACCAGCTCACGCAGCAGGGCGACCAGCATGTCGCGGTCCTTGCCCGGCAGCGACGAGAGGAGGGCGTCCTGCGCGTCGCCGAGCGCTGCGCCGAGCTCGTCGAGCCGTCGCACCCCCCTGGGGGTCAGCGTGACGACGTTGCGACGCCGATCGGACGGGTCGGGGCGGCGCTCGACGTCACCGTCGGCCGCCAGTCTGTCGAGCAGCGCGACCATGTCGCTCCGGTCGATCCCGCACCGGCGCCCGAGCGCGGCCTGGCTCGCCGGGCCGAACTCCTCCAGGGCGGCGAGCACGGCGTAGTGGGAGCGGTGCGCCCCCACGGTGGACAGGTGCTCCGAGACGGTCCGGGACGCCTCCAGCGCCGCCTGGGAGAGCAGCCAGCTGGGAAGCTCCCGGAGGCGTTCAGGGGCGGTCTCGGTCTCCATCCCCCGATCCTACGCTTTGTTGGCTCAACCTATTGTGGGCACCACCAACAATGGTTAACGTTGGGGGCTCCAACGATTCGCCGTGTTATCCACCTCCCGGAGGCTCTCATGCCCGTGCACGACGACGCCCACCTTCCCGCCACGCACCACGACGCCCTGCGCGGACTGCTCGACCGCGAGGACGTCGCACGCCTCGTCTCCCGGCTCACGGCCGCGCTCGACGACGGCGACACCGACCGGCTCCGAGACCTGCTCGTCCCGGACGCGCACGCCAGCACCCCCGGTGGAACCGCGCAGGGGATCGACGCAGTCGTCGCCCAGGCCGCGCGCAACCACCGGCCGCAGGACGGAGTCCAGCACCTCGTCGGCAACGTCCTGGTCGATCTCGCACACGACCACGCAGAGGTCCGGGCGAACGTGGTCGCCACGTTCGCCCGACGCGAGCCGCAGGCGGACAGACCCGTCACCCTCGGAGCGGTCTACCGGCTCAGGGCGCGCAGGACCGACGCCGGCTGGCGACTGACGCACATCACGACGGAGCCGATCTGGACGTCGACCACACCCGTCACGCGCGCCGGACCGGCCTAGCGGCACCTCGCGCGGTCGCCTGCCGGGCGGGGTGGCGCTCGCCTCAGGCCGCGTCGTCGACGCGGGCCTCGTCGAGGCGGTCGAGGATCTGCGCGACCGTCTCCGCGACGGTCCACCCGGTCGTGTCGAGGTGCAGGCCGCCCGGGGTCTCGCGCGCGGCCGCGGCGAACTCGTCGGGCGTCCACGCGCCGTACGCCTGCTTGTGCCGGGCGGCGTCCCGGGCGGCGAGGGCCGCGGCGCTGGGCGCCAGCACGACGGCGTAGCGCGGCCGGGTGCGCAGGCTCGCCGTGAAGCGGGCCAGGTCGGGCCCCAGCAGGATGTCCTGGACCACGGCCGTGATCCCCGCGGCAGCGTAGGTGTCGGCGGCGTGGGCCGCGAGCGCGTGCCGCAGGTCGAGCTGGGCGCGGGCGCGGGCTGAGAGCGGCGGGTCCATCGACGCCTGCCCGCTCACGACGAAGCGGCGGAACATGTCACCGCGCACGTGCGCCGCGAGGGGGAAGGAGCCGGCCAGAGCCTGCGCGACCGTCGACTTCCCGGAGGCCATGGCGCCGGTGACGACGAGGACGGGAGCGGACGCGCCGAGGTGAGCGGCGCCGTCGGGCAGGGACGTCTCAGGGAGCATGCCACGGACCCTAGGACGTGCGGCAGGCCGGACGCGAGCGCATTACCGGGCCTCGCCGAGCGTGCAGCTCGGGCTGTCCGCGGGAGTCCGCGACACCCGAGCTGCACACCCGGCGCGCACGCCCCTAGTGCACGACCGCCTTCTCCGAGCCCGCGCCCGTGAGCGAACGGACCTCCATCTCGGCGAACTTCTCCGGGTGCGACGTCTCCTTGCTCAGGAACGTCCCCAGGACACCCAGGAGGAACGCGAGCGGGATCGAGATCAGGCCCGGGTTCTCGAGCGGGATGATCGCGAAGTCGATGCTCGTGTCCTTGATCATCGACAGGCTCGCGCCCGTGACCGGGTCCACCTTGCCCGAGACGACGGGCGAGAACGCGATGAGCACGAGGCACGAGACCAGTCCCCCGTACATGCTCCACAGCGCGCCCGACGTGTTGAACCGCTTCCAGAACAGCGAGTAGATGATGGTCGGCAGGTTCGCGCTCGCCGCGACCGCGAAGGCCAGCGCCACGAGGAACGCGATGTTCTGGCCCTGCGCGAAGATGCCGCCCACGATCGCGAGCACGCCGATCACGAGCACCGTGAGGCGCGCGACCTTGACCTCGCCGTCGGGCTTGACCTCGCCCTTCTTGATGACGTTCGCGTAGATGTCGTGCGCGAAGCTCGTCGCGGCCGTGATCGTCAGCCCCGCGACCACCGCGAGGATCGTCGCGAACGCGACCGCCGAGATGATGCCCAGCAGGATCTCGCCGCCCAGCTCGTACGCGAGCAGGAGCGCCGCGGAGTTCACGCCGCCAGGAGCCGACGAGATCGCCTCGGGGCCCACGAGCGCGCCCGCCCCGTAGCCCAGCACGAGCGTGAACAGGTAGAAGATGCCGATGAGCCAGATGGCCCAGACCACGCTGCGGCGCGCCTCCTTGCCCGTCGGCACCGTGTAGAAACGGGTCAGGACGTGCGGCAGGCCCGCGGTGCCGAGCACCAGGGCCAGCGCGAGCGACAGGAAGTTGAGCTGCGACATGGGGGTCGCCCCGTACTGCTTGCCCGGCTCGATGAGAGCCTCACCGCCCGGCCCCGCCTTGTCGATCGCACCCTGGAACAGGTCCGACAGGTTGAAGCCGAACTTCGCGAGCACCCAGAACGTCATGATCCCGGCACCCGCGATCAGCAGGACCGCCTTGATGATCTGCACCCACGTGGTGCCCTTCATGCCGCCGATCATCACGTACGCGATCATCAGGACGCCGACGATCGCGATGACGACGGACTGCCCAGCGGTCGACGAGATGCCGAGCAGCAGGGCGACCAGGCCGCCCGCCCCCGCCATCTGGGCCAGCAGGTAGAAGAACACGACCATGAGCGTCGCGAGCGCCGCCGCCATGCGCACCGGTCGCTGACGCAGGCGGAAGCTCAGGACGTCGGCCATCGTGAACTTGCCCGTGTTGCGCAGCAGCTCGGCCACGAGCAGAAGCGCCACGAGCCACGCCACGAGGAAGCCGATCGAGTAGAGGAACCCGTCGTAGCCGTTGATCGCGATGGCTCCGCAGATGCCCAGGAAGCTCGCGGCCGACAGGTAGTCGCCCGCGATCGCCGTACCGTTCTGCGGGCCCGTGAAGTTGCGCCCGCCCGCGTAGAAGTCCGCGGCGGACCGGTTCTGCTTCGAGGCGCGCAGCACGATCACCATGGTCACCGCGACGAAGGCCGCGAAGATCCCGATGTTGATCCACGGGTTGCCGACGTCAGAGGCCTCCGCGGCCAGGGTCACGACGGGCGGCTCCGCCCCCAGCGCCCCCCTCACTGGTCCTCCCCCTCGATCTGGCGACGCATGTCGTCGGCGACCGGGTCGAACCGCTTGTTCGCCCAGCGCGCGTAGATCATGGTGATCGCGAACGTCGAGACGAACTGGCCCAGCCCGAACAGCAGACCGACCGTGATGTTGCCCGACACCCGGATGCTCATGAAGTCGTGCGCGTAGTCCGCGAGCAGGACGTACACCAGGTACCAGACCAGGAACAATGCCGTGACGGGGAAGACGAACAGACGGAACCTGCGGCGCAGGTCCTGGAACTCGGGGGAACGTTGGACCCGCTGGTAGTCGGTCTCCGCGACGGGATCGTCCGTCGAGATGTCGGTCATGATGCCTCCGTTGGCTCATGCGTGTGTCACGCGGCGTCGCGTGACCCGGGCGACGTTTTTCACCCGCTCCGCCAATGTGCCGTACATCACTCTTGTCGCCAAACACCCGATCCGGGCGTGTCGGCGGCGGAGGCTCCGCGCGACCTCGCTCAGACCCGGCGGAGCTCCAGGTCCGTGATGACCCGGCCCGCCGCACGGCCCTTGTTCTCGAAGCTCGTGAGCACACGCCCCTCGAAGCGCGGCGCGACCGCACCGACCCCGTGGACGTTCACGAACGACGGGTTCGCCCCGACGACCTCGAGCATCTGGTCCGCGTACTCGGCCCAGTCCGTCGCGAGCCGCCACGTCCCCCCGGGACGGATCACGCGTGCGGCGAGCTCCGCTAGCTCGGGTGTCACGAGACGGCGCTTGTGGTGGCGGGCCTTGTGCCACGGGTCGGGGAAGAAGACCCAGAGCTCGTCGACCGACCCCTCGGGCAGGGCCGTCGTGAGCACCTCGGCCGCGTTGGCCTGCACCAGGCGCAGGTTCGTCAGCCCGCGCTGCGTCGCACGGAGCACCGTCTGCGCGAGTCCCGGCGTGTAGACCTCGACGGCCAGGAAGTCACGCTCGGGCGTGGCCTCGGCGGCGGTGACCACGGCCTCCCCCAGCCCCGACCCGACCTCCACCACGAGGGGAGCCGAGCGCCCGAACGTCGCTGCGACGTCGAGCACGTACGCCGGGTCGACCGAGGTGCGGGCCACGGCCCGAGGCACGTCCAGGACGAACTGCTCGGCGTGGTCGTCCCAGGCGCGCTGCTGGCGGGTGTTGAGGCGGCCGCTGCGGCGGACGAAGGACACGATGTCGGTACGGAAGCCCTGCTCGCGGGCCTCGGAGAGGGTCTCGGGCACCCGCCCAGTCTAGGCGGGCACCCGAGACCCTCTCCCACGGAGCGTCAGACGTACTGCGCGTACGCCGGCAGGTCGAGCTGCCCGTTGCCGGACAGACCGATGACCACGACCTCGGGCTCCGTGACCGTGCGCGCGTACGCCATGGCTGCCGCGACCGCGTGCGTCGACTCGGGCGCCGGGAGGATGCCCTCCGACCGGGCGAACTCGAGCCCCGCCCGGAACGCCTCGTCCTGGTCGATCGCGACCGCGTCCATGAGGCCCAGGTTCACGGCGTGCGACACCATGGGCGACATGCCGTGGTAGCGCAGGCCACCCGCGTGGATCGCCGGCGGGACGAAGTCCTTGCCCAACGTGTGCATCTTGAGCAGCGGCGTGAGCCCCGCGACGTCACCGTGGTCGTAGCGGTACTCGCCCTGCGTGAGCGACGGGCACGCCGCGGGCTCGCACGCGACGAGCCGGGTCGACGTTCCCTCGCGCAGGTTGCGCCCCAGGAACGGGAACGTGAGCCCCGCGAGGTTCGACCCGCCGCCCGCACAGCCGAACACGACGTCCGCGCTCGTCTCCCCCGCCTCCTCGAGCTGGACCAGGGCCTCCTGACCGATGACCGTCTGGTGCAGCATCACGTGGTTGAGCACGCTGCCCAGCGAGTAGTGCGCCTGCGGGTCCTGCGCCGCGACCTCGACGGCCTCGCTGATCGCCATGCCGAGCGAGCCCGTGGTGTCCGGGTCGCTCGCGAGGATCGCGCGCCCCGACGCCGTCAGCTCCGAGGGCGACGAGTGGCACACGCCCCCGTAGGCCTCCATCTGGAAGCGCCGGTACGGCTTGGACTCGTACGACGCACGCACCTGCCACACCTCGCACGTGAGCCCGAGCAGCGCCGCCGCCATCGAGAGCGACGCCCCCCACTGCCCGGCGCCCGTCTCGGTCGTGAGCCGCGTCGTGCCCTCCATCGCGTTGTAGTACGCCTGCGCGATCGCCGTGTTGGGCTTGTGCGACCCGACAGGGCTCACGCCCTCGTACTTGTAGTAGATGCGGGCGGGCGTGCCGAGAGCGCGCTCGAGGCGGTGCGCGCGGATGAGCGGCGCCGGCCTCCACATCGCGTAGATCTCACGGATCGTCTGCGGGATCTCGATGTAGCGCTCGGTGCTCACCTCCTGCTCGATCAGCGCCAGGGGGAACAGCGGCGCCAGGTCGGCGGGCACGAGCGGCTCGAGCGTTCCCGGGTGCAGGTGCGGCGGGACAGGCTCCGGCAGGTCTGCGTTCAGGTTGTACCAGTGCGTCGGGACGGTGGAGGGGACCTCGACGCCGAGCGGCTCGAGCGAGCGAGCGGTCGGGGCGGCGGGCGCCGGGGGCGCCGAGGCGGGGAGGGGGGACGTCGACAAGGAACTCTCTCCTTCGTGGATGGGCACGTGCAGGGGGCACGTTCCGGGCGATCCACTCCGGGAGACCTGCTGGACCGCCCGTCGTCGGGCTCGGTCAGCACGCCACAGCGTCCGACCGTCAGCGGTCGGGCCACCAGGTGTGTGCGGTGAGCAGGTTCACACGGGCGACCATAGCCCCTGGGGCGGTGGGTTGTGAAGCGCGTCTCGCGGGTCGTGCGCCGGGGACGGCGAAGGCCCCTCCCCCGCGTCTGCGCAGGTGAGGGGCCTTCGTGGTGGTGCGCCATCATGGACTCGAACCATGAACCCGCTGATTAAGAGTCAGCTGCTCTGCCAATTGAGCTAATGGCGCGTGGTGGAGCTGGTCGTGCGGTACCGCCCGCCCGCCGGTGCGGACGTCACGACGGCCCCGTCTCCGGGGCCGCGATCGTGGTGCGCCATCATGGACTCGAACCATGAACCCGCTGATTAAGAGTCAGCTGCTCTGCCAATTGAGCTAATGGCGCGCGAGAAGAAACACTACTGAACCGGCCCCCCGGAGACAAATCAGGGGGCCGGACGAGGCTGTGACCTGCACGACAAGCTGCCTGAGGTCGGGGCTACAGGTACAGCCCGGTCTTGCCGCTCGTCTCCTCGGGCTGCGAGACCGCGCTGACGTCCTTCTCGCGCAGCAGCACGAAGCTCTTGCCGTTCAGCTCGACCTCTGCGCGCTCCTCGGGGTCGAACAGCACGCGGTCGCCCCGGCCCACGTGCCGCACGTTCTCGCCCGTCGCGACCACCTGCGCCCACGCGAGCCGCTTGGGCCCGACGGCCGTCGCGGGGATCACGAGCCCTGCCGACGACTGCCGCTCGGACGAGTCGACCTCGGGCAGGACCAGGAGGCGGTCGTGCAGCATGCGCAGCGGCAGGCGCTCGGGCTCGCTGCCCGACGGCGTCGCGCGCGTCGCGGAGGACTTCTTCCGGGAGGCGATGGCCGGGTCTGCGGCCGGCTCGGGCCGTGCGGGCGGAGAAGGGGCGTCGTGCGGGGTGGGGGGTGTCGTGCTCACGGTCCCCACGCTACCGGTGTCCTCTAGGCTCGGTGTGAACCGCGAACGCACCACGAGGAGTTCCATGAGCACGCGACTTGCCGTCGGCGACGACGCCCCCGACTTCACCCTCCCGACCGCCGACGGCGGCTCGGTGACGCTGTCCGACCTGCGCGGCAGCTCGGTCATCGTCTACTTCTACCCCGCAGCCTCGACGCCCGGCTGCACCAAGGAGGCGTGCGACTTCCGCGACTCGCTCGCGTCGCTCCAGGGCGCGGGCTACAAGGTCGTCGGCATCTCGCCCGACGCGCTGCCCAAGCTCGTGAAGTTCGCCGAGGAGGAGTCGCTGACGTTCCCGCTCGCGTCCGACGAGTCCAGGCAGACGCTCGAGGCCTACGGGGCGTGGGGCGAGAAGAAGCTCTACGGCAAGACCGTGACGGGCGTGATCCGCTCGACCGTCGTCGTCGACCCCGACGGCAAGGTCGCGCTCGCGCAGTACAACGTCAAGGCGACGGGCCACGTGGCCAAGCTGCGCCGCGACCTGGGGATCGACCCCAAGAAGTAGGTCGCCCGGCCTGCGAGCCGCCGACCGGTGCACCCCTCGCGCGCCCGTAGACTGTGCGGGCGCGCGAGTGGCGTAATTGGCAGCCGCGCCAGGTTTAGGTCCTGGTGTCTTCGGACGTGCGGGTTCGAGTCCCGCCTCGCGCACCCCTCTCGTCCCGGTCAGCCGACCGGAACCTCGATCGCCCCGGGCACCAGTCCCGGCTTCGTCTCGGTGCAGTCGGCGTCGGCCGCCAGGTTCCACCCCTTGACCTGGACCGCGTCCCCGGCGCACCCGACGAGCTCCCGGTCTCCGAGCGGCTCGTCGAGCGCGACCGTCGTGGGCCGGACCCCGAAGTCCTCGCTGCACGCTCCCCTGGTCCGCTGGACGAAGGCTCGCACCTCGACGGTCTCCGCGCTCTCGTCCACCTCGACCTCGTCGACGTCGATGCACGTGCTGCCCCCGGCGAAGACCGCGACCTCCAGGTCGGTCCCGTCCTGCGCGAGGAGCACCCACTCGACCCGCACCCGCTGCGGTTCCCCCAGCCCGCAGCCCGCGAGGACGGCCACGGCCGCCGCCCCCACCGCGACCGCACGCGCGAGGGTCCGCACACCGTCCGCGGTCGCCGTGGACCGCTCCGTCCGTCTCGTCATGCGCCGGACCCTACGCCACGCGGGTGCCTCGCGCAGGTCCCCGATCACGCGGCGGCCCGCACGCGCCCGTCCTACTCTGGGAGGAGGTCCCGAGGAGGCGATCCCCAGTGCCGAACGGTCGGAGAACCCAGGCCATCTACGCGCACGAGGTCTCGGCGGCGATGTCGGCGATCGACCGGCGGCGCTTCCTGCCGCGCAACCAGCGCCCGTACGCCCGTGACGACCGGCCGCTGCCGATCGGTCACGGCCAGACGAACTCGCAGCCCCGGACGGTCGCCGACACGCTGCGCCTCCTCCAGGTGCCGCGGGGCGCGCGCGTCCTGGACGTAGGGTCCGGCTCGGGGTGGACGACGGCGCTGCTCGCCCACCTGGTCGGGTCGAGCGGGAGCGTCGTAGGGGTCGAGATCGACCCGGACCTCGCGGAGTGGGGGGCGGCGAACCTCGCGACCTACCCCATGTCGTGGGCCCGGATCGAGGTCGCCGAGCGGGGCGTGCTCGGCCGTCCGACCATGGGCGGCTACGACCGCATCCTGGTCTCCGCGGCGGCCCAGGTCCTGCCGCAGGAGCTCGTCGACCAGCTCTCGATCGGCGGGCGGCTGGTGATCCCGGTGCAGCACGTCCTGGTCCTCGTGGAGCAGCACCTGACGGGCACCGTGACGAGCAGGCACGGGACCTACAGCTTCGTGCCCCTCATCGGGTCGTGACCTCGGCGCCCGCCCGCCAGCGCGCCGCCGAGAAGTGGACCCGGCACCGCGCCTGGTAGGACTCGACGCCGCCGACGTGCTCGGCCCCCGCCGTGAGGGCGTCGCCACGTCCGTCGTCGCCACGGCCGACGACGACGCGCTCGTGGAAGGGGGCGTCCTCGCCGCAGACCGTGCAGACGGCCGTGAGCCGGTCGGCGCGCTCGGCCAGCGCACCGAGCGCCGGGATCGGGTCGAAGGGCCGCCCGTCGAACGTCACGTCGAGCCCCGCGACGATCATCACGAGACCCGCGTCGGCCGCGTGCTGCACGACGTCGAGCAGGTCGGGACCGAAGAACTGCGCCTCGTCGACCGCGACGAACTCCACGGCGGGGTCGATCAGGTCGAGGATCTCCGTGGCGGACGTCGCGGCGCGCGAGGGGAGGTCGAGGCCCGAGTGCGAGCTGACGACGCCCTCGCCGCGCCGGTCGTCGAGCGCATGGTGCACGACCTCGACACGGCGTCCCGCGATCTGCGCCCGGCGCACGCGCCGTAGCAGCTCCTCGGTCTTGCCTGCGAACATCGGCCCGCTGATGACCTCGACCCGGCCTCGCCTCACGTCGTCCACGCAGCCAGTAGACCATGCGCCGAGGACCGCGGAGGGTCCGCACGGAGCGTCCCGGGCTCAGTCGCGCGCGTCCCACTCGGCGCGCAGCACGCCCATGACGACCGCGTCGTACCGCAGCCCACGCACGACGCGCGCGTCGCGGAAGCGGCCCTCCTCGACGAAGCCGAGGCGTCGGCCGACGCCCAGCATCGGTGCGTTGCCGGACCAGGTCGCGAAGTCCAGCCGCGCCCAGTCGGTGACCGAGAACAGGTACGTGGTCCACAGCGCGAGCGCTTCGCGACCGATCCCCCGTCCGCGCACGGCCGGGTCGTAGACGCCGATGCCCATGCGGGCCCACGCGGTCTCCTGCGACTCCCAGTACCAGGAGACGGTCCCGACGAGCTGGTCGTCGACGTCCGCGATCACGGCCGAGCGGGGTGGCAGGCCGTCCACGACGCCGGGCGGCGTCCGTGCGAGGGCGGCGACGCGCGCGTCAGCCTGCGCGTCGTCGGGCACGGGATAGTACGGCCCGTCCCACTCGTGCCACTCGTGGTGGGGGCGCAGCCACTCACGGAAGACGGCGAGGTCCGCGGGACGCCAGCCCCGGAGCCGGGCAGCATGCCCGACGCCGTAGACCGGCACCTGCGGATCCCTCGCCGTCATCGGTGGTCCAGGGGGCGTCAGTCGACGTCCTGCTCGGAGCCCTCGGGGGCCGCCTCGTCGGTCACGTCAGCCGACGGCGCAGCCTCCCCAGCAGCCGCCTCGTGAGCGGCGGCCTGCTCGACCGGAAACGAGTCCTGGTCGTCGGCGACCTCCGGGGCGCCCTCCGTGGACTCGACGTCCGTCAGCGTGGTCTCGATGCCGACTGCCTCGGTGTCGGCCGCCTCGGCGGTCGCGTCCGCGGTGGTCGCAGTCTCGGTGGTCTCGGTGACCGACGCCTCGGCGACGACGGACTCCTCGACCGGCACGACGCCGTCGTGCTCGTGGTCGTGGGCGTGGGCCGCCGCGGCCGCGATCGTGGCGAGCGTGGCCTTGACGGCCTCGCGCGCCTCCGACGTGACCTCGGGCAGCACCGGGACCGCGGGAGCCGCAGCCGGAGCCGTCTCCTTGGTCGAGCGCTTGCGGCGCGACCGGGAGCGCGAGCCCTCCGACTCGGCGGGCTCCTCCGGCGCTGCGGCAGGAGCCGGGGCGTGCTGGTGACCACCGCCGTTGTTCGAGCCGCCCGACTTCTCGATCGGGTCGGTGTGCACGATGAAGCCACGACCGTTGCAGTGGTCGCACGTCTCGCTGAACGCCTCGACCAGGCCCTGGCCCACGCGCTTGCGGGTCATCTGGACCAGGCCGAGCGAGGTGACCTCGGCGACCTGGTGCTTGGTGCGGTCACGGCCCAGGCACTCGACCAGGCGACGCAGCACCAGGTCACGGTTGGACTCGAGCACCATGTCGATGAAGTCGATGACGATGATGCCGCCGATGTCGCGCAGGCGCAGCTGGCGGACGATCTCCTCGGCGGCCTCGAGGTTGTTGCGCGTCACGGTCTCCTCGAGCGTGCCACCGGAACCGGTGAACTTGCCCGTGTTGACGTCGACGACCGTCATGGCCTCGGTGCGGTCGATCACGAGCGAACCACCCGAGGGCAGCCAGACCTTGCGGTCCATGCCCTTGGCGAGCTGCTCGTCGACGCGGTGCGCCGAGAAGGCGTCCTTCTCCGACGTCCAGCGCGAGACGCGCTCCTTGAGGTCGGGCGCGAGCTCGGCGACGTAGCTCGAGATCTCGTTCCAGGCGTTGTCGCCCGAGACGACGAGCGAGCTGAAGTCGTCGTTGAAGATGTCGCGGACGACGCGGATCGCGAGGTCCGGCTCGCCCTGGAGCAGCGCCGGGGCGGAGACCGACTTCGCCTTCTTCTCGATCGCCTCCCACTGGCTCTGCAGACGCTCGACGTCGGCGCGCAGCTCGTCCTCGCTCGCACCCTCGGCGGCCGTGCGCACGATCACGCCCGAGCCCTCGGGGACGACCTCGCGCAGGATCTTCTTGAGCCGGGCACGCTCGGTGTCCGGGAGCTTGCGCGAGATGCCGGTCATGCCGCCGCCGGGGACGAACACGAGGTAGCGGCCCGCGAGCGTGATCTGCGACGTCAGGCGCGCACCCTTGTGGCCGATCGGGTCCTTGGTGACCTGGACCAGCACGGAGTCGCCCGACTTGAGCGCCTGCTCGATGCGACGCGGCTGCCCGTCGAGGCCCACGGCGTCCCAGTTGACCTCGCCGGCGTACAGGACGGCGTTGCGACCCTTGCCGACGTCGATGAACGCGGCCTCCATGGACGGCAGGACGTTCTGGACGCGGCCCAGGTAGACGTTCCCGGCCATCGAGACCTGCGACTGCTGCGAGACGTAGTGCTCGACGAGCACGCCGTCCTCGAGCACCGCGATCTGCGTGCGGCCGTTCTTCTCGCGCACGATCATGGAGCGCTCGACGGACTCGCGGCGTGCGAGGAACTCTGCCTCGGTGATGATCTGGCGGCGGCGACCGGCGTCACGGCCCTCACGGCGGCGCTGACGCTTGGCCTCGAGGCGCGTCGAGCCCTTGAGCGCGGTCACCTCGTCCGAGGACGTGCTGCCGCTGCGCTCGCGCGTACGGGTGCGGGTGGACGACATGGAGGTCGAGACCCCGGCGCTCTCGCCACCCTCGGCCCGTCCGCCACGGCGGCGACGGCGGCGGCGACGGCTCGATCCCGAGCCCTCCTCGCCGTCGTGCTCGTCCGTGTGGTCGTCCTGCTGGTCGGCGACGGTGTCACCGACGTGGGCGCCTGCCTCGCCCGGCTCGCCCTCGGACGAGACGGCCGAGGACTGCTCCGACCGGTCGTCCGACTCGTCGTCGCCGTACTCGTCGCCGTCGGCGCGCGAGTCTCCGCGCGAGCGGCGGCCACGCCCCCCACGGCGCCGACGACGGCGCGGCGCGCCCTGGTCGTCGTCCTCGGCGGAGGCCGGCTCGTCGTCGGTCTCGGTGACGATCTCGAGGTCGTCGAGCTCGAACGCGTCGGCGGGGATCTCGACACCCTCGGCGACGAGCTCGGCCTCGATCAGCTCGATCTCCTCGACCGCGGCGAGGTCCGCACCCGCGAGCACGACGTCGACCTCGACCGCCTGCTGCGGGGCCGGCTCTGCCGCGGGGGGTGCGGGGGCTGCGGGGACCTGGGCAGCGGTCGTCCCGGACGTCGACGGCGCGCCCGCGCCGCGGCGGGCCGACCGGCCACGACCGCCGCGCGTGCGGGCGGGGGCCTCACGCTGCTCGGTCTGCTCGGTTTGGGTCTGCTCGGCAGGTGCCTGCGCGGCAGGTGCCTGCGCGGCGGATGCCTCCGGTGCCCGCTGCGCCTGCGTGGCGGGCGCCTGGGGGGCGGAGGACTCGACGCGCGCGGGCGTCTCCTCGACGGCGCGCGTCCCGGGCGTGGCGAAGCTCGGCATGGCGTCGGTGGGCGACGTGGTGGGGCGCACGACGCGCCGCGAGCGGCGCGGTGCGGCAGCAGGGTCCGGCGCCTGGAACAGGAGCGCGGTCGTCGCCAGTCGCGGGGTCGCGGAACCGCCACCGGTCGATGCGGGCGATGCGCTCGGCGTCTGCTCGGCGGCGGGGGCCTGGGCCTCCACCGCAGCGGCTGCGTCCTTGCTGACCTTGTTCACGCGACGCGAGCGGACCTTGGGCGCGGCGGGCGCGACGGGCTCAGCGGGCGCCTCGACGACGGGAGCGGTCTCCTCGACCGGTGCCTTCGAGGTCGCGCGGCGGCGCTTGGCGGCGGGGGCCTTCTCGACGGGAGCCTCGGCAGGCGCCTCGGTGGTCTCGACCGTGGGCGCGGCGGTCTGCGCCGCGGCGGACCGCGTGGCCCGACGGCGCGTCGTCGCCGGGGCGACCGGCTCTCCTGCGGTGGGGGTCGCCTCGGCGACAGGGGCTGCCGTGGTCGCCTCGACGACCGGTGCGGCGGCGTCCGCTGCTGCGGCGGGCTCGGTGGTCTCCGTCGCTGCCTTGCGGGAACGACGGGCCCGGACGGGCTTCTCGACCGGGGCGTCCTGCTCGGCGGCGGGCTTGAGCCCGAGCTCGGAGAGCACGTCGAGGACGGGGGCGTCGGCGGCGGCACGTGCTGCTGCGCCGCGCTTCCCGCCGCGTCGGGGTGCCTCGGCCGGGGCGTCCTGGGCGGGCGCCTGGGCGACAGCACCGGTGGATGCCTTGCGCGCGGCGGTGGCGTTCGCGGAGGAGGTGTCGGGCTGGCTCGTCGAGGTGCTCGTGACGGGCGCGGCGTCGGCAGCCGTCGGCGCCGAGGCGGGAGTCGTCGTCGGGCGCACGACGCGGCGCGAGCGGCGCGGGGCGGCCTCGGCGGTCGGGAGCTCGATCCCGAGCGAGCCCGTGGGCGCCTCAGGGTTGACGGCTGCGGGCTGGGTGGGAGCCTTCACGGCGGGGAGGGAGATCTGGACCGCGGCCGCCTGGGCGGCGGCCTCGGCGGAACCGGGCGCTGCCGCGGTCCTGGTGACCCGTCGTCGGGCCGGCTTCTTGGCGGGTGCTGCGTCCTGGCCGGCCGTCGAGCTCGTCGAGTCAGGGGTGTTGTCGAGGGTCACGCGATGCGCTCCTGGTACCCCGAAGGTCCGTCCCACATCGTGCGGCCCGTTCGGGCGGTTGTCGTCGCTCGGGACGTGCGCATCGCAGCGCTGTCGTCCCCGCGACGGAAGTCGGCGGTGGCGGCTCGGGCAAGGGCGGGCGGCGGGGGGCGCTTCGCCGTCCGGGCCATTCATCCCGTTCGGCGGCGCTCCGCGAGCCGCGGACTGCGGTTGCGTCGAGCACGTACTGGGCGCAGGGGAGATGTGGTCCCCCGTGCTGGGTCAAGTATCGCACAGCCGACGTCGATCAGATGGGCATCTACAGGTCCGTCGCCCGTGTCGTCCAGAGGACCAAGGTCCCGACTCGGACCTTGTGAAGGTTCTCACAAACTGTCGTTTCCCGAGAGTTTTGGCGCTTCCTCCCCTCGCCGATGGTGCAGATTGGTCATAGCGTCGGCAGTAGGAACGCTGACCCTGCCCTGAGACACCCCTCAGGATCCCCCGGTAGCCCCCAGGAACCCCCCAGGAGCGTTTGTGGACGTCCTCGATCTCGCGAGGTGGCAGTTCGCCATCACGACCGTCTACCACTTCATCTTCGTGCCGTTGACGATCGGGCTCGCTCCTCTCGTCGCCATCATGCAGACCGCATGGGTGCGCACGGGGAACGAGCGGTGGCTCAAGCTCACCAAGTTCTTCGGCAAGCTCCTCCTGATCAACTTCGCGATCGGCGTGGTGACCGGGATCGTGCAGGAGTTCCAGTTCGGGATGAACTGGAGCGAGTACTCGCGCTTCGTCGGAGACGTCTTCGGTGCCCCGCTCGCCATGGAGGCGCTCGCCGCGTTCTTCATCGAGTCGACGTTCCTGGGTCTGTGGATCTTCGGCTGGGACCGCCTGTCCAAGAAGGTGCACCTCGCGTGCATCTGGGCCGTCGCGATCGCCGTGAACCTCTCCGCGTTCTTCATCCTCGCGGCCAACTCGTGGATGCAGCACCCCGTCGGGACCATCTACAACCCCGAGACGGGCCGCGCCGAGATGAACGACATCGGCGCCGTGCTCACCAACAACACGCTGTGGGCCGCGTTCCCGCACACCATCACCGCCGCCTTCCTCACCGCGGGCACCTTCGTCGCCGGCATCGCGGCCTGGTGGATGGTGCGCCTCGTGCGCACCAAGAAGGCCGAGAACGTCGAGCTCGCCCGCAACGTCTACCGCCCGGCCATCACGCTGGGCGTCATCGCGATGATCGTCGGCGGGCTCGGTGTCGCGGTGAGCGGTGACTTCCAGGCCAAGCTCATGTTCCAGCAGCAGCCCATGAAGATGGCCGCGGCCGAGGCCCTGTGCGAGAGCTCCCCCGACGGCGCGCCGTTCTCGATCCTCGCGATCGGCGACCTGTCCGACTCGTGCGAGGGCGTCAACCACATCCTCGAGATCCCGGGCCTGACCTCCTACCTGGCCGAGGGCAGCTTCAGCGCCCCCCTGCCCGGCGTCGACGAGGTCCAGCAGAACATGACCGAGCGCTACGGCGACGTCACCGCGGACGGCGAGCCCGTCAACTACTCCCCCAACCTGGCGCTGACCTACTGGAGCTTCCGCCTCATGATCGGCTTCGCGGTCGGGTCGATCGCCCTGTCCGTCATGGCGCTGTGGCTGACCCGCAAGGGCCGGGTCACGGACAACAAGTGGTTCGCCCGCGTCGGCATCTGGGCGATCCCCATGCCGTTCATCGCGTCCTCGTTCGGCTGGATCTTCACCGAGACCGGACGCCAGCCCTGGGTGGTCGCCCCGAACCCGTCCGGGATCGACTCGATCCGCCTGCTCACCGAGCGCGGCGTGTCGACCGTCGTGAGCCCCGGCGTCGTCCTGACCTCGATGATCGTCTTCACGCTCGTCTACGGAGCCCTCGCGGTCGTCTGGTTCAAGCTCATCCACCGCTACTCGGTCGAGGGCGTCCCCGAGATCGTGCACGACGACTCCCCCGAGGCGCGCGCCAAGGGCGACCCCGACGACCCGGACTCGGCCGACGAGTCCGACCGCCCCCTGTCCTTCGCGTACTGACGCGCTCTGACGGCTCAAGGAGACCCAGTACTCATGGAACTCACCATTCTCTGGTTCGTGCTCATCGCGATCCTGTGGATCGGCTACCTGGTCCTCGAAGGCTTCGACTTCGGCGTGGGCATGCTCCTGCCGATCCTGTCCCGCAGCAAGGACAAGGCGAAGAAGGACACCGAGCGTCGGCTCATCATCAACACGATCGGCCCGGTCTGGGACGGCAACGAGGTCTGGCTCATCACCGCCGGTGGTGCGACGTTCGCGGCCTTTCCCGAGTGGTACGCCACGCTCTTCTCCGGGTTCTACATCCCGCTCTTCCTGATCCTGCTCGCGCTCATCGTGCGCGGCGTCGCGTTCGAGTACCGCGGCAAGATCAACGACGACCGGTGGCGTGCACGCTGCGACCAGGCGATCGTCTTCGGCTCGTGGATCCCCGCGATCCTGTGGGGAGTCGCGTTCGCCAACCTCGTGCGCGGCGTCGAGCTCGACGCGGCACACCAGTACGTCGGCGGCTTCTGGGCCCTGCTCAGCCCGTTCGCCCTCCTCGGCGGCCTCACGACCGTGCTCCTCTTCCTCATGCACGGCGCCGTGTTCATCGCCCTCAAGACGGACGGCGAGGTCCGGGTCAAGGCCCGCCGCCTGGCCGGCTGGTTCTCGGTCGCCTCGGTGGTCGTGGCCGGCGGCTGGGCCGTGTGGGCCCAGGTCGCCTACTCGGTGCCGTGGACGTGGGCCGTGGTCGTGGTCGCGGCCCTCTCCCTGGTGGGGGTCGTGCTCGCCAACGCCAAGGCCCGCGAGGGCTGGGCGTTCCTGTTCTCCGCGCTCGCGATCCTCTCCGCGACCGTGCTGATCTTCGGGTCGATGTACCCCGACGTGATGCCGGCGCTCGACCCCGCGAACTCGCTGACCATCGAGAACGCGTCCTCGACGCAGTACACCCTGACCGTCATGACCTGGGTCGCCGTGTTCCTGGTCCCGCTCGTGCTGGTCTACCAGTCGTGGACGTACTGGGTGTTCCGCCGTCGCCTGTCGACCAAGGACATCCCGCCGCCCATCGGCCTCTCGCTCAAGAAGCTCAAGGACTCCGCGTTCGGCGGGCCGTCCTCGGGCGGCGCCAAGAACCTGGACCTGACCCCCGCCACGGGGGACAAGGCCTCGGGGACGGACGCGGCGTCGTCGGGCCGGACGAACGACGGCACCGGCAGCACCTCCGCGTGAAGCCCCTCGATCCACGGCTCCTGCGCCAGGCGCGGGCGGCCCGCGGGTACGTCGTGCTCACGGCGGTGCTCGGCCTCGTCACGGCCGGGCTCGTCGTGGCACAGGCGCTGCTCATCGCGAGCGTCCTCGCCCCCGCGATCCAGGGCAACCTCACGCTGCCCGACGTCGCCACCCCCCTCACGTGGCTCGCCGCGGTCGTCGTGGTGCGCGCCGGGGTCGCGTGGGCGCAGGAACGGTTCGCGCTCAAGGCCGCGACCAAGACCGTCGCGGAGCTCCGCGAGCAGGTCGTCAGCCATGCGGTGGCCCTCGGGCCCCGCTGGCTGGCGACCGGCCGCGGGCCCGCCGTCGCGACGCTCGCGACGCGCGGGCTCGACGACCTCGAGCCCTACATGGTCCGCTATCTCCCCCAGCTCCTGCTCGCGGCGACCGTCACGCCCGCGACGCTCGCCGTGGTGCTGGGTCTCGACTGGATCTCCGCGATCATCATCGCGGTCACGATCCCCCTCGTCCCGCTCTTCATGATCCTCGTCGGGCAGCTCACGGCCGGGACGTCCGAGCGTCGCCTCAAGGTCATGCAGCGGCTCGGGTCGCAGGTCCTCGACCTGCTGGCCGGGCTCCCGACCCTGCGCGCGTTCGGCCGTGAGCACGGGCCCGAGAAGCGCGTCCGGGCGCTCGGCGACGCCAACCGCCGCGCCACCATGGGGACGCTGCGCGTCGCGTTCCTGTCCGGCATGGTCCTCGAGCTGCTCACGACGCTGTCGGTCGCGCTCGTCGCGGTCGGCATCGGGCTGCGGCTCGTGTACGGCGAGGTCGGGCTCGAGCCCGCGATCGCCGTCCTGATCCTCGCCCCCGAGGTCTACCTGCCGCTGCGCCAGGTCGGCATGCACTTCCACGCCTCGACCGACGGCATCGCGGCGGCCAACCAGGCGTTCGAGGTGCTCGACGAGCCGCTGCCGCCCGTCGGGACCGCCCCCGCCCCGGCGCTCGCCGGTGCGCGCCTCACGTTCGACGGGGTGAGCGTGCGTGCGGGAGACCGCGACGTGCTGGCCCCCGCCGCACTCACGGCGACGTTCGGCGCCCGTCCCGAGCCCGCCCGCGCCCACGACGTCTCCGGGCCCCGCGCGACGCCGTCGGGCACCGTGGTCGCCCTGACCGGTCCCAGCGGGTCCGGCAAGACCACCACGGCCCTGGTGCTCCTGGGCCTCCTGGCCCCCGACGCCGGTCGCGTCCTGGTGACCCCGCGGGACGGCGAGCCCGTCGACCTCGCGGACGTCGACCCGACCACCTGGTGGCCGCAGGTCGCCTGGGTGCCGCAGCGCCCCACGCTCGCCCCGGGGACCGTGCGCGAGGTCGTGCTCGACGGCCGCGAGGTCCCCGACCCCGACCTCACGGACGCCGCGAGGCTGTCCGGGCTCGACGCGGTCCTCGACGTCCTGCCCGACGGCTGGCAGACGCCGATCGGGCAGGGCGGCGTGGGTCTCAGCGTGGGCCAGCGCCAGCGCGTGGCCCTCACGGCCGCGCTGCTCGGCGACCCGGACCGCGTCCCCCTCGTGGTGCTCGACGAGCCCACGGCCCACCTCGACGCGCGCGGCGAGCAGGCCGTGCTCGACGCCGTCCGCACGTGGCGCGACCAGGGGCGCACGGTCGTCGTGGTCGCGCACCGCACGAGCCTGGTCGAGCTCGCCGACCAGGTCGTGACGGTGTCCTCGGCGGCGCTCCCGCCCTCCGTCCCGGGCGGGGCACCCGGCAGCGCCCCCGTCGCGTCCACGCCCTCCGCCTCCTCGTCAGGAGCCGTCGCATGAGCGACCTCGACCAGTCCGCCGGCCCCTCCTCCCCCACCCACGAGGACCCGCGCCGCGGCGCGGCGGCCACGATCGGCACCGACCCGCTGTGGCGCGCGGTCCGGCTGCTCGACGTGAGCTGGGGCCGGGCCGCGAAGGCGATCGGCCTGGGATCGCTGGCCCTGGCGAGCTCGGTCGGCCTCGCGGCCGTCGCGGCGTGGCTCATCGCGCGCGCCTCGCAGATGCCGCCCGTGCTGCAGCTGTCCGTGGCGACCGTCGCGGTGCGCGCGTTCGGCATCTCGCGCGGGGTGTTCCGCTACCTCGAACGCCTGGCCTCGCACGACGTCGCGCTGCGTGGCATGGCCTCGCTCCGCGCCAACGTGTACACCTCGCTGGCTTCCGGACGTACAGCGGCGGTGGCCGGCGTCCGACGCGGCGACCTGCTCGCGCGCGTGGGTGCCGACGTCGACTCCGTGGGTGACGTCGTCGTCAAGGCCGTGATCCCCGCAGGGGTCGCGCTCGTGGTGTCCGCAGGCTCGGTGGTCCTCGTCGGCGCCTTCCTGCCCTCGGCCGGCCTCGCCCTGCTCGCGTGCCTGGTGCTCGCGGGCGTCCTGGGGCCGTGGCTCTCGGCACGCGCCGCCCGGCGCACCGAGGAACGCGGCGCCGCCGCCCGCGCCGAGATGACCTCGACCGTGCTCGAGACGCTCGAGGGCGCGGGACCCCTGGCCGTCTCGGGCCGCCTCGCCCAGCGGATGGACGCGCTGCGTCGCACCGACCGCGAGCTCGCGGCGGTCACCGACTCGGGAGCCAGGACGTCGGGCACGGCCGCGGCCGTCAACAACGCCGCGATCGGCCTCGCCGTGCTCGCCGCGCTGCTGCTCGGGATCCCCGCCGTCGCCGCGGGGACGCTGACCCCGGTCGAGCTCGCCGTCGTCGTGCTCACGCCGCTCGCGGTGTTCGAGGCCGCGGGCGTGCTGCCCGGTGCTGCCGTGCAGATGCACCGCTCGCGCCAGGCCGCCCGCCGCATCATGGAGCTGCTCGACGCCGCCGACGACACCGCCACGGACGAGCCGCCCGCACCGCGCCAGACCGTTCCCCGCGCCGACCCCGACGGTCCGGCAGTCGTCGTGACCGGCGCGACGTGCGGCTGGAACGGTCGCGCGGCCGTCACCGGGGTGGACCTGGCGGTACGGCCCGGGCGCTCGGTCGCGGTCGTCGGCCCCTCGGGCGTCGGCAAGACGACCCTGCTCATGACGGCCGCCGGGCTCATCCCGCAGGTCGCGGGGAGCGTGTCCCTCGACGACGCACCGATCGCGACCCTCCCGCCCGACGACGTCGCGCACCAGGTCGTCTTCGTCGCCGAAGACGGTCACGTCTTCGACACCACGGTGCTCGAGAACCTGCGCGTCGCCCGGGGCGACGTGACCCCTGACGAGGCGTCGGCCGCCCTGGTCGAGGTCGGGCTCGGCGAGTGGCTGTCCGGGCTGCCCGACGGGGTCGAGACGACCCTGGGCCCCGACGCGACCACGATCTCCGGCGGGGAGCGTCGTCGGCTGCTCGTCGCGCGCGCCCTGCTCGCCCCCGCTCCCCTGCTGCTCGTCGACGAGCCAGCCGAGCACCTCGACCCGGCGACCGCCGACGAGCTGCTGACCCACCTCGTGGAGACCAGCCGCCAGGGCGGACGCGGGATCGTGGTCGCGACGCACCGCCTGTCGGCGCTCGCCGCGGTCGACGAGGTGCTGCTCCTGGGACGGCCGGACGACGCGTCGACCGACACCCCGGCGACCGTGCTGGCCCGCGGTACCCACGCCGAGCTCGTCGCCCACGACGCGGGCTACCGCTGGGCGCTCGCGCAGGAGGCAGCGGGCGTCTGACCGACCGGCGCGGACGCCGGGCTCACGAACGGACCCGGCTCAGCCCGGCGTCCGCAGGCTCTCCCACCGGCTCACGACCGGGTCCCGCCACTCCGCGAGGTCCTCGGGACCGTTCTCGGCCCACAGCTCGTGGAGCTCCGAGGTGTCGCTCCCCTCGACCGCTCGTTCGAGCGTCGTGAGGACCCAGGCGCGCTGCTGGTCGGTCAACGACGCGGCGAACGCGACGGCGTCGACCCCCTCGAGGTGGTCGTCCGCCGGCCGCAGACCGCGGGCCACGGCGAGCACCTCCGCGATCGCGATCGCGGCCTGTGCGTCGTCGACCTCGAGGTAGTCCTCGTCGAGGTACCCGCTGAAGTCCTCGATCCGGAAGTCGCCCGCACGCAGCGCCGCGAGCAGGTCGCCTGCGCCGTCGTTCTCGAACGGACCTGAGCCCCACGTCCCCATGTCTTCTTCTCCGTCTCCGCGGGCTGCTCCGCCCGTCGGGACGACCCTACGGGGCCCCGCCGACACGGGCGCGCGGGGCCCGCCTCAGGCCCGGGACGCCCCCAGCCGTGACAGGAAGAGCGCCTCTCCCACCGCGAGCTGCTCGATCTCGCTGGGCGCGACCGACTCGTTGGGCGCGTGGATCAGGCACGCGGGCTCCTCGACGCCCAGCAGCACGATCTGCGCGTCGGGGTACCCGGACGCGAGCACGTTGCACAGCGGGATCGACCCGCCCTGGCCGGCGGTCACGGTCTCCATGCCGAACGCGTCCGCGAGGGCCCGCGAGAGCGTGTCGAAGACCGGGCCGTCGGTGCGCGCCTGGAACGGCTGCCCGACGGCGTCGCGCACCGTCGTGACCCTGACCCCCCAGGGTGCGTGGTTCTCCAGGTGGGCCACGAGCTTGTCCTGGAGGTCGCGCGCGTCCGCGCCGGGCGGGATGCGCAGGTTGAGACGGGCGGCCGCGCGCGGTTGGATCGCGGCGGCCGAGCCGACGACGTCCGGCGCGTCGATGCCCAGGATCGTCACCGCCGGACGCGCCCAGAGCTGGTCGGAGACGCGCCCCGACCCGAGGAGACGCGTGCCGTCG
This sequence comes from Oerskovia paurometabola, assembly GCF_016907365.1. Lineage (NCBI taxonomy): Bacteria > Bacillati > Actinomycetota > Actinomycetes > Micrococcales > Cellulomonadaceae > Oerskovia > Oerskovia paurometabola. Next base: position 1,642,901 of record NZ_JAFBBV010000001.1, on the reverse strand, counting down.
AGCATGCCGGCGTCGCTGCGGAACTGGTCGGGGTCGTAGTCGACGCCAGGCCAGGTCGCGTCGGCGATCTCGGGCGGGACGCCGTCGATCGTGGTGTTGCCCTGGTCGTCGCGCAACGAGGACAGGAGGTGGACGAGGGCCGCGAGCGCATCGGGGGCCGCTCCCCCGAACATGCCCGAGTGGATCTCGCCCTCGAGCGCCTCGACCGTCACGACCACGTTGGCCGCGCCGCGCAACGACACGGTGAGAGTCGGCAGGCCCAGGGTGGCGTTGCCCGTGTCCGCGATGAGGATCGCGTCGGCGGAGAGCTCGCCCGGGTGGGCCTCGACGTACTGGTCGAGCCCCGCGGTGCCCTGCTCCTCGGACCCCTCGATGACGATGCGGATCCCGACCGGGTAGTCGTCACCGCCGAGCGCGCGCAGGGCCCGCAGCGCCGTGAGGTGCGTGACGATGTTGCCCTTGCAGTCCGCGGAACCCCGCCCGTAGAGGCGCCCGTCCCGCTCGGTCAGCTCGAACGGGGGCGTGCGCCACGCCGCGTCGTCGAGCGGCGGCTGCACGTCGTAATGCGAGTAGAGGAGCACCGTGGGGGCTCCGGGTGGGCCGGGGCGGTAGCCCAGGACCACGTGCGACCCGTCGGGGGTCTCGACCAGGCGGGCGTCGTCGATCCCCTCGGCCCGGAACGCGTCCGCGACCCAGTGGGCCGCCCGCTCGCAGTTCTCCTTCGGGAACAGCCGCTCGTCGGCGACCGACGGGATCGCGACGAGCGTCCGCAGGTCGTCGAGCGCCCGCGGCAGCAGCGACGCCACCTGCTCCTTGACGGGGGTGAGGTCTACCGGTGTGCTGCTCACGAGTCCTCCTGGGTGGTCGTGTTCTCGTCGAGGTTGAGGGAGTCGACGTAGGCGTCGAAGTCGTCGAGCTGCTCGGGGCAGTACACCTCGATCACGAGGCGGTCCCCGGCGAGTCGTCGCTCGTCGACGAGCGAGGGCCTGCTGCCCGGCCCCGTGGCCCCGTTCGTGGACCCGAGGTTGGCCGTCGCCTTCACCAGGGCGGCCGGGTCGGTGCAGAACCCGCCACCGTCGGCGCCCAGGACGGCGACGATCTGGTCCTCGTCGAAGGCCGTGATGCCGATCGCCTCGAACTCGGCGTGGAGCTCGGCGGCCCGCTGCTCGGCCAGCTCACGGTCCTGCGCGGCGTGGTAGTTGTGGTAGAGCACGGCCATGAGCACTCCGACGGCGACCGCGAGCAGCGCCGCGGACGTGTAGAGGATCCAACGCCGGGAGTCGCCCGGCTCGTCCTCGTGCTGCGGCAGGCCGTCAGGGCCCTCGGTGGTGGACGTCGCGGTCATGTCACGCCTCCTTCGGTCCGTCGGCCGGGGCGTCGACGAGCGGTTCCTCCGGCCCCCCGACGTTGTCCGGGTTCTTCCATCCCGGCTTGCGCAGGAAGTAGAAGAGCGCGGGCACCAGGATCCCGACGACGCCCAGCCCGCCACCGACGATCAGCAGGTACACCCCGCCGCTCCCGCTCGAGAACTGCGCGGGCGGCACGAAGCCGATGATCATCGCGGCGACGGACGCCAGGAAGCCGACCGTGCACAGCAGCGTGAGCGCGGGTGCGCGATACCCGCGGGGGTGGTCGGGCTTGTTCCGTCGCAGCCGGACCGCCGCGACGAAGAGCAGCAGGTACATGATCAGGTACACCTGCGTCGTGATGACCGACAGGATCCAGTACGAGCTCGAGACGTCGGGGATGAACGCGTAGAGCAGCGCGATCACCGTGGTCACCAGGCCCTGCGAGACCAGGATGTTCTGCTGGACCCCGTGCTTGTTGAGCTTCTGCAGGAACGGCGGCAGGTACCCCTCCTCGCGGGCGACCGTCAGCAGGCCCTTCGAGGGGCCGGCGAGCCAGGTGAGCATGCCGCCGAGCGACGCCGCGATGAGCATGAGGCCCAGGATCGGCGTCAGCCAGCTCACGCCGAAGTTGGCGAAGAACGCGTCGAAGGCCTGCATGACGCCGGCCGTGAGGCTGAGCTGGTCGGCCGGGATGACCCAGCTGATCGCGAGCGCCGGGAGGATGAAGATCAGCAGGACCAGGCCGATCGCGAGGAACATCGAGCGCGGGAACTCCTTGGCGGGCTTGCGCAGGCTCGTGACGTGCACCGCGTTCATCTCCATGCCCGCGTAGGACAGGAAGTTGTTGACCACGAGCACGAGCGACGCGATCCCGGTCCACTGGGGCAGCAGGTGGGACGCGTCCATGGGGGCGGCCGAGGTGTTGCCCTGTCCGAGGAACACGAGCCCCAGGACCACGAGCAGCGCACCGGGCACCAGCGTCCCGATGATGAGCCCGAAGCTCGACAGGCCCGCGACGGTCTTGGTGCCCTGCGACGACACCCACACCCCGGTCCAGAAGAGGACCACGATGACGATCGCGACGTACAGGCCGTTGCTCGCCAGCGAGGGGTTGATGACGTACGCGAACGTGCTCGCCACGTACCCGAGAAGGCTCGGGTAGTAGAAGATCGTCATCGCGAACTGGCACCAGATCGCCAGGAACCCCGCGGGCTTCGAGATGCCGTCGGCGACCCAGCGGTACACGCCGCCGGACCACCCGGACGCGAGCTCCGCCGACACGAGCGACGTCGGCAGCAGGAAGACGATCGCGGGCACCACGTACAGGAACACCGCCGCGAGCCCGTACACGGCCATGGTCGGGGCGGCGCGCAGGCTCGCGACCGACGACGTGATCATGAACGCGAGCATGAGCCAGGTGATGTAGTTCTTGGGCGTCCTGGCGGTGATCGCCGCGCGCATCTCCTCGCGGGTCGGCGGTGCCCCTCGTGCTCCGGTGGTCACGGATGCGTCCGAGCTGCCCGACTCCGCTGTGGATGAGGCCATCATTCCTCCGTGCCGCCGAGACCCCCTGGACGGGCGGGTCGCCGTGAACCGCTGGGACGTGCCAGACGTTGCGAACATATCGCCAGCGACAGGTTTGCGCTCCCGGAACGAGAACGGCCCCGAGCGGTGGGCGTCCGGTCGCGCCGGACGGTGTGTCGGCGCTGGTAGCGTCGGTGTGTCCGCTGCACCGGGGGCCCGGGACGGACGGCGCTGCCCGTCCCCTCGACGGCTGCCCGCCGCACCACCGCCTCGCCCAGGAGCCCCGTGTGAAGATCCTCGTCCCCGACACGATCGCCCTCGACCTCGCCCCGGGGCACGGGACCCCGGCCGACCAGGACGGCTCAGGGTCCGCGGACGAGATCGTCGAGTACGACCCCGCCGCTCCCCTGCCCGCCGAGCACCGCGACGCGGAGGTCCTCGTCGCGTGGACCAACTCTCCCGAGAACCTCGCCGACGCCGCAGCGCACCTCCCCGGGCTCCGCTGGGTCCAGACGCTCGCTGCCGGACCCGACGCGATCCTCGCGGCGGGCTTCGCGCCCGAGGTCGTCGTGACCAACGGTCGCTCGCTGCACGACGGTCCTGTGGCCGAGCACGCCCTCGCGCTCACGCTCGCCGCGGTCCGGCGCCTCGACCGCCTGGGGGCCGCCCAGCGCGAGCACCGCTGGGACTCCGCGATGGTCGACGAGCAGGCCGACCCGGCGACGAGCGGGCGCTTCACGCTGCACGGCGCGCGCGTCACGATCTGGGGGTTCGGGTCGATCGCGTCCGCCCTCGCGCCCCTCTACGAGGCGCTGGGGGCGCACGTCACCGGGGTCGCGAGCACGACCGGAGAGCGGTTCGGCTTCCCCGTCGTGACGGACGAGGACCTGCCGCGGGTCCTCGCGACGACCGACGTCCTGGTGTCGCTGCTGCCTGCCGTGCCGGCCACCCGCCACGCGTTCGACGCCGCGCGCATCGACCAGCTCCCGGACCATGCGTGGTTCGTCAACGTGGGCCGGGGCGCCACGGTCGACGAGGGCGCCCTGGTCGACGCGCTGCGCGACGGGCGGCTGGGCGGCGCGGCCCTCGACGTGACGGAGACCGAGCCTCTCCCGTCCGACTCCCCTCTCTGGGACGCCCCGCGCACGATCATCACGCCGCACGTCGCAGGTGGGCGACCCCAGGGCGCGTCGGCCCTGGTCCGGGAGAACCTGGAGAACCTGCGGGCGGGTCGCCCGCTGCGCAACGTGGTCCCGCGCTGACGGTCTACCAGCGTGCGTTCCGCGGCACCTTCTGGCAGACGGGGCACGTGTACGACGACCGGTTCATGAACTCGTCGCGCCGCACGAGCGCCCCGCAGCGCGTGCACGCCTCGCCCTCGCGGCCGTACACCGCGAGCGAGCGCGAGAAGTACCCGGACTGGCCGTTGACGTTGACGTAGAGCTCGTCGAAGCTGGTCCCGCCCTGGGCGAGCGCTTCTCGCATGACCTCCTCGGCGGCGTCGAGCACGCGGTGCGCCTCGGCCAGGCGCAGGGTGTCGGTGGGGCGCGCGTAGTGGAGTCCGGCGCGCCACAGCGCCTCGTCGGCGTAGATGTTGCCCACGCCGGACACGAGGCGCTGGTCGAGCAGGGCCCGCTTGATGCCGGTCCGACGACGGCGGATCGCCTTCACGAGGTCGTCGCGCCTCAGGGCGGGGTCCAGCAGGTCGCGCGCGATGTGGGCGGCGGGCTCGGGGATCTCCGCGAGAGCCGAGCCCCAGCCACCAGGGCCGCCGTCGGGGGTCGGCGCGAGGTCCGTCACGGACAGGTGCCCGAACGTGCGCTGGTCCACGAAGTCGAGGGTCCGCGGCGTCCCGGGCTCGCCGGGGAGCGCGGACAGCTCGAGCCGGACACGCAGGTGCGGCACCTTGTCGACCGCGGCCGTGCCCGAGCGGACCAGGAGCTGGCCGCTCATGCCCAGGTGCGCCATGAGCGCGGTGACGTGCGCGCCCGTGGGCGCTGCGCCGTCGGGCAGGGGGCTGCGACCCGTCGCATCGGCGGGCGCCTGCGAGAGGAGGAGCCACAGGTACTTGCCCCGGCGGACCGCGGCGCCCACGTGCTGGCCCACGAGCTGGCCGCGGAAGCTCTCGGGGCCGCCCTCGTGGCGGCGGACCGAGTAGTCGCGCAGGACCTCGACGCCGGTGACGACCCTGCCCGTGACGTGACGGGCGAGGCCGTCGCGGACGGTCTCGACCTCGGGGAGCTCAGGCAAGGGTCCCGTGCGCCCCGTCGACCGGCTCGGCCGGGCCGGGCGCAGAGCCTGCAGGCGCGTCCGTCGTGGGGAGCGGCAGCTCGACGATCGCCCGGTAGGCCATCTCGGCGGCGTCCTGCTCGGCGTACTTCTTGGCAGAACCGTTGCCGGTCCCGTAGACGACGCCGTCGAGCGACACCTCGGACGTGAAGGTGCGGGCATGGTCCGGCCCGTCGCCCTGGCTCGCGTACGCGGGGGCGCCGAGGTTCCGCGCGGCAGCCGCCTCCTGGAGCGAGGTCTTCCAGTCGAGGCCGGCACCAAGGTCAGCGGCGACCGCGAGAGTCGGGTCCACGAGACGGTGCACCAGGTCGCGCGCGACCTCGAGGCCGTGGCTGAGGTAGGTCGCACCGATGAGGGCCTCGACGGTGTCCGACAGGATCGAGTCCTTGTCGTTCCCGCGGGTCCGCACCTCCCCCTTGCCGAGCAGGATGTACCCGCCGAGCCCCAGGGTGCGCGCGATCGCGGCGAGGGACTTCTGCGAGACCGTGGCGGCGCGCATCTTGGCGAGCTCGCCCTCGGGGAGGTCCGGGTGGCGGCGGTACAGCGCCTCGGTCACGACCAGGCCCAGGACTGCGTCGCCGAGGAACTCGAGGCGCTCGTTGGTCGGGATCCCGCCGTGCTCGTGGGCGAAGGAACGGTGCGTCAGTGCAAGCACGAGAAGCTCGGGATCCAGGTGGATCCCGAGCCTCTCGAGAAGACCGGCGGCCGCGGGGGCGTCCGGCGTCACGCTATTCAGCCTGCGTGCTCGGTGCGCAGCGCCTCGACGTACTGACGGCTCTTGTAGGTGCCGCAGGTCGGGCACGCAGCGTGCGACAGCTTGTCGCCCTTGCACTGCGGGCAGGTCGTGAGGTTCGCGGCGGTGGTCTTCCACTGCGAACGACGCGCACGGGTGTTGCTGCGCGACATCTTGCGCTTCGGAACAGCCACGGCTAGCTCTCTTTCGTCTCGTCGGACACGCTCGGATCCTCGAGCATGCTCTGTAGTGCCGACCACCGGGGATCGACAATGTCGTGCGAGTGATCAGGATCCTCCGCCAGACGTGCTCCGCACTCGGAGCACAGGCCCTGGCAATCGGGCTGACACAACGGTCTGAATGGTAGTGCAGTGACGACGGAATCCCGAAGCGCGGGCTCGAGATCGATCAGGTCGCCCTCGAGCTCGTACACCTCGTCCTCGTCGTCACCGGACTCTGCCGCGGCCTTCGCACGCTCGGGATACACGAACAGCTCCTGGATGTCCGCGACGACGTCAGCCGTCACCGGTTCCAGGCACCGCACGCACTCCCCGACCGCCTGGGCCTGAGCAGTCCCCGTCACCAGCACACCGTCCATCACCGATTCGAGCCGGACGTCCAGCTCGAGGTCGGTGCCTTCAGGGATGCCGATCACGACGGTACCGAGGTCGGCCGGGGCCTTGACCGAGCGAGTCACCTCACGCATCGATCCGGGACGCCGACCGAGCTCGTACGTGTCGAGCACAAGAGGCGAGCGCGAGTCGAGAGTGATGGGTTCCTCCACAGGGTTTCGGCGACCCGAGCGGGCCACCGGTGTTCAAGGTCACAGCACACACGTCCGTCCCGCGAGAACTCGGGGGAGCCCACGGGATGGACGAACGTCCTCGGTCCCAGCCGATGACAGGCAGGACCAACGGACTATCTTACGGCATCCCCGAACTGCCGTCGAACCTCGCGAACTGCCCGCCGTGCGGCAGGCGGGCGAGCCGGACGAACGGGCCTGCGCCGGGCCGCGCCGCGCCGCGTCGGGCCCGCGTCGAGCCCGCGTCAGGCCTGCTCGGCCGACTCCTGGTACTCGCCGATGCGCTGCGCCAGCTTGGCGCGCCCCGCGTGCACCTGCGCCATGACCTTGCCGAGGTCCACCTCGAACTCCGCCAGGCGGCGGTCGCAGTAGTCGTCGGCGTCGACGCGCAGCTCCGCCGCGGTCCGCTCGGCCTCCTCGACGATCGCCCGGGCACGCGACTCGGCCTGGACCGCGACCTGCTCCTTCTGGACCAGCTCGATCGCCCGGGCGCGTGCCGTGTTGAGGATGTCCTCGGCCTGCCGGTTCGCGTCCTCCAGGACGGCGTTGGCCTCGGCCAGGACCTCGTCCGCGTGCGCGAGCTGCTCGGGCAGCGCCTGGCGCATCTCGTCGACGAGAGCCAGGGCGTCGGCCTTGTGCACGAGGACAGAGGACGACATGGGCATCGCCCGGGCGTTCTCGACGAGGAGTGCCAGGTCGTCGAGGATCACGTGGAGACCGGCCTCGGTCTGCGCCTCGTCCTCGGTCTGCCCGAGCGGGTGGTCGTTCATCGGCCTGTTCCTTCCGTGATGGGGGTCGCCTGCGTCGCCGGGGCCTGCGCCGCGCCCGCCCGTTCCGCGATCGCCCGGCGGACGACGTCACCGACCCCGGCCGGGACCAGGTCGTCGATGGGGCCGCCGAAGCGGGCCACGTCCTTGACGAGCGAGGACGCGACGTGGGCGAGTGCGGGGTCGCCCGGGACGAACACCGTCTCGACGCCCTCGAGGTGGCGGTTCATGAGGGCCATGGGCAGCTCGGCGTCGAAGTCCGCGCCGCCGCGCAGGCCCTTGACGACCGCGGCGGCCCCGACCTCGCGGCAGAAGTCCATGAGCAGCCCCGGCACGATCTCGACCCGGACGTCCTCGAGGCCTGGCGTGGCGTCGAGGGCTGCGCGGGCAATCTCGACGCGTTGCTCGGCGCTCAGCAGCGCGGACTTGGAGGAGTTGCGGGCGACCCCCAGGACCACCTCGTCGAACAGCGACCGCGCTCGGCGGACGATGTCGAGGTGGCCGAGGGTGAGGGGGTCGAAGGACCCCGGGCAGACGGCGATGGTCACCTCGCCACGGTAGTACACGCCCGCCGGGAATCCGGGCAGGTCAGGGCGGCGGGGGCCGCACGACCGTCCTGCGCGGGAGCCGCGGGCGCGGCAGGATGGGGCCATGCCTCCCGAGTCCGGCCCCGTCGTCGTCCCCCTGCGTTCCGTCGAGCAGCTCACGCAGCTCTACCGGGACGTCCTGCTCCCGTCCTTCCCGCCCGCCGAGCTCGTCTCGCTCGACTCGTTCCTCGCGGACCACGCGGCGGGGCACCTGGAGTCGTTGGGCGTCGTCGAGGTGCCCGACGGCGCCGCTCCCCTGGGCGCGGCGGGCGCGGCGGGCGCGGCGGGCGCGGCGGGCGCGGCGAGCGAGGGGCCGACCGGTCGCGTGGTGGCGGGCGTCGTCGGGTCCTGGTCGGCCGAGGCGCGTGTCCTGCTGGTGCAGTACCTGGCGATCGCCCCGGGGCGCCGCGGTGGTGGCATCGGTGCCGCGCTGCTCGGGGCCGCGGTCTCCGCGTGGCTGAAGGACCTGCGCCCGGTCATGGTGCTCGGCGAGGTCGAGCACCCGCGGTTCCATGCCGCGAGCGAGGCGCACGGCGACCCCGAGGCGCGGCTGCGGTTCTACGCCCGCCACGGGGGGCGTGTGCTCGCGTTGCCGTACTTCCAGCCGGGCAACGAACCGGGGGCCGAGCGCGTCCCGGCGCTGCTGCTCATGACGCTCGCGACCGAGGACCCGGAGGCGACGAGCGTCCCCGCCGCGCCGCTGCGCACGTTCCTGCGGGAGTACTTCGAGGCCAGCGAGGGGTCCCTGGCCGACGACGCCCCCACGCGTGCGCTGCTCGACGCGGTGTCGGGCGACCGGGTCGCGCTGCTCGGCGCGGACGAGCTGGACCGGGTGCCCGTGGGCCTGCTCGACAGTTCGTCGCTGCGGGCGCCGGTGGTCTGACCAGTCCGCCCGCGAGACGGGTGGTTCGGTCCCCGACGGGTGCTTTCGCGCGTGTCGGGGAGACCCGTCTCGGACCGAACCACCCGTCTGGCGCCCCGTCACCCGTCTCGCGCGGACCTCAGGAGGCGTCTGCCTGCGGCTCCTGAGGCTCCTCGGCCGTCGCAGGGCCCGCGTAGTACACCGCGGTCTCGCCGTAGTCCTTGCGGGCGAGCAGCTCCCACCCGGCCGGCCAGGTCGGTTCGGGGCTGCGCGTCGAGCGCTCGACCACGACGACCGCGTCCTCGACGAGCGCCGAGGTCTGCGCGAGCTGGCGCAGGAGCTCTGCGACGACGGCCTCCGACACGTCGTAGGGCGGGTCGATGAAGACGACGTCCCACGTGGTCGACGGGGGCGCCTGGACGAACTTCTCGGCCTTGTCCTGGACGACCTGCACGTTCGTCAGGGCGAGGGTCTTCACGTTGGCCCGGCAGACCTCGGCCGCGACGCGCGCCGCGTCCACGAGCACGACCCGCTGCGCGCCCCGCGAGGCGGCCTCGAGGCCCAGGGCACCGGACCCCGCGTACAGGTCCAGGACGTAGGCACCGTCGAGGACCCCGTAGTGCTCGAGCCGCGAGAAGATCGCCTCACGTACCCGGTCGCTCGTGGGCCGCGTCCCCTTGGGGGGCACCTGCAGGCTGCGTCCACCGACCGTCCCGGCCACGATCCTCGTCATGCGGACAGCCTAGACGGGCGGCACGGTCACCCTCGGCAGCCCAGCGCGTCCCCCTCGGCGGGCAGGAGCGTCACCCCCGTTCCAGGAACTCCTCGCGCTCGGGGTCGAGCTGGCTCGCGATCGCGGCGCGCAACTCGGGGTGCCCCGCCAGGTCCGGGTCGGCCGCGATCACCTCGGCCGCGTCGGCGCGTGCCTGCTCGATCACCGCGACGTCCTTGACGACGCGCAGCAGCCGCAGCGAGCTCGCCCTGCCGGACTGGGCCGCGCCCAGCACGTCGCCCTCGCTGCGCAGCTCGAGGTCCACGGTCGCGAGGCGGAAGCCGTCGGTCGTCTCGGCCATGGTCTCGACGCGGACGGCCGCGGGGGTGCCGGGCTCGACGGTCGAGACCAGCAGGCACAGCCCCGGCGCCGCCCCTCGGCCCACGCGGCCACGGAGCTGGTGGAGCTGCGAGAGGCCGAAGCGGTCGGCGTCGAACACGACCATGACGGTGGCCTCGGGGACGTCCACGCCGACCTCGACGACTGTCGTGGAGACGAGCACCTGGACCGCCCCGGACGCGAAGTCGGCCATGACCTTCTCCTTGTCCGCGGGCGCCATCTGCCCGTGCAGGACCCCGACGGCGAGCCCACGCAGCGCGGGCACGCTCGCGAGCTCCTCGGCGACCTCGAGCACCGCGCGCAGCGGTGGGCGGTCGGAGCCGGTGGCGCTCTCGTCGAGGTCGAGGAAGTCGGGCACCTCGTCGAAGTCGTCGGTCCGCTTCTTCTTCTTCGCGGTGGCGCGCGCTCCGTCGTCAGCACCCGGGTCGGCCGCAGGCTCGTCGGGGTGGATCCGTGCGCACACCACGTAGGCGCGGTGGCCCGCGTCGACCTCCTCGCGCACGCGCTGCCACGTCCGGTTCATCCAGGCCTCGTTGTCCGCGGGGACGACGTGCGTCGTGATGCCCGCGCGTCCGGCCGGGATCTCGGTGAGCGAGGACGTCTCGAGGTCGCCGAACACGGTCATCGCGACCGTGCGCGGGATGGGCGTCGCGGTCATGACGAGCAGGTGCGGGCTCGTGCGGGCCTTGGCGCGCAGCGCGTCGCGCTGCTCGACGCCGAACCGGTGCTGCTCGTCGACCACGACGAGGCCGAGGTCCGCGAACTGCACGTTCTCGCTCAGCAGCGCGTGGGTCCCGACGACGATCCCCGCCCGGCCGCTCGCCGCGTCGAGCAGCGCGCCCTTCTTGGCCGCGGCGCCCATGGACCCCGTGAGGAGCGCGACGCGCGTGCCGTGGTCCGCCCCTCCCAGCATGCCCTCCTCCGCGAGCGGCCCCAGCAGGGTCCGCAGGGTGCGGGCGTGCTGCGAGGCGAGCACCTCGGTGGGCGCCAGGAGCGCGGCCTGCCCTCCGGCGTCGACCACCTGGAGCATCGCGCGCAGCGCGACGACCGTCTTGCCCGAGCCCACCTCGCCCTGGAGCAGGCGCTGCATGGGCCGCGAGCGCGCGAGCTCGCCGGAGATCTCCTCGCCGATCTCGCGCTGGCCGGCCGTGAGCGTGAACGGCAGGGACGCGTCGAAGTCCGCGAGCGCGCTGGGCTCGCCCGGTGCGCGCAGCGGCCGGGCCGTCGCCTCCTCGGCCTCGGCCCGCGCGCGCCGCTGGGCGAGCGCCGCCTGGAGGACGAACGCCTCCTCGTAGCGCAACCGGTCGCGGCCGTGCTGCCACTGGCGCGTGTCGAACGGCTCGTGGACGTCCTTGAGCGCCGCGTGCCGCGACCCGAACCCGCGGGCCTCACGGACGGCGGGCGGCAGCGGGTCCGGCACCTCGTCCTCGGTCAGCGGGTCGAGGACCTGACGGACGGCCTTCTGGATGCGCCAGCTCGGGATCGAGGCGCTCGCCGGGTAGAGCGGGATGGGGCGGCGCGCCTCGATGAGGGCCGACTCCTCGTCGTCGGCGTCGACCCCGATGACGAGGTAGTCCGGGTGCGTGAGCTGGCGGGCCCCCCGGTAGGCGCTCACGACTCCCGTGAACAGGCCCGTGCGGCCGGGCTGGAGACGGCTCTCGTGCGTCCGCAGAGCGCCCGTGCCCTTGGCGAAGAACGTCAGCGACAGGCGGTGGACGCCGTCGGTGACCTCGGCCTGGAGCATGGCTCCGCCGCGAGAACGCATGGCCCGCACGGTCGCCTGGACGACCCGAGCCATGATCGTGACGTGCTCGCCCAGCACCAGGCCGCCGAGGTCGGTGAGCTTGCCCGGGTCGCCGTACCGGCGCGGGTAGTGCCCGAGCAGGTCGCCCGTGGTCTCGAGGCCCAGCTTGGCGAGGGCGCCCGCCGAGCGTGGGCCGAGGACCTTGGTCAGGGGTTCGGCGAATCGGTCGACCGGCCCGGTCACCAGGTCGCCCGCGAGGCGTCGCGTGCCCGTCAGGTGGTCTGCGTCCGCCCCCGGGGCGGCGGCACGAGGGTCGCTGCTCATTCTGCTCCCAGCTCCAGGTCGGCGTGGTCGCGTCCGGAGTCGAGGACGACGACCTCGATGCCCGGGACGCACTGACGGGCGATGCCCGCGACGACGTCGACCACGACCGGGTCGACCCAGCGTCCCGGCAGGACGGTCAGCACCTCGTCGTCGGCGCGGAGGAGGCCTTCGAGCGCGGGTCGCACGAGCGTCCCGTCCGCGGGCACCTGGACCGCGCGGACCTCCTCGAGGGTCGCCTTCATGAGGGCGACGGCGTCGGCGGCGGCGGAGCCCAGGGTCGCCGCCGCGAGCGCGGCCACGACGTGCAGGTCGGTGGGGGCGTCGAGCACCTCGATGCCGCGCAGGTCGCCGGCGCCCTGGCCGACGAGCCCCTCGGCCTCGCGCGCGGCGTCGGCTGCGCCCGCGCTCCCGGGCAGGACCGCGACGGTGCGCGCACCGGTGTCGACGGCCACGCGCAGCACCTCGCCCGGGGTCGGCACGTGATCGGTGGCGAGGAGGACGACGGCACCGCTGCGGGCCAGGTCCGGCACGAGGCCGGGGGCCGACGTGATCGCGACGACGCCGTGCTCTGGCACCTCGCCCGATGTCGGGAGCGCGTGCCCGTGCAGGCTGCCCCGCGCTGCGACCTGCGTCGCGAGGTGACGCACGCACACCTGGCGCAGCCGGGCTCCCCGGGCACCGCCGGCCGCGGCCCGGGCGGCCTGGACGGCGCGCGCGGGGTCGTCGGTGTGCACGTGCGCCTGCCAGACGCCCTCCCCCACGACCACGACCGAGTCGCCGACCTGCGCGAGAGCCGCCCGTAGCGCGTCGGCGAGCGGCGGCGTCGCGGGGGCCGGAGCGTCGGTGCCGTCGGTGCCGTCGGTGCCGTCGGTGCCGTCGACCACGAGCATGACCTCGAACTCACCGTCGATCCCGACGGGCGCGTGCTCGCCGGGCGCTGCGCCCGCCACGGGCACGACGACGCCGCTCGCCTGCGCGGTCGTCCTGCCCACGAGGGCCGCGCCGGGTGCGGGCACCGACGTGACGTCGGTCACGTCGTCGACGCCGGTCGTCCCACTCGTCATGCGGGCCATCGTGCCGTCGGCCACCGACAGCGCGCCCCTCGTGCCGAGCCCGAGACCGGGGCCGTCGTCGACGGCTCCCAGCGCGTGGCACAGCGCGTCGAGGACGAGCACGAGCCCGAAGGCCCCGGCGTCGAGCACGCCCGCGCGGGACAGGACGTCGAGCTCTCGGGGGCTGCGCAGCATGGCCTCGTGCGCTCCCGCGCGCGCCGCGCGCACGACGCCGCTCAGGTCTGCCCCGGCCTCCGCCGCGGCACGGGCCGCGACGGCGGCCCCGTCGGCCGCGGTGAGGATCGTGCCGGGGACCGGGACCGCGACGGCCGCGTAGGACGAGCGGGCCGCGGCCTCGAGCCGGGTCGCGACCCGCAGGGAGCCCACGGGCTCGTCGGCCACGGTGGTCGCGCCCGCGAAGCCGCGCAGGTACTCGCTGAGGATCACGCCCGAGTTGCCGCGGGCCCCGATCAGGGCGCCCCGCGCGAAGGCGAGCAGCACGGTGTCGACGGGCGCGCCGTCGGGCACCTCGCCCACGGCCCGTGCGCCCTCGGTGACGGTCAGGAAGAGGTTGGTCCCCGTGTCCGCGTCGGCGACGGGGAAGACGTTCGCGCGGTCGATGCGCGCCCGGGCCTCGCCCAGCGCCCGGACCGTCTCCGCCACCCACGTCCGCACCACCGCGGGCTCGATGTGCTCCGTGCCGTCCGTCACGCTCGTGGGGCTCCTTCGTGGGGGTCGGGCACGCGAGGGTGCCGAACCCCCGCAGAGCCTGCGATACTTACCGGACCACCGTAGTCCGCCCCGCGCGCTGCACCACGCACGCTCTCGGGGTCGGTTTGGGGTGGAGGGTGGCTATCGGCTACCCTATGGAGGTTGCCCGGACAGATCCGGGCGACCACGGACGTTCCCCGGCACGCGCTGGTTCGGAGCGTTCACCCCACAGACCATTCACTACGTCGCCGCTGTCCTTTCGCGGAGGCGTGCACGACGATCAGGAGAAATCGTGGCTGCCAACTGCGAAGTCTGCGGCAAGGGCCCGAGCTTCGGGCACAGCATCTCGCACTCGCACATCCGTACGAAGCGTCGCTGGAACCCGAACATCCAGCGCGTCCGTGCGATCGTCTCGGGTACCCCGAAGCGTCTCAACGTGTGCACCTCGTGCCTGAAGGCCGGCAAGGTCGTCCGTCACGTCTGAGCCTTCCCGCTCGTTCGCCGAAAGCCCGTCAGGACTCGTCCTGGCGGGCTTTCGCGTTCCCGGGAACTCCCGGATCAATCGGCGCGACGCTGCATGGGCCGAGCCCGGAAGTGCGCCCTCTCCCCCTGGGGGCCGTGCAGGACGAGGAGCTCGACCGGGTGCTCGTCGGCGTTGAGGATCGCGTGCGGGGTGCGGGTGTCGAACTCCGCGGCCTCGCCCTCGCCGAGCACCAGGTCGTGCTCACCGAGCAGGAGCCGCAGCCGCCCGCCCAGGACGTACAGCCACTCGTAGCCCTCGTGCACCTTGGTCTCCGGCAGCACGTCCGAGGTTCGTCCGTGCAGGACCTGCTTGTAGGCCTGGACCCCTCCCGGCCGGCGGGACAGCGGCAGGATCGTCGAGTCGCCCCTCTTGACGGGCCGCGCGTGGATGCGTGGGTCCCCCGTGGGCGGGGCGCCGACCAGCTCGTCGAGCGGGACCTCGTGCTCGCGGGCGAGGGGCAGCAACAGCTCGAGCGTGGGGCGTCGCCCCCCGGACTCCAGCCGGGACAGGGTGCTCACGGAGATGCCCGTGCGGTCGGACAGGTCGACGAGGGTCAGCTGGCGCCGCTGGCGCAGCGCGCGCAGCCGGGGCCCGACGGCTTCTAGGGCTGCGGCGAAGGGGTCGTCCGATGCGTCCGCTGGTGCGTCCATGCACCTCAGTTTGCCACTCCGGCAACAGGAATTGCCACCGGGGACGCCGTGCATCGATGCTCGACGAGGAGGTGGTCCCCATGACCCGCACGAGTACGACACCCGCCACGGGTGAGATCCCGCACACCGACAGCACTCCCGGCGTCTACGACGTGATCGTCGTCGGAGGCGGCGCGGCCGGGCTCAGCGGAGCCCTGACGCTCGCCCGCGCCCGGCGCAGCGTCCTGGTCGTCGACGCGGGCCGCCCCCGCAACGCACCGGCCGCGCACATGCACGGCTACCTGTCGCGCGACGGCGAGAACCCCGCCGCGCTCCTGGCCGCAGGACGCGGGGAGGTCACGGCATACGGCGGTCGCATCACGCAGGGCACGGTCGAGGCGGCGACCCCGCTGCCGGACGGCGGGTTCGAGGTCCGGCTCGAGGACGGGAGGGACCTGCGCGCCCGTCAGCTGCTCGTCACGACCGGCCTCGTCGACGAGCTGCCCGCGGTGCCCGGGGTCGCCGAGCGCTGGGGCAAGGACGTCCTGCACTGCCCGTACTGCCACGGCTGGGAGGTGCGCGACCAGGCCGTGGGCATCCTCGCCACGAGCCCGATGGCGCTCCACCAGGCCCAGATGTGGCGCCAGTGGACCGACGACGTGACGCTCTTCCTCCACGGGTCCCCCGCGCCCGACGCGACGACCCGCGCCGCGCTCGACGCCCGCGGCGTCAGGGTCGTCGACGCCCTGGTCGAGGCCCTGGACGTCCAGGACGACGCGCTGCACGGCGTACGACTGGTGTCCGGCGAGGTCGTGCCGTGCGCCGCGCTCGTGGTCGCACCCCGCTTCACGGCCCGGTCCGCGGTCCTGGAGTCCCTGGGGATCGAGACCGCGGAGCAGGTCGTCGACGGCACCGTGGTCGGGACGTACGTGCCCTCCGACCCGATGGGAGCGACCACGCTGCCCGGGGTCCGCGTCGCCGGCAACGTCACGAACGTCATGGCGCAGGTCGTCGCCGCCGCCGCGGCCGGGGTCCAGGCCGCGGCGGCGACCAACGGCGACCTGATCGCCGACGACGTCCGACGGGCCGTCGTCCCAGGCACCCTCGACGGCCCGCAGGCGGCAACCGCCAAAGGCTGAGAGGATCGGTGGACGACGGACCGCGAGGGGCGACGCCGACGACCGCGTCACCCCTCGTCGAAGCCGACATCACATCCCCTTGGGGAGATTTGCTGAAGATCCGGACAAAGAGGGTTGGCGGATCTCCACGGAAGTGGCAGGATTTGGTCATGGTGACGGAACTCAACGAGGTAACGATCCGCACGGCGACACCGCAGGACGCGGCATCGATCGCCCAGGTGCACATCGCGTCCTGGCGCGGGGCCTACGCCGGGATCGTCCCCGACGAGTACCTGGCCTCTCTCGACCACGACCAGCGTGAGGCGGCCTGGACCTCGAACCTCACGAGCTCGGGCGCCGACATCCTGCTCGCCGAGGCCGACGGGCGGGCCCTGGGATTCGCCAGCATCGGTCCGGCCCGCGACGAGGACGCCGACGACGGCGACCTCGAGATCTACGCCATCTACCTCGACCCCGAGGCCTGGGGCCGCGGCGTGGCACGTGACCTGATGCGGACCATGCTCGGCAAGGTCCCCCCGCGCACCCCTGTGTCCCTGTGGGTGCTCAAGGACAACGACCGCGCCCAGCACTTCTACCGTCGTCACGGGTTCGCCCCGGACGGGGTCGAGCGACGCGACGACATCGGTGGTCGCGACCTCACCCAGGTGCGGTACCGCCGCAGGTCCTGACCGCGGCCGACCCGCCCGCACCCGCGCTCCCGTCGAGGGGGTCACCCCGCGTGGGGTGACCCCCTCGCCCTCGTCCAGCGGATCAGCGGCTCAGCCCCGGAAGTGGTCCCACCCGACGCCGCCCCGCGGCGCGGCCCCGTCGACCGTGACTGCCGGACGCGCGTCCGGCCCCGGTCGTCCCGCAGCCACCACGTGCCCGACCGCCCGGAAGGCCGCCGGGAGGACCGTCCCCGCAGGGAAGGTCGCGAGCAGCCCGTGGTCCTCTCCGCCCGTCAGGACCCAGTCGCGCGCCATCGCCGCCGGGTCGCCCGACCCCGCGTCCGCTGCGGCGGACGGCCACTCCCCGGGCGGGCGGCGACCCGTGGCCGAGCTCACGGCGGACGCCGCCCGGGCGAGCCGTGCGAGGTCCGCCGCGAACGCGTCGAGGGCCAGGTCGATCCCGACTCCGCTCGCGCGCGCGACGCGTCCCGCGTCCCGCAGCAGGCCGTCGGACAGGTCCAGCATCGCGGTCGCTCCGGCGTCGGCTGCCGCGGTCCCCGCGGCGAGCGGCGGCTCGGGTCGCAGGTACGCGTCGACCAGCTCCCGGTCCACGTCCCCCAGGTCGTGGTCGAGCAGGGCGAGCCCCGCGGCGGACCACCCCCTCCGCCCGGCGTGCGCGACGACGTCGGACACCTGGGCGCCCGAGCGCAGGACCGGCGCCCGCCCGCCCAGGTCCCCGTGGACCGTGACCGCGACGACCACGTCGTCGCCGCTCGACAGGTCTCCCCCGACGACGGCCGCACCGCTCGGTGCGCACGCCGCGGCGAGGCCGCGCGCGAGGCCCGTGACCCACTCGACGGGCAGGTGCCCCGGGATCACGAGCGAGACCACGAGCGACGTGGGTCGCGCACCCATGGCCGCGACGTCGGCGAGGTTCTGCATCGCGGCGCGCCACCCGACGTCGTACCCCGTGGACCACTCCGGGCGGAAGTGGCGACGCTCGACCAGGACGTCCGTCGAGACGACGAAGCGGCCGTCGGGCGCGCTCACGACGGCCGAGTCGTCGCCGGGACCCACGAGGGTCGCCTCGCCCGTCGGCAGGAGCGGGAAGATCGCCGCGAGCAGCTCCTCCTCCGAGGTCTCGCGCACCAGGGTCGGGTTCTCGTTCGGATCGGTCACGGCGCCACCTTACGCGGGACCGGCGCACCCGCTGGAGCGGCTACCGTTGGAGGGTGCTGAACGCCCCTCGTACCCCTGCCCGACGCCGGACGCTCACCGGGATCCTGCTGGTCGCCGTCGCCGCGGGCCTCGGTGCCTGTGCACCGACCATCGGTGTCCCGGTCGCGGACGACGCCGCGGACCCGAAGTGCGCCGAGGTCGTCCTCGCGGTCCCCGACGAGCTCGGTGGCCTGCCCAAGATCAAGACCGACAGCCAGGCCACCGCCGCCTGGGGCGAGCCCGGTGCGGCCGTGACGCTGCGCTGCGGCGTGACCCCGCCCGAGCCCACCACGGTCGGATGCATGGGCGTGCCGAGCACCGCGGGCAGCGTCGACTGGATCGTCACCGACGACGGCAAGAACACCTGGACGTTCGTGACCTACGGCCGCGACCCCGCGGTGGAGGTCCAGATCCCGCCGAAGGTGCAGCAGACCCAGTCCACGTCCTTCGTGTCCGACCTCAACCGCGCGGTGTCCAAGGTCGAGCAGACGCGCTACTGCATGTGAGTCGCGCGGCCCGGGCGGGCGCCGTGCTGGGTGCGGCGCCGGCCGGGGCCCGGCTCAGCGCAGCCCGGTCGGGCGCTGCAGCGCGAGCTGGATGAGCTCGTCGATCAGCTCCGGGTACGTGATGCCGGACTTCTCCCACATGCGCGGGTACATCGAGAACGGCGTGAAGCCCGGCATCGTGTTGATCTCGTTGACGATGACCTGGCCGTCGGTCGTCACGAACACGTCGACGCGCGAGAGCCCCTCGGCGCCCACGGCCTCGAACGTGCGGACCGCGATGTCGCGGACCTCGTCGACGAGGTGCGGCGGCAGGTCGGCCGGGCAGCTCAGCTCGACGCCCGCCTCGTCGAGGTACTTGGCCTCGAAGTCGTAGAAGTCGTGGTGCGCGTCGGTCACGACGATCTCGCCGGGCAGCGACGCCCGCGGGCGCTCGCCCTCGCGCCCACCGAGGACCGCGCACTCGATCTCGCGGCCCACGACGCCGGCCTCGACCAGGACCTTGGGGTCGTGGCGCCGCGCCTCGGCGATCGCCGCGGGCAGGTCCGCGAGGTCGTCGACCTTGGTGATCCCGAGGCTCGACCCGGCGCGGGCGGGCTTGACGAACACGGGCAGGCCCAGGCCCGCGACCGTCTCGGTCCAGGCGGCCGGGTTGCGGTCCCACTCCCCCGGGCGGATGACCGTGTACGGCGCGATGGGCAGGCCCTGGCCCGCGAGGACGAGCTTCATGAACTGCTTGTCCATGCCCACGGCCGACGCGAGCACGCCCGCGCCCACGTAGGGCACGTCGGCGAGCTCGAGCAGGCCCTGGAGCGTGCCGTCCTCGCCGAACGGACCGTGGAGCAGGGGGAAGACGACGTCGACCTCGCCCAGCTCGCGCGGGAACTCGCCCGGCTCCAGGACGCGCAGCGCACGCTGCCCCACCGCGAGCGGCAGCAGCACCTCGCCGCCCGTCGCCGTGACCTCCGGCAGGTTGCCGGGCGTGATCTCCCAGCGCTCGGGCTCGTCGGCCGCGAGGACCCACTGCCCCGCCTTGGTGATCCCGACGGGGATGACCTCGTAGCGCTCGCGGTCGATCGCGCGCATCACGCCACCCGCGGTGGCGCACGAGATCACGTGCTCGCCGGAGCGTCCGCCGAAGAGGATGAGGACGCGCGTCTTGCGCGCGGGAGCACTGGGTTCTGGCTGGCTGGACATCGCCGACGACCCTACCGGAACCGCGTGCGACAGCGTGAACAGGAACGGGGGCAGACGAGGCGCCCGGGAGGTGGACGGGCGGTGGTAGAACGGGGGCATGACCTCTCCGCTGCTGACCGACGACCTGCTCGACCGCATCCGCTCGCGCGCCGCGACCTACGACCGGGAGAACTCGTTCTTCACCGAGGACTTCGAGGAGCTGACCGCGGCCGGCTACCTGAAGGCGTTCGTGCCCGTCGCGATGGGTGGCCCGGGACTGGGCCTGCGCGACGTCGCGCACGAGCAGGTCCGCCTCGCGGGCGCTGCGCCCGCGACCGCGCTCGCCGTGAACATGCACCACGTCTGGACCGGCGTCGCGCGCTACCTGTACGAGCGCGGGGACCACTCGCTCGACTTCGTCCTGGAGGAGGCCGCGCGCGGCGAGGTCTTCGCGTTCGGCTACTCCGAGCCGGGCAACGACCTGGTGCTCTTCGGGTCCCGGACGCAGGCCCGCCCCGACGGCGAGGGCGGCTACTCGTTCCACGGCCGGAAGATCTTCACGTCCCTGTCCCCCGCGTGGACGCGGCTGGGCGTGCTCGGGATCGAGACGGCCACCGAGGACGGCCCCACGCTGGAGGGCGACCCGCGACTCGTGCACGCGTTCGTGACGCGCGAGGGCGGCGGCGTCGACGTGCTCGACGACTGGGACACGGTCGGCATGCGCGCGAGCCAGAGCCGCACGACCATGCTCGTGGGCGCGCACGCCCCGGCCGACCGGGTCGTGCGGCGGTTGGCCCCCGGACCCTCGACCGACCCGCTCGTGCTCGCGATCTTCACGACGTTCGAGATCCTCCTCGCGTCGGTGTACACGGGCATCGGCCGGCGCGCCCTCGAGCTCGCCGTCGAGAACGCCCACCGACGTACCTCGATGAAGAGCGGCGGCAGGCCGCTGTCGCAGGACCCCGACATCCGCTGGCGCGTCGCCGACGCGGGCATCGCGATGGACGGGATCTACCCGCAGATCGACCAGCTCGCAGGAGAGATCGACGCCCTCGTGGACCGTGGCGCGGGCTGGTTCACCGCGGTCGCGGGCCTCAAGGTGCGCGCCACCGAGACCGCGCGCGTCGTCGTCGACCAGGCGATCCGGGTGTCCGGCGGGTCGTCCTACTTCGCGTCCTCCGAGCTCGGGAGGCTCTACCGCGACGTTCTCGCGGGCATCTTCCACCCGTCCGACGACGAGTCCGCGCACTCGACGTTCGCGAGCGCGCTGCTGGGGCCGCTCGAGGACTGAGGCGACTCTCTCTCCCACCTGGCGGTTGCCCGCGGCACCCACCCGACCGCCAGGCGTAATCTCACCCCCATGACGACCGAGCCCACCGTCCACCGCGCCCCGCTGTCCCCCGCCACGATCGCGGTCGCTGCGGGACGCCCGCCGCGCGAGCAGGGCGGGCCGGTCAACCCGCCCGTGGTCCTGTCCTCGACGTACGTGTCACGCGGCGTGCAGCAACCCGGCGAGCTGCTCTACACGCGCATGGACACCGAGACGTGGCACCCGTTCGAGGAGGCCCTGGCCACCCTCGAGGGGGCCTCGGAGCCGGGCATCGTGTTCAGCAGCGGCATGGCGGCCGTCGCGGCGGTCTTCTCGTTCGTCCCGGCGGGCGGCAAGGTCGTCCTGCCCCGGCACGCCTACCAGGTCACGCTGGGGTTCGCCGACGACCTCGCGGCCCGGCACGGGGTCGAGGTCGTCCGGGTCGACGTCGCCGACACCGACCAGGTGCTCGCCGCGATCGGCGGGGCGGACCTGCTCCTGCTCGAGTCCCCGACCAACCCCATGCTCGAGGTCGCGGACCTGCCCGTGCTCCTGGCCGCGGCACGCGAGCAGGGCGTGCTCACGGCGGTCGACAACACCTTCGCGACCCCGCTCGGGCAGCAGCCGCTCACCCTGGGTGCGGACGTCGTCGTGCACTCGGTGACCAAGTACCTCGCGGGGCACTCCGACGTCGTGCTCGGGGCCGTCGTCACGAACGACCCGGACCTGGCCACGAAGGTCCGTGCCTACCGGACCCTGCACGGCGCGATCGCCGGGCCGTGGGAGGTGTGGCTCGCGCTGCGCGGGCTGCGCACGCTCGCGCTGCGCGTCGAGCGTGCGCAGGCCAACGCCGCCGAGATCGCCCGGCGCCTGGCCGAGCACCCGCTCGTCGAGGAGGTCCGCCACCCGAGCCTCCCGACGGACCCTGGCCACGAGCGTGCGGCCCGCACCATGAACGGCTTCGGGTCGATCCTCGGGCTGCGCCCCCGAGGCGGTCGCGAGGCCGCCGACGCGCTCGTCGAGGCCGTCGAGCTCTGGGTCCCGGCGACGAGCCTGGGCGGGGTCGAGTCGAGCCTCGAGCGCCGGAGGCGGTTCGCGACCGAGTCCCACACGGTCCCCGAGGACCTGCTGCGCCTGAGCGTCGGCATCGAGGACGTCGAGGACCTGTGGGCGGACCTCGACCAGGCCCTGCGCGCGGCGGTCCGCGGCTAGCGCGCGGCGGCCGTCCCCTCGACGACCTGCGGCTCGGCGGGCTGCGGCTCGGCGGGCTGCGGCTCGGCGGGCCGCGGCTCGTACACGTCCGCGCTGAAGACGACGACCCCCGACTCGAGGTCCACGTCGATCGGCGGCGCGGTGGACGGCGCCTGCGCGATGTCGAGCCGCTGACGCTCCTTCTCCTCGGTCAGGTGGACCCGGCTCGGCTGGAAGACGTCGACGAGCTCGCCGAACGCGCCGACCCCGGCGCTCTCGCCCGACCCTCGCCCGTCCCCGAGCTGCCGGTCCCTGGAGCGCCCGCTCACCATGCGCTCGATCGCGACGAACGCGACGACCACGAGCACGACGACGAAGAGGAGCGGCCCGCCCGCACTGCTGATCCACGGCATGCAGCCACCGTAGGGCGGACGGGAGACCCTGTCATCCCTCGTGCGAGGGAGCGGTCGCTCGTCACCACCGGCGAGCGGACGCCGCAGGTCGTCGTCGTCGCGCGGCGGGGGGGCGTTGCTCGCGAGGCGCTCGTTCCCCGATCGAGACCTGTCCTCCCTGCATCCGTGACCCGATCGGCCTAGGCTCGAAGGTCACCCGGGAGCGTCTCCCGGTGAGAACTTCCAGGAGGCAACTGATGAACGGCACGACCCGACGACTCCGGCCCGCAGCACTCTCCACCGGGGTCGTGGCTGCCCTCCTCGCGCTGACGGCCTGCTCGGGCGCGGGGACCGACGACGAGACCACGGGGGCCGCCCCGTCGCCGTCGGTCTCGTCCCCGGCCCCCGGCCCCACCGCGAGCCAGTCCCCCTCCGCTCCCGCGGGCCCCACGTCGACGCCCACGGGATCCACCGACGACGACAGCTCGACGGACGCGCCCGCGTTCCCCGCGAACACCGAGGTGGACCTCGCCGACGCGTCCCCCGGCGCCGCCCTGACGGTCACCGACATCAGGATCGGGCGCCACGACGGCTTCGACCGCGTGGTGTACGAGATGGGTGGGACGGGCACGCCCGGCTGGCGGGTCGAGTACGTCCCGCAGGCGAACGAGGACGGCAGCGGCAAGGTCGTGCCGGTCGACGGTGACGGGACGCTCTCTGTCTCGATCTCGGGCTCGGGCTACCCCGCGGACACGGGCGTCACCGAGTTCGACGCCCCGTCGACCCTGAGGGGCGCCGGGACGGACGAGGTCGAGGAGGTCGTCTTCCTCGGGGTCTTCGAGGGGTACGCGCAGTCGTTCGTCGGGACGGACGAGGTCAGCCCGTTCCGGGTCTACGCCCTGACCGACCCGACGCGGGTCGTGGTCGAGGTGCGCAACGACGACGTGTGACGGCTGCCGGCTCGGCGCCCCTCAGGGCGCCGAGCCGGCGGAGCGGCGCGGTCGCCTCAGCGCCCCGACGTCACGCCCTCGGACTTCTGCGGCCGCGCGAGCAGTCCGCGGGCCATGTCGTCGACCGGCATGCCCTGGTGCAGGACGGCGACCACACCGGCCGTGATGGGCATGTCGACGCCCACCTTCTGTGCGAGCTCGAGCACCGACCGGCAGGACTTGACTCCCTCTGCCGTGCCGCCAGTGGCCGCGACGGCCTCGTCGAGGCTCATGCCACGGCCGATGTGCTTGCCGAGCGTGTGGTTGCGGGACAGGGGGGACGTGCAGGTCGCGACGAGGTCGCCCATGCCTGCGAGACCCGAGAACGTCTCGGCGTCGGCTCCGAGCGCGAGCCCGAGGCGGGTGATCTCCACCAGGCCGCGCGTGATGACGGTCGCGGTCGTGTTGTAGCCGAACCCCCGGCCCTGGGCGATGCCCACGGCGAGCGCGATGACGTTCTTCACGGCCCCGCAGAGCTCGACGCCCACGACGTCCGAGTTGGTGTACGGGCGGAAGTAGGACGACGAGCAGGCGGCCGCGACGAAGCGCGCGGTCTCCTCGTTCGTGGCCGAGACGACGGTCGCGGTCGGTTGGTGCTCGGCGATCTCGCGTGCGAGGTTGGGCCCGGACACGACCGCGACCCGGTCGAGCGGCAGGTCCCACACCTCGGCCACGACCTCGCTCATGCGGCGGTCGGTGCTGAGCTCGACGCCCTTCATGAGCGAGACCGCCACGACCCCCTCGGCGAGGTGCTCGCGCAACGGCGCGAGCGTCGCGCGGGCGCTCTGCGACGGGATCGCGACCACGACGAGCTGGGCCCCGGCGAGGGCCTCGGCCGCGTCGGTCGTGGCCGTGAGCCCTGCGGGCAGGTCGATGTCGGGCAGGTACGCGGAGTTGCGACGGGTCGCGTTGATGTCGGCCGCGACCTCGGGGTTGCGGCCCCACAGGCGGACCTCGCACCCGGCGTCGGCCAGGACCGCGGCGAACGTCGTGCCCCACGCTCCCGAGCCCAGGACGGTCGCGATGATCTGCTGGTCGCTCACTTGCGCTCCTCCGAGCCGGGGTTCTTGCGGACGTCGAAGCGCTCCGCGGGGGCCTTCTCCCCGCGGATGTCCTCGAGGAGCCCCGTGATGGCGTCCATGATGCGGTCGGTGGCCTCGCGCAGGGTCACGGTGTCGATCGGACGCTCGTAGAGGTCCGACAGGTCGACGGGCGGCCCGGCGTGGACGGCGACCTTCTTGGGCGGGAACGGCCGGAACCGCTTGCTGTAGCGCGGCAGGATGTCCTGCATGCCCCATTGTGCGATGGGCACCACGGGCATGCGGCTCGCGAGCGCCAGGCGCGCGGCACCGGTCTTGCCGACCATGGGCCACAGGTCCGGGTCACGCGTCAGCGTGCCCTCGGGGAAGACCGCGACGCACTCGCCGAGCGTGAGCTGGTCGACGGCCGCGCTCACCGAGGACGCGGCCCCCGCGGTGTTGCGCTGCACGGGGATCATGCCTGTGCGGTTCAGGAGGCCGCCGAAGAACGGAACCTTCCACAGCGACGCCTTGGCGAGGATCTTGGGCGCCCGCCCGTGGTCGTACAGGAAGTGGGCGAACGTCAGCGGGTCGATGTTCGACATGTGGTTGCCCGCAGCGATGAACCCGCCCGTGGCGGGGATGTTCTCCTCGCCCTGCCAGTCACGGCGGGTGATGGTGAACATGATGGGTCGCACGACGAGCGCGACGAGGCGGTACGCGCGGCTGTCAGGATGAGCTTTCGGCACGGTCACCGAGCCTACCGGGCCGCGTGCCGTCGTCGGGCCCGACGGCGCCGCGCGCCCTGGGTGCGCGGGCCCGACGCCGCGGCCACGACGGCTCAGATCCAGCCGTGCCGCCGCGCCAGGTGCACGGCCTCGTGCCGGTTTGTCGCGCCGAGCTTCGCGGCGGCCGAGGAGAGGTAGTTGCGGACCGTGCCCGGGGCGAGCGACGCGCGGGTCGCGATCTCCTCGACGGGCGCTCCCCCGGCCGCGAGCTCCAGGACGTCGGCCTCGCGAGGCGTCAGCGGGCTCGAGCCGGCCGCGATGGCCTCGGCCGCGAGCTCGGGGTCGACGTAGCGCCCGCCGGCCTGGACCTGGCGCACGACGTCCGCGAGGACGCGGGAGGAGACGGTCTTGGGCAGGAAGGCGCGCACGCCGGCCTCGAGCGCGCGCTTGAGGTACCCCGGTCGGCCGTGGCTCGTGACCATGACGACCCCGCACCCGGGCACCTCGGTGGCCAGGGCCTGGGCGACCTCGATCCCGTCGAGCCCGGGCATCTGGAGGTCGAGCACCGCGACGTCCGGGGAGTGCTTGCGCGCGGCCGCGAGCGCCTCCGGCCCCGACGCGGCCTGGACGACGACCTCGAGGTCGTCCTCGAGCGAGAGCAGGGTCGCGAGCGCGTCACGGATGAGGTTCTCGTCGTCGGCGAGCAGGATGCGGATCACGGGGTGGTGCCTTCCTCGGCGGGGCTGGGCGCGCCTGAGCCACGGCCCCGGGGGCCGCGCGGCAGGCGCGGGACGAGGCTACCCATGCCCGGGCCGGGGAGCGGGACGCTGGCCGTGAGGCGGAAGACGGGTGGGACGAGATGGGTCTCGAGGCGCCCGCCCGCCTCGGCGAGCCGCTCGCCCAGGCCGATGAGCCCGGACCCGCTGGGGCTCCCCGGGCTGGTCGTGGTGCGGTCGAGGTCGGGGACGCCGTCGTTGGTCACGGTCAGCACCGCCTCGCCCCGGTCGACGCGCAGCGTGATCTCGCACCGGGTGGCGTCCGAGTGCCGGACCACGTTGGTCACGGCCTCGCGCACGACCCAGGCGAGCGCCTCCTGCGTGCCCAGGGGCAGCCCGGCATCCTTCTCGTCGCCGCACGACTCGATCGTGGTCTCGATGTCGGCCGACCGCAGGACCGAGCGGGCCCCGCTGAGCTCGGCCGGCAGGTCCGTGGCCCGGTACCCGGCGACCACCGCCCGCACCTCGCGCAGCGAGTCCTGCGCGATCTGGCGCACCTCGAGCATCTGCTCGGCGGCTCCCGGGCGCCCGCGCGTCGCGAGCTCGGCGGCCAGCTCGCTCTTGACGGCCACGACCGAGAGCGTGCGTCCGAACACGTCGTGCAGGTCGCGCGAGAAGCGCAGCCGCTCCTCGGCGACGGCGAGGCGGGCGTGCAGGACCCGGTTGCGCTCCTGCTCCCACACGATCCCGAGCATCCACACCGACACCCGGTAGGACGCGAAGATGCCGACGCACATGAGGACGACGCCGATGCCCTGGCCCACCGCGATGCCCGCCGCCGTCTCGTCGCGGACCGGGGCGACGGCCCACGAGACCAGCCCCGAGACCGCCGCGACGCCGACCGCGCCGAGCGCCAACCACCGGAAGGTCAGGAGCGGCGCGCAGGCGGCGACCGAGAACGCGGTCGCCGCGGTCACGACCAGGACCGGGGTGTTGCCCTGGAACATGGACCCCTCACCCGTGGGGTACGCCGCGAGGCCGACCACGCAGGTCGCGAGCGCGAGCCCCCACATGGCGCCCAGGGCCCACCGGGGAGGCGGCGGGCCGCCGAGGAACCGGGTGACCCCGTACCGGATCACGACGACGCACGACGCGGTGTGCGCGAGGCACAGCCCGATCAGGGGGGCGAGCAGGGCCGGGTGCCCCGTGGGTACCTCGCCGACGACCCAGAGCACCACGAAGAGCTCGAACGTCGCGACGACGTACAGCGACCAGCGCGTGTAGGTGTCGAACCGTTCGGGGTTGGAGCGGCGCGACCACGCGCCGACGAGGGGGTTGCGGCTCACGGGCACCAGCCTGTCATGCGGCTGGGCCGGCACGTGCAGGCCGGGCGCGACCGCCACGGGGGCACAGGTCAACGGCGCGGCTCCCACCGCATGTACCGGGTCGCGAGCCACGCGCCGAGCACGCACCAGGCGGCCAGGACCGCGAGGGGCTCCGCTGCCAGGGCGAACGTCTCCCCGAAGCCCACCGCGACGCCGTCGGGCCCGAGACCCGTGAGGCCGATCGTCAGGAGCTCGGCGACCGGGTGCAGGGGCGTGAGCTCGGCGAGGGTCTGGACGCGCTCGGGGAGCATCGTGAGCGGGAGGGCCGTCCCGGACAGGAGCAGCGCGAGCGCCATGATCGGCAGCGTCGAGAGCTGCGCGGACTCGAGCGTGCGAGTGAACGCGGTGCTCGCGGCCGCGAGCGCCGCGAAGACGAACGTGCCCCCGAGGACCGCGACGAGCAGCAGCAGGACGTTCGCCGGGGCGTCGAGCCCGATCCAGAGCGCGATCGCGACCCCACCCAGGACGAGCTGTCCCAGCATGGTCACGACCGCGGGCGTCGCGGCTCCCGCCAGGATCTCCGCGTCGGAGCACTGCCCCGTCCGCAGCCGCTTGAGCACGAGCTCCTCGCGCCGGGCCACGTAGGCGCTGGCCAGGTTGTAGTAGACGACGAACATGAGGGCGAAGCAGACGAGGCTCGTGAGCGCGAACGCGCCGATGATCGAGGCTCCCGCGTCGTCGCCCACGAAGACCTCGAACGCGCCCGAGAAGTGCAGGAAGGCCACCATGGCGGGGGCGAGCAGCACCCCGTTGAACAGGGCCGTCCGGTTGCGCAGGAGGAGGGTGGTCTCGGCGCGGACGAGCGCGGAGATGCGGCGCAGCGAGCCGGTGAGGCCGCTCGCGGCTCGCGGCGTCCACGGGGCGCCCGGGGCGCGGGTCGAGGTGGGGGCGAGGGTGGTCATGCGGCACGCTCCGTCAGGTCGGTGGTGGACGCGGACCCGGTCCGGGCGCTGCCGGGCCCGTCCGCGATGGCGAGGAAGGCCTGCTCGAGGGACGCGGGGCGCGCCTCGATACGGCCGAAGGTCACGTCGCGGTCGGTCGCCCACGCGAGCAGCACGGCGAGCGTGCGCTGGAGGTCGCGTGTCGCGATCGCCACGGTGCCGCCCTCGATGCGCGTGAGCGTCTCCCCGGGCAGCAGCGGCAGGTCCGTCAGGTGGGGGCGCACGCTCTCCTCGTCGAGGTGGACGAACGAGGGCTCGGCCTCGACGATGTCCGCGACGGTGCCCTCCTGCACGATCCGGCCGCCGTGCATGATCGCGAGGCGGTCCGCGAGGCGCTCGGCCTCCTCGAGGTAGTGGGTCGTGAGGACGACGGTCGTGCCGTCGTCGAGCAGCCCGCGCACGAGGTCCCAGGCCGAGCGGCGGCTCTCGGGGTCCAGCCCCGTGGTGGGCTCGTCGAGGAACAGGACCTCGGGGCGCCCGAGCAGCGCCAGGGCGAGGTCCAGACGACGTCGCTCACCGCCCGAGAGCGAGCTCACGGTGACGTCGGCGCGGCCGCGCAGCGCGACCAGGTCGAGGGCCTCCTCGACGGGGCGCGGTGCGGTGAGAGTCCCGGCCCACATGCGCGCGGTCTCGATCGCCGTCAGGTCGGACGGGAAGCCCGCCTCCTGCAGCATGATCCCGATGCGGGGTCGGACCTGGGCGCGCTGGCGGTAGGGGTCCTTGCCGAAGACCCGGACCGTGCCGCCCGTGGGGCGCGTGAGCCCCTCGACGACCTCGAGGAACGAGGTCTTGCCGGCACCGTTCGTCCCGAGCAGCGCGAAGAGCTCGCCGCGCCGGACCTGGAGATCGACTCCCGCGACCGCTTCGAAGCCCTGCGCGCCGCGCGAGCCGCTGGCGTACCGGCGGCGCAGGCCGTGCACGTCGATGACGAGGTCGTCCGGGGAGAGCGGGCGGCCCGGGCCGCTGCCGAAGGTGTCGTTGTCCATGCCTCCAGCCTGGTGCCGGCGGGAGGGGTCGGGCAGTGCGCCCCGTCACCCGTTCCGTCGGGTTCGTCAGCGTTGCTCGATGACGTTTGTCATGCCGTCCGCGACGGTGACCTCACCGCTGTCGCCGACGACCGTGGCCGCTGCTCCGGTCGCTCCCGGTCCGGAGTCCGTCGAGGGGGCGCTCCCGCCCGTCCCCGACGGCGCGCTCAGTGCCAACCCGCCCAGGGTCAGGACGCTGAAGGTGAGGGCTCCCGCTCCCCACGTCAGGGCCCGCCGCCGAGGGGCGCGCGGCTCTGGGCGCGGCCGGTGCAGCGCGTCGTCGTCCGACGCAGGAGAGTTCTCGGGGGACGTCTCGGACGGCCGCTCGCTCGACATGTCGCTCCTCCAGTCCGGGCGAGCCGTTCGCCCGTGCCCCCACTGTGGTCCACGGACCTGCACGGAAGATGACGTGAGCATGTGGGAAGCCTGTGAGGACGACGACGGGCGCGGTGCGTGCCGTCGCACGCGCCGCGCCCAGTCGGTGCCGGGAGCCTCCGATCAGCCCCGTGAGCCGGTGGAGGAGCCGGGTCAGCCCCGGCTGACGTCCGCGCCCAGCGCCTCGAGCTTGGCCTGGAAGTACTCGTAGCCGCGGTCGATCAGGCCGATCCCGCGCACGGTCGAGGTGCCCTTGGCAGCGAGGGCCGCGATGAGGTGGCTGAACCCGCCGCGCAGGTCCGGGACCTCGATGTCGGCCGCGGAAAGCGGCGTCGGGCCGGAGATGACGGCCGAGTGGTGGAAGTTGCGCTGCCCGAACCTGCACGGCAGGCCGCCCAGGCACTCCTTGTAGACCTGGATGGTCGCGCCCATGCCGCGCAGCGCGTCGGTGAAGCCGAACCTGTTCTCGTAGACCGTCTCGTGGACGATCGACAGGCCCTTGGCCTGCGTGAGCGCGACGACGAGGGGCTGCTGCCAGTCCGTCATGAACCCCGGGTGCACCGCGGTCTCGAGCACGATCGCGTTGAGGTCGCCGCCCGGGTGGTAGAACCGGATGCCGTCCTCCTGGACCTCGAACTCGCCGCCGACCTTCCGGAACGTGTTGAGGAACGTCATCATCTCGGGCTGCGTCGCGCCCTTGACGGTGATGTCGCCACCGGTCGCGAGGGCCGCGGACCCCCAGGACGCCGCCTCGATGCGGTCGCCCAGGGCGGTGTGCTGGTAGCCCATGAGCTTGTCGACGCCCTCAATGCGGATCACGCGGTCGGTGTCGACCGAGATGATCGCGCCCATCTTCTGCAGGACGGCGATGAGGTCCATGATCTCGGGCTCGATCGCGGCGCCCGACAGCTCGGTGATGCCCTCGGCGCGCACGGCCGTGAGCAGGAGCTGCTCGGTCGCGCCCACGCTCGGGTAGGGCAGGGAGATCTTGGTGCCCTGGAGGCGGCGCGGGGCGCGGATGTGGATGCCCTGCTCACGCTTGTCCACCACGGCGCCGAACTGGCGCAGGATGTCCAGGTGGTAGTTGATGGGGCGGTCGCCGATGCGGCAGCCCCCGAGGTCCGGGATGAACGCCTCGCCCAGGCGGTGCAGGAGCGGGCCGCAGAAGAGGATCGGGATGCGGCTCGACCCGGCGTGCGCGTCGATGTCCGCGACGTGCGCCGACTCGACGTCGGTCGGGTCGAGGTGCAGGACGCCCCCGGCCTCGTCCGCGACGACCTTGACGCCGTGCAGCTCGAGCAGTCCCGTCACGACGCCGACGTCGCGGATCTGCGGCACGTTGCGCAGCACGCTCGGCCCCTCGCCGAGCAGGGAGGCCACCATCGCCTTGGAGACGAAGTTCTTCGCCCCCCGCACGGTGATGGTCCCGTTGAGCGGAGTGCCGCCGTTGACGTAGAGCAGATCGTTCATGTGGTCGTGGTCGCCTAGCTCTCTCGAGGATCGTCCGGATGGTCGTGCGTCCGGCGCGGGCTGCGCGCCCGTGCCGTCGTGCGGCGCCGCTCGCGGTGCCGCACTCCCCCGTTCCCCAACGCAGGGCATCAGGAGATTATTCACCCACGAGCGCGTGCCCGACGACGCCGCCCGCCACGAGCGGTCGCTGACCAGCGGGAACGTGGTCGCCCTGGGCGGGTCGCACGGCGGTCGCACTGCCGGACATGCCCGGCAGGCCTGACATGCCCGGCAGCGGAGGCGCGCCTCCCGCGCGAGGCGCGCTCCGCCGTCGGGCACATGTCGTCGGCTACGCCTGGGCGGGCTCGTAGTGCTCGACGTAGCGGTCGATCTCGTCGAGGTACGCCGCGCGGCGCTCCGGGTCGATCCACGAGGCCTCGAACGAGTTCTTCGCGAGCGTCACGACCTCCTCGGACGTGAGGCCGGCCTTGGCCGCGACGGCCGCGTAGTTGTCGGCCACGTAGCCGCCGAAGTAGGCCGGGTCGTCGGAGTTGATGGTGATCTTGACGCCGTCGCGCAGCAGCTGGGCGACCTCGACGGCCTTCATGTCGTCGGTCACGAAGCTGTTCGACACGGGGCAGCTCGTCAGGCCGATGCCGCGGGCCTTGACCTCGGCCACCAGGGCGGGGTCCTCGACGATGTTGGTGCCGTGGTCGATGCGGTCGACCTCGATGGTCTCCAGCACGGTGCGGATGTTGTCGATGCTGCCGACCTGGTCGATGTCGCAGTGCATCGTCAGGCGGTAGCCGAGCTCGCGGGCCCGGGCGAAGACCGCGGTGAACTTCTCGGGCGGGTTGCCACGCTCGTCGGAGTCGAGACCCACGCCCAGGATCAGGTCCTTGAACGGCACCGAGGCCTCGAGCGTCTCGGCTGCGCTCTCGGCCGAGAGGTCGCGCAGGAAGCACAGGATGAGGTCGGCGTCGACGCCGAAGTCGGCCGCGGCGGCTGCGGCCCGGTGGTAACCCTTGACGACGGCCTCGAACGGGACGCCGCGCGCGGTGTGCGCCTGGGGGTCGAAGAACATCTCGGCGTGCTTGACGCCGTTCGCGGCCGCGCGCAGGAGGTACGCGTGGGCGAGCTCGAAGAAGTCGTCCTCGGTCTGCAGCACGTCCATGGCCGGGTAGTAGACCGCGAGGAAGCTGGTGAGGTCGGTGAACTTGTACGTCGCCTGCACCTCCTCGACCGTGGTCTGGCCGATGTCGATGCCGTTGCGCTCGGCGAGGCGGAGCTTGAGGTCCGGCTCGAGGGTGCCCTCGAGGTGCAGGTGGAGCTCGGCCTTGGGCAGCCCGGTGACGAAGTCCAGGGTGGGCTGGAGGGGCAGAGGCATGGTTCTCCTTCGTGTGGGGGTCGTCCTCCCATCATGCCTTGCGGGTCGTGGTGGTCCTGGGCGACCCCGGGCCGCCCTCGGGACGGGTGACCACATCGCGAGACGGCCTGCTCGCCCTGTGGCCCCGGTCCTTACCGTGGGGCGCGAAGTTACCGGGTAGTACGGTCCCCCTCGATGCCCAGGGACCTCCTCGACGCTTCCCCGAACCCCGCAGGAGCACTCCCGTGACCACGACGGCAGCACACCCGACCGCCGACCCCTCCGGCGCCGCCGGTCAGGCCGGCTCTGCCGGGGCGCCCGGCACCCCGGACGCCCCCGCCAACAGCAAGGGGCGCGTGATCTTCGCGAGCCTCATCGGCACGTCGATCGAGTTCTACGACTTCTACGCGTACGCGACCGCCGCGGTCCTCGTCTTCCCGGCCGTGTTCTTCTCGGCCCTGGACGGCAGCACGTCCCAGCTCCTCGCGTCGTTCGCGGTGTTCGGCGTCGCGTTCGTCGCGCGCCCCCTCGGGTCGATCGTGTTCGGCCACTACGGCGACCGGATCGGCCGCAAGGGCACGCTCGTCGCCTCGCTCCTGACCATGGGCGTCGCGACGTTCCTCATCGGCCTGCTGCCGCCGTCGTCGACCCCCGGCTGGTCCGTGCTCGCGCCCGCGCTGCTCGTCCTGATGCGCTTCTGCCAGGGACTGGGGCTGGGCGGCGAGTGGAGCGGCGCGGCGCTGCTCGCGACCGAGAACGCCCCCGCGGGCAAGCGCGCGATCTGGGGCACGTTCCCCCAGCTCGGCGCCCCGATCGGGTTCATCCTCGCCAACACCACGTTCCTGGTCCTGGCCGAGACGCTGACCGACGAGCAGTTCTCCGCATGGGGCTGGCGCGTGCCGTTCCTGGCCAGCGCGCTCCTCGTGATCGTGGGCCTGTGGGTCCGGCTGCGCCTGGTCGAGAGCCCCTCGTTCCAGAAGGTCGTCGAGACCGGCGCGGTCGCCAAGCTGCCCGTGGCGCAGGTGTTCCGCTCCTCGTGGCGCCAGATCGTGCTCGGCACGTTCATCATGCTCGCGACCTACGTGCTGTTCTACCTCATGACGACGTTCACGCTGACGTTCGGCACCGCGCCCGCCGAGGTCCCCGCGGGGAGCGGCGGCGCACCGGGGCTCGGCTACGAGCGCACCGACTTCCTCGTGATGCTCATCGTCGGGGTCGTGTTCTTCGGGATCTTCACGCTCGTCTCCGGGCCGATGGCCGAGAGGTTCGGGCGCCGCAAGCACCTGATCTGGACGACCGTCGCGATCATCGCGTTCGGCGCCCTGTTCGTGCCGCTGTTCACGGGCGGGACCGTGGGCGTCATGACGCTCCTGGTCGTGGGCTTCACGCTCATGGGCCTGACGTTCGGCCCCATGGCCGCGATCCTGCCCGAGCTCTTCCCCGCCAACGTCCGGTACACCGGCTCGGCGATCGCCTACAACCTGTCGTCGATCCTGGGGGCGGCCGTCGCGCCGTTCATCGCGGTCGCGCTGTGGGAGCAGGCGGACGGCTCGCCCGTGCTGGTCGGGGTCTACCTGTCGGCCATGTCGGTCCTGACGCTCGTGGCGCTGCTCGTGAGCAAGGAGACCAAGGACGTGGAGTACACCGACAACGTGAGCTGACGCCGCGGCGCCCTCCTGCGGAACCTCGACGACTCGGCCATGCTGAGGAGACACGCAGGGGAAGAGGCTTCCGATGGCGGACGACGCACGACGGGTGGCGAGCGCGTCGCCGGACGGGCACCCGGGCGGCCCACCAGGCACCTCGCCCGACTACCGGGCGGTCTTCGCGGCGCTCTCGGCCCCGAAGATCCTGCTGGCACCGGACCTGACCGTGCTCGACGTCAACGACGCCTACCTCGACATGCTGGGGCTGC
Source organism: Oerskovia paurometabola (assembly GCF_016907365.1). Classification (NCBI taxonomy): domain Bacteria; kingdom Bacillati; phylum Actinomycetota; class Actinomycetes; order Micrococcales; family Cellulomonadaceae; genus Oerskovia; species Oerskovia paurometabola. The sequence continues at coordinate 1,608,411 of NZ_JAFBBV010000001.1, read as the reverse complement.
CCGCGTCGGCCCTCGTCGGACGCCCGCTCAACGACGGCTTCGAGTTCTCCCCCGCCGACCAGGACCGCGTCGACCGCGTCGTCGCGTCGTTGCGGCGTGTCCTGCGCACCGGACGGATCGAGCTGCTCGAACCGCTCCGGATCGACGTCACGGGGGCACGGCCCGGCGAGTGGGTCGAGCGTCACTGGCTCATGACCAACATCCCGGTCTTCGACGTCAGCGGACGCGTGGCCGCCCTCGTGCACCGCGCGGAGGACGTCACCGACATCGTGCAGACCTCCCGGCGGGCGGCGACGGACCGGCAGGTCGGGCTCGACACCGCCGTGGTCGACCACGCGATGCACCTGGGGTCCTCGGTCGGGCGCTTCCAGGAGAGCTTCGACCGCGAACGCCGCGCCGCGCTCGAGCTCCAGGACTCGATCCTCACCGCGCCCGCGCAGCCCGACGGCCTGCGCGTCGACGTCCGGTACCGGCCCGCGTCCCGCGAGATGCACGTCGGCGGCGACTGGTACGACGCGTTCGAGCAGTCGTGCGGGTGCGCGTTCGTCGTGGTCGGGGACGTCGTGGGACACGACATCTCGGCGGCCGCGACCATGGGGCAGCTCCGCGGGGTCATGCGCGGCATCGCCTACGACACGGGCGAGTCCCCCGCCGAGATCCTCGACCGGACCGAGCGCACGGTCGCGGGACTGGGTGTCTCGGCCGTCGCGACGGTCGCCGCCGCACGGATCTCGCTCCCAGAGCCCAGCGGCGTCCGCACGCTCACGTGGGCCTCCGCCGGGCATCCGCCTCCCGCACTGATCACCGCCGGCGGCTCGACCGACCTGCTCCGGCGGAGGAACGACCGCCTCCTCGGGGTCGGCTCAGGGACGGGACGCACCGACCACACGGTCACCGTCCACCCGGGAGACACCCTGCTCCTCTTCACCGACGGTCTGGTCGAGAGGCGCGACGTCCCGCTCCGGGAGGGGCTCGAGCGGCTGCCGGGCGTGGTCGACGACGTCGTCCGGTCCTCCCCCGACGACCTCCTCGACGCCCTGCTCGCCAGGCTCGTGCCGCACCACCGCGAGGACGACGTGGCCCTCGTGTCCGTCACGGTGCTCTCCGGCGCCTGACCGTGCCGCGAGGCGGTGGGGTTCCCCTCTACCTCGACGCGAGGGCCCGTGCGACGTCCAGGCTCTCGCGCACCAGGCCCAGGACGACCGCGAGCTCGTCGGCGTCGCGTGGTCCGTAGACCATGATCTCGGTCGCGTGGTCCGCGTACTGGTGCGGCTCGCCCCAGCCGGCCGCGCAGACCTCCTCGGCCCGCGCGCGCGGCAGGCACAGGTGCAGGCTCGTGTCCCTCACGCCGTGCAGGTGGACCGGTTCGAGACGCTGGTCGGGCGTCGCGAGCGACGTCTCGGGGTGCGGCGTGCGGTCGAGGCCGTCGAGGAACAGCGCCCGGGACGACGCCGGGGACACCGAGCTGTGGCCCTCCCGGACCCCGTCGATCGTGGTCGCCGCGAGCACGAGCTCGCCCCAGAGCGCGGCGGGAGAGAGCTGGTCGACCTGCCGGTGCGGCCCCTCGTCCGACGTGGTGGGGCGAGGGCCTCGGCGAGGGGTGAGCGTCATGGCCCGGAGGCTAGCGGCCGCGCCCCGGCCAGGGCGAGGGAATTGTCCGTGTCCCGGGTGGCGCACCACGGACGCCCGACGCCGGAGCGCGCCTTCACGGGGAAGGTGCGCTCCGGCGTCGGGCGCTGAAGGGGGCTGCCGGGATCAGTCGAACAGGTTCGTCTGCAAGGTGGTGTACAGGACCGTGTGGACGCGGTCACGCAACGCGTTCCCGACCCCCACCGGGTCCTCGTCGACCGCGGCCTTCGTCGCCTTGTCGGAGCCCGGGAGCATCGCGAGCATGAGGTCGTTGCCGTAGCGGGCCGCGAGGCCGGGATCCATCCAGGCCCCGAGCACCGCGTCGGTCGAGACGACGCCCTCGAAGCCCCACTCGCCGCGGAGCACGTCCTGCAGGAGCTGCTCGTTGGCACCGGCCCACACGCCGCCCATGTTGATGAACGAGCTCATGGCGCCGGTCGGGTCGGCCTCCTTGACCGTGATCTCGAAGGGCTTGAGGTACAGCTCGCGCAGCGCCTGCTCGTCGACGAAGACGTTCACGCCGCTGCGGGCGTTGACCTCCTGCTCGTTGAGCGCGAAGTGCTTCATGAAGGTCAGCACGCCCTTGCTCTCGGCGCCCGAGACCATCGCGGCCGACATCTTGCCCGACAGGTGCGGGTCCTCCGAGAAGTACTCGAAGTCACGCCCGCCCAGGGCCGTGCGGTGCAGGTTCATGCCGGGGGCGTACCAGCCCTCGATGCCGTAGGCGTTCGCCTCGGTCCCCACGGACTCGCCCAGCGCGCGGGCGAGGTCGTCGTTCCAGGTCGAGGCCACGACGATCTGGGTCGGGTAGGCGGCCGCCTCGAGCGAGCTGAACAGGGAGTTCAGCCCGGCGGGCCCGTCGAGCAGGTCCATGGCGGGGATGCCCAGGCGGTCGACGGCATGCGTGCGGTACGCGCCCTTGGCGAAGAGGTCGACCTGCTCGTCGAGCGTGAGCTGGTCGAGGAACTCCTCCCACTGCGGGTCGTCGTGGTCGAGGCCCGCGAGGTCGGCCAGGACGAGACCGTTGTCGGCGCCGTACGTCGGCGTCTGGCCCTCGGCGGGCTCGATCTCCGGGTCCATGCGTGCGAGCAGCTCGTCGGAGGCCGTGGCCCCGGCCTCGGGCGCCTGCGGGTACGTGCCCTCCCAGTCGGCGCGCGAGAGGTACGTCAGGTCGCCCTCGACGTAGTCGAAGCGGTTGGTGAGCTCGGCCCCCGTGTCGGCGTCCGTGGCATGGACGACGTCCTCGGCCACCGTGTGGTCGAACTGCGCGACCGGGGTGTGGACGTCGGTGCGCACCGAGACCTGGTAGGTCCCGGCCTCGAGCAGGTACGCGCCGTGACCCTCGGTGTCCCAGGAGGCCATGTCGCGCACGTCGAACGTGACGGTCACGGTCTCGGACTCCCCCGGCTGGAGCATCGCCGTCTTGTCGTAGCCCGCGAGCTCGATCGCGGACTTCTCGATGCCGCCCGGCGTCCAGGGGGCCGAGAAGTACACCTGCACGACGTCCTTGCCCGCCGTGCCGCCCGTGTTGGTCACCGTGACGTCGACGCTGATCGTGTCACCCTCGACGCGCGGCGCCGTGGCCTCGTGCGCGAACGTGGTGTAGCTCAGGCCGTGGCCGAACGGGAACTGGACGGCCTGCGCGTAGCCCGCCTCGTCCCCCGCGTAGCGCGTCTCGTAGTAGCGGTAGCCGACGTAGATGCTCTCTTCGTAGTCCATGTACGAGCGCTTGGCGTTCGCGTAGTCGAAGTCTCCGACGTTGGCGACCGCCGGGGCGCTCGTCACGTCGTAGGCGTAGGTGTCGGTCAGGCGGCCGGACGGGTTCACGTCCCCCGTCAGGACCTTGGCGAGCGAGACGGCGCCGCGCGGACCCGGCGTGCCGATCCACACCGCGGACCTGATCTGCGGGTACTCGTCGAGGAAGCCGAGCTCCATCTGGTTGCCCGAGTTCACGACCACCACGACGTCGTCGAACGACGCCGTCACGACGTCGAACAGCTCGCGCTGCTCGTCGGTCAGGCGCAGCTGCTCGGGGCTCATGTCCGACCCCTCGACGCCGTCGTTCCCGATGACCACCAGCGCGGTGCCGGAGAACTGTGCGGCCTGGGCCATGACGTCGTCGGTGAGGTAGTCCGGGGCAGGCTCGCCCTCGGCCGGCTTGAGCATCGAGCTCGCGATCTGCAGGAGCCCGTTGCTGTTGCCCGTGCTGGTCTTGGCGCCGGCCTCCTCCAGGGTCGCCTTGAGCTCGGGGTTGACCGTGATCCCCTGCTCGGCGAGGGCGTCGTAGAACGTCACGGACTGCGACTGGTTGCTGCCGCCCGACCCACCGCCCCCGAGGATGAGGTTGAAGGACGCGAAGCTGAACACGTTGAGGTTGGCGTCCGCCAGCGGCAGGAGGTCGTCCTGGTTCTTCAGCAGGACGATCCCCTCGTCGGAGATGTCCTCCGAGACCTGGGCGGCGTTCTCGCGGGCGGCCACGCCCGCCTCCGTCGACGAGTCGTACTCGATCGTCATGAGGCGACCGAACGCGCTCGCGAACGGTGCGACCAGTCCCCCGATCGCGATCACGGCCACGGCCGTGATCCCCCAGCCGACCGCGCGGCGCGGGCGGTGCTCGACCTTGCGGTTGATGCGTGCCCGGCGCTTGTCCTCGCGGCGCTCGGCCCGGGTCATCCCGGCGCGGGCCTCCTTGCGCTCCGCCGTGGCGGCCTTGCGCGCCTGACGGGCCGCACGCTTGTCGGCAGCCTTGGCCGCCCTGCGCTCCTGCGGCGCCATCGCCTTCAGCTCGGCGCGTCGGGCCCGCCTGGTCGCGCGCAGCTCCTGTGCGCGCGCGACGGCGTCCCGCTTGATCTCTGTGCGTGTCGCCATTCCTTCTCAGTCCTTCGTCCGAGCCCGCGCGGCCATCGCGTGGGCACGCCATGCCGGGACCAGGCGGCGTACGCCGCGCCAGAACCGGCCGTTGACCATCAGCAGCAGGCCGTCGAGCATCGCCTCGTCGACCGTGCCCGCGCTCATCCGCGACACCGACCGGAACGGCAGGTCGAGGACGAAACGGGTGTTGTTCGCCGCGTGGGGGCGCCCCAACGCCATGAGCAGGCGGCCGCTCGCGTCGATGAGCCTGACCAGCAGGCCCCCGAACCCGCCCCGACCCCGCGCCTGCGCGATGATGTCGGCGCGCGTGAGCGGCCGACCCGCGGGCCAGTCCTGCGCCGGGGGCGTGCGTCCCAGGAGCGCGGCGAACTCGTCGTCGGGGACGCGGTCCACGTGGCCGCTGACGTAGTGCGGGAGGCCCGTGGTGGCGGGCGCCCAGATCTCGCCGTCGACCACGACGGGCGCGGACAGCCGCAGGTCGCGCGACGACGCGCCGACCTGCACGGTGTAGGTGCCGGGCACGGTGCGCCACTCGTGGCTGCCCGTGTCGTAGGCGGCGAACGCGTGCTCGGCGAGGTCGACGCTCACGCGTGCGCTCTCGCCCGGCGCCAGGGTGACCTGCGCGAACCCGGCGAGCTCGCGCCGCGCGCGGAACTCTACCTCGGCGGCGTCCGGCGCCTCGACGTAGACCTGCACGGTCTCGGTCCCGGACCGGTCGCCGGTGTTGGCGACCGTGACCTGGACGCTCGTGCGGTCCGCGACGAGGTCGCCGTGCTCGAACGTCGTGTAGCTCAGGCCGTGCCCGAACGGGTAGCGGACCGGCAGGCCGACCTTGTCGGCGTGGCGGTAGCCGACGTAGATGCTCTCGCGGTGCTCGGACGTCGCCTCGGTCCGCCCGAACGTCGCCGACGACGGCACGTCCGTGTAGCGCAGCGGGTACGTCTCGGCGAGGCGTCCTGCGGGGTTCACGCGGCCGGTCAGCACGTCGGCGATCGCCTGGCCACCGCCCTGGCCGCCGAGGTAGCCGTGCACGATCGCGTCGACGTGCTCGGCGAACGGCAGCTCGACGGGCGCGCCACCGGCCAGCACGACCACGACCGGCACGCCGAGCGTCGTGAGCTCCCTCGTGAGGGTGAGCTGGTTGCGCGCGAGGCGCAGGTGCGTCCGGTCGACGCCCTCGGCCTCGGCGGACTCGTCCAGGCCGAGGAACAGCAGCACGACGTCGGCGCGCTCCGCGAGCCGGACCGCGCGACGGCGGCGGCGGACCGACGGGGCCGAGTCCCACGCGCCCCGGCCTCCGTCGCGGCGGGCGAAGCCCTGCTCGTAGCCCACGACGTCCAGGCCGCTGGCCCGCAGCGCGTCGAGCGGCACGTCCACCCGGGTCGGGTTGACGAGCGAGCTGCCCGCCCCCTGGTACCGGGGGTCGGCCGCGAAGTCGCCGATCACGGCGACGCGGCCCGAGTGGCGCCCGAGCGGCAGCGTCCCGCGCGCGTTGCGCAGCAGGACCACCGAGCGCCGTGCGGCCTCGACCGCGAGCTCGTGGTGCGCGTCGAGGTCGACGGGTGCGGCGCCGTCGGGCGTGGTCGCGGCCGTGCGGGTGCGCTCCGTGCGCTCCGTGCGCTCCGTGCGCTCGATCAGCGTCAGCAGCTCGTCGACGCGAGCGTCGAGGACCGCCTCGTCGAGGCGACCCTCCTCGACCGCGCGCACGACCTCGGCGTCGGTCACTCCGTCGGTCGACGGCATCTCGAGCGCGTTGCCCGCGACGAGGCCCGCGACGCGGTCGTTGTTGCCGCCCCAGTCGGTCACGACCAGGCCGTCGAAGCCCCACTGCTTGCGCAGGATCTCGTCGAGGAGCTCGCGGTGCTCGTTCGCGTAGGTCCCGTTGACCTTGTTGTACGAGCTCATGACGGTCCAGGGCCGGCCCTCGGTGACCGCGATGCGGAACGCCTCGAGGTAGGTCTCGTGGAGCGCGCGCTCGTCGACGACCTCGTCCATCGTCATGCGGTGCGTCTCCTGGCTGTTCACCGCGAAGTGCTTGGCGCTCGCGGCCACGCCGCGGGACTGGATGCCGCGGATCTGCGCCGCGGCGAGCCGGCCCGCGAGCAGCGGGTCCTCGGAGAAGTACTCGAAGTTGCGGCCCGCGAGCGGGTTGCGCTTGATGTTGAGGCCGGGTCCGAGCAGGACGCTGACGCCCTCGGCGGCGGCCTCGGCGCCGAGCGCCTCGCCCACCCGCTCCACGAGGCCCGGGTCCCAGCTGTTGGCGAGGGTGGCGGCCGTCGGGAAGCACGTGGCGGGCAGGCTGGCGTTGAGACCGAGGTGGTCCGCCGCCCCGCCCTGCTTGCGCAGCCCGTGCGGTCCGTCGGTGAGCATGATCGAGGGAACGCCGAGCCGGTCGACCGGCGTGGTGTTCCAGAAGTTCGCGCCTGAGGTGAGCGAGGCCTTCTCGGTGAGGGTCATCTCGCTACGGGCACGTCGTCGGGCGTCAGGAGTGAGCACGGCCACATGCTAGCCCAACCTCCACCAGTTGGTGGAATTACGGGAGGGGGTAGCCTCTGACCTCGGAGGGGATGCACCGTGACCACGCAGCAAGCAGCCACGACCGGGCGACCCGACGGGTACGCCACCGGCCGGGCGACCAAGCAGTCGATCGTCGCCCGCGCAGCCGAGGCGTTCGCCCAGAAGGGGTTCTACGGGGCGTCCCTGCGCGGCATCGCGCGCGAGGCCGGGGTCGACCACTCGACCCTCCTGCACCACTTCGGCAACAAGACCGACCTGCTCCTGGCCGTCATCGAGTGGCACGACGCGCAGCACGCACCGCCCTCGATGCCCTCGAAGTTCACCGCCGAGGACCTCGTCGACGGGTTCGTCAGCACCGCCGAGCGCAACCGGGAGGCTCCCGGGCTGGTGCAGCTCCTCTCGACCCTCTCGGCCGAGGCCGGGACGCCCGGCCATCCCGCCCGGCCGGTGCTGCAGGAGCGGCATCGCGTCCTCGTCGGGGTCATCGGCGGGATGATCCGGACGCAGCGTTCACGTGGCGTGCTGGACGACGCCGGGGCCTCGCCCGAAGCCCGCGCCGCGCTCGTCATCTCCACGTGGGAAGGGCTCCAGGTCTACGACGCGCTCCACCCGGGGGACGTCGACGTCCCGGCGATGGTCGGGGAGATGCTGCGGCGGGAGTTCGGGATCGGGTGACGCCGGGGCGCCCGCCGGGTGCGGCCGCCACAGGTGCCCGACGGCGGCGCTCGCCCCCTCCCCCCTGCACCCACCGCGCGGGTATACTCGCGGTATGACGCAGGTGGAGATGACCACGATCAAAGTTCCGGTCACCGTGCGGGACCGGCTCAGGGCGCGCGCGGAGGCGTTACACGTCACCCAGGGCGAAGCCCTCGAAAGACTCCTCGACGAGACCGCCGACGAGAACATCCAGGCGTACATCACCGACGCCATGAAGTCCTGGAGCGAGGCCTTGGAACGGCTCGCGTGACCAGGTACGTCACCCTGACCGAAGCCATGGCCGTGGTCGACCGCAACAGCTGGCACGTGCGAGACCTCGGACTGCTGGACTCCGTCTGCCAGCGGCCCCGGGCGCGCATGTACGACGTCGAGCTGTACGAAGAGCTCGACCTCAAGGCCGCCACGATCATGGACTCGGCCAACCGGCTCCATCCGCTGCATGACGGGAACAAGCGACTCTTGCTGATCCTTGTGCACGTCTTCTACGCCATGAACGGGCGCCGGCTCGTGGGCGACCAGATCGAGATGGCGGACTTCGTGATCGAGGTCGCCGACACCCACCTGCCGCTCGAAGAGATGAGCGAATGGCTCGGGGCACACACCCGAGAGCGGCGCGCGTAGCAGCAGACCTTCGCTCGTCTCGGCCGCGGCGATTGCAGCTCCGCGACATCTCTTCCCGACGGTGGAGCGCGCCACCACGCGGAACGTGAGCGGCTCCCGTAGGCGGGCAGTCGAACACCGGGGAGTATGGATGCCGACCCACGAAGACGGACCTCGTTCCGCCCGGGTCGGCCGGGCACCGCGCTCTTCATCTCCACCTGGGAAGGGCTGCAGGTCTTCGACGCGCTGCATCCCGGGGCCGTTGACGTGCCGGGGATGGTCGGGGAGATGCTGCGGCGGGAGTTCGGAATCGGGTGACGCTGGGCTGACAGGTCGCGTCGAGGACGCGGGCGGGCTCGCCCAAGTGCCCGACGGCGGAGCGCGCCGACGCGCGGAAGGTGGGCTGCGGCGTCGGGCCCTCCCGCGGTGGCGACACACCGCACGCTCAGCCCTTTGCGCCCCGCCCCTCAAGCCACGCCCGGACGGTCGGCGCCGCATCCACGAGCCGTGCGACCTCCAGGCCCTCGTCACGCGAGGTGACTCTCGGCAGCGGAGTGAAATCGACGGGGAGGACGTCCAGCAGGCTCGTCACGCGCTCCCCTGTGCGAAGCTCCACGAGGAGCTCGCACCCCGTAGGTGACGTGCGACGTCAGATCGATCAAACAGGCGGTGCCACAGCGTCGGCCACGCCGGGCGCGTGCTACTACCCTGGGCCGATGCGGTCACTCCTCCACGTCCGCCCGGCCCGCCCCGATGACGCGGACGCCATGGCGGGCGTCCACGTCGAGTCCTGGCGGCAGACCTACCGAGGCCTGATGCGTGACGAGGTGCTCGACGACCCGGGCCTGCTGCCTGCACGCGGGCGGTTCTGGCAGGCCGTGCTCACCGAGGAGCGCTACGAGCCGTTCCGGGCTGCTGTCGCCGAGTCTGACGACGCGGTCGTCGGCATCGCGCTCGCTGGACCGGCCACCGAGGCCGATGTCGCGTGGGACACCCAGTTGTACGTCCTCTACCTGCTGGACGCGTTCCATGGCAGCGGCGCCGGACGTGGACTCATGGAGGCCGTTCTCCCGGCCGGCATCTCGGCAGGGCTCTGGGTCGCAGATCCCAACCCACGAGCCCAGGCGTTCTACGCCAAGCAGGGCTTCGAGCCCGACGGCGTGACGAAGGTGGACGACGGAGTGCGCGAGGTGCGGTTGGTTCGGGCGGCGACCGCGAAGTCCCCCTCCGGGACTGTCTAGCCCCAAGTCCCCCCTATTCGATCTCGGTGTGATAACGGGTCGAGCCGGTCGAGGAGGCCGGTCCCGTCGAGGGCGCGGCGCGACACGCTGTTGTCAAGAGTCCGCTGGCGACGGCGTCGACTCCGGCACGATGTGCGCCATGGGACTTCTGTGCGACTACTTCGTTGCTCCGTCGGACGACGCCGCCGCCGCGACCATCGACCGCGACGGTGGACCGGGGAGCACGGTGGCGACGCCACGCCCGCAGCGCCGGGGCGGCCTGCTTCGCCAACGGGTCGAGCCGGTCAAGGAGGCCGGTCCCGTCGAGGCTTACCCGACCGTCGATGCAAAGGGCATCGACCCCGTCGTCCAGATGGGCATGCTCGAGGCCTTGCTGACCGGCCGCACGTACGACGACGTCGTGGAGGCTCAGCCCGGGAACCCAGTGGCGGTGCGCAACGGGGGCGAGCGAGTGGTCGTGAAGCTCAGCGACGGGCTGACGGCCGCGCTCGCTGGCGCCTCGAACGACGACCTCGTGCGGGTGGCAGACCCGTGGTCGAAGACCGAGGAGTTCTGGGGTGACGGCGACCCTGTCGTGCTTGCTGGTGCGCTCCTGGACCTGGCTGGCCTCGCCCGGCTGGCAGTCGAACGAGACCAGGCGCTGTACTGCTGGCTCTCGGTGTAGCCGAGCGGCGGGACGGACGGGTCAGCAGCGCAGGGACTCGAGAGCGCGCTGCCCGGCTGGTAGTCGAGGCTGGTGCCGCGGTCATCGCCCTCGCGTTGGCCGGGTGCCACCCCGCCGCGCTCGTCGAGCCACGCGCGCAGCAGGTTGGCATAGCCTCGCGCGTTGTCTTCGCCGTTCAGGTGGAGACGGACCAGGCCGAGCGCCGTGGTGGTCCGGTGGGCGTTGCGGAGCACAAAGCTGCGCGAGTCGAGCATGTCGCGCACCCTGCCGAGCGAGTTCCACCGGGAGATCGTGACGTCGATCCACCACCCATCGCCGGAAAGGCTCTCAAGCAACACGGCCTGGGTTGCGATCTGCGGGATGTTGGTCTGCAACAGCAGCCTGGACGCGATCTCTTGGACCTGTCGGCACAGGCGGTCGGTCGACGAAAGTCGGGTCGAGCGTCGCGAGTCGGAGCTTGAGCTCCGGGGTTATCGCAGCGCCACGATGGTGCGGTCTCGACGAGCAGACCGCCCGTGAAATTATCGAACACCTCGCCGGACTGCCCACCACCGTCGTCGACGAGGACGAGAAGGCCTAACGATTCGACCTCACGAGTGCCCCGCGTCGCGCGCCCTACTGGCCAACCGTCGGGCGATATCGGTCAGGGTGCCTGATCTACACGGGCGCAAGAGGTGCGTCACTTTGGTGACGGCCGTCTGGGACTTCGACCGTTGCAAAAAACCACCCTAGCGGCAGCGTCGGCCAGGTCCTAGAGTCCGTCCTGGCTGACCCAGACGGCGAGAGAGCAGGAAGACGATGTCGACGATCTACGTGACCAACGAGTGGAGTGGTTACGGCAAGCAGGACTACTACTGGAACGAGTACAGGCTCGAGGGCGACGTGGTCGTCAAGTACAAGTGCAACCGGCACAAGTTCTTTGACGGCGAGGAGAGCAACTGGGAGGAGAGCGATACCGAAGAAGAACGCTGGTCCCTCGACGACCCGAACATGCCCGACTGGTTGAGGACCCACCTCTAGGGCCTGTTTCGGAATGGGCGCGCGGCGGGTGATCCAGGTGAGGATGGCGCGGGCGGCGCTCGTGCCCCCTGCGGGTCCCCAAGAATGAACATTCCTGTTCCCGACCGACCCCGGTTGTTCACCATGATCAAGGCATAGAAAGAGGCCTTGACCTGCGGCGATACTGCAGATCAAGGCCTCTCAGCAGGACGGACGCACCTGTCCGTTCTGTACCTGTTCTCAGAAGTTGATCATGTGCCCCGCGAGCCCGTGAATCGCTTCCTGCACGGCCTCCGACAGCGTCGGGTGCGTGTGCACGTTGCGCCCCAGCTCGGACGCCGTGAGGTCCCACTTCTGCGCGAGCGTGAGCTCGGGCAGAAGCTCGGACGCGTCGGGGCCGATCAGGTGGCCACCGAGGAGCTCGCCGTAGCGGGCGTCGGCGACGAGCTTGACGAAGCCCGTGGGCTCGCCCAGTCCGTGCGCCTTGCCGTTGGCGGTGAAGGGGAACTTGGAGACCTTGACGTCGAAGCCCTCGTCGCGGGCCTGCTGCTCGGTGAGGCCGAAGCTCGCGATCTGCGGCTGGCAGAACGTCGCGCGCGGCATCATGCGGTAGTCGCCCAGCGTCATGGTCTCGGCGCCGCCGATGGTCTCGGACGCGACGACTCCCTGCGCCTCGGCGACGTGCGCGAGCATGAGCTTCGCGGTGACGTCACCGATCGCGTAGATGTGGGGCACGTTGGTGCGCATGACGTCGTCGATCGCGATCGCGCCGCGGTCCGTGAGCGCAACGCCCGTGTTCTCGAGCCCGAAGCCCTCGACGTTGGGCGCGAAGCCCACGGCCATGAGGACCTTGTCGACCTCGATCGAGCCGGGCTTGTCGTCCTTGACGCCCTTGTAGGACACAACAACGCCGCCACCGGCTCCTCTGTCGGTCACGGTCTGCACCGCGGTCGACGTCAGGATGTTCACGCCGAGCTTCTTGTACTGCTTGGCGATCTCCTTGGAGACCTCGATGTCCTCGTTCGGCAGCGCACGGTCGAGGAACTCGATGATCGTCACGTCGACGCCGTAGTTCTTGAGCACGTACGCGAACTCCATGCCGATCGCGCCCGCGCCGACGATCGCGATCGAGCGCGGCAGCTCACGCGTCAGGATCTGCTTCTCGTACGTGACGACGTTCTCGCTCAGCTCGACGCCCGGCAGCAGGCGGACCTTCGAGCCCGTCGCGATGATGACGTTGGCGAACGTCACGGTCTCGGTCTCGCCCGAGGACAGCGCGACGTCGATCGTGTTCGCGTCGCGGAACGTGCCGCGCCCGTCGTACTCGGTGATCTTGTTCTTCTTCATGAGGAAGTGCACGCCCTTGACGCGGCCGTCGGCGACGTCGCGGCTGCGGTCGAACGCCTTGCCGAAGTCGAACGACACGTCGCCCGACATGCCGAAGAAGTCGGCCTGGTGCGTGAACAGGTGGGCGAGCTCCGCGTTGCGCAGGAGCGCCTTGGAGGGGATGCACCCGACGTTGAGGCACACACCGCCCCAGTACTTCTCCTCGATGATCGCGACGGACTGGCCGAGCTGGGCCGCGCGGATGGCGGCGACGTAGCCGCCGGGGCCCGCGCCGAGGACGACGACGTCGTAGTGGTTAGCCATGGGGACCAGCCTAGGACGTCTGCCCGACGGCGGTGCGACCGATCGCGTCACACGTCGCCCAGGAAGCGCCGAGGGTGACGCCCAGTACCGCCCGGGCGACGCCGTCGGGCAGCGGGTACGTCGCCCTCGGCCGGCGGACGGGCCGCGACGGCGGGGCGCCCGAGTCGTTACGATGCGCTACAGCCGCGTCGATTCCCGACCTCAGGGCTCGTGGGCGGCGACACGGGCCTCGTGGAGACCTCATGGCCGTTGGACTCGTAGCCCTCCTGGACGACATCGCAGCGTTCGCCAAGCTGGCGGCCGCGTCCGTCGACGACATCGGCGCCGCTGCGGGGCGGGCGAGCGTCAAGGCGACCGGTGTCGTGATCGACGACACCGCGGTCACTCCCCAGTACGTCGCCGGGCTGGCCGCGAAGCGCGAGCTGCCCGTGATCAAGCGCATCGCGATGGGCTCGCTGCGCAACAAGCTCCTGTTCATCCTCCCCGCGGCACTGCTGCTGAGCGAGTTCCTCCCCGTGCTGCTCACCCCGCTGCTCATGGTGGGCGGGACGTATCTCGCGTTCGAGGGCGCCGAGAAGCTCTGGGAGATGGTCTCGGGCAAGCACGGCAAGGCCGTCGACGACGCTGCGGCGAAGAAGGCCGTCGACGAGGACAGCGTCGTGTCGAGCGCGGTACGCACCGACTTCATCCTCAGCGCCGAGATCATGGTCATCGCGCTCAACGAGGTCGCGACGGAGGGCTTCTGGGCCCGCGCGATCATCCTGGTCGTCGTCGCGCTGCTCATCACGGCGGTCGTCTACGGGATCGTCGGGCTCATCGTGAAGATGGACGACATCGGCCTGCACCTGGCGGGGCGCGAGACCGGCTGGGTCAAGTCGTTCGGCCACGGCCTGGTCAAGGCGATGCCGCGCGTCATGGCCGTCATCTCGATCGTGGGCACGGTCGCGATGCTGTGGGTCGGTGGCCACATCCTGCTGCAGGGCACGTACGACCTGGGCTGGCACGCGCCCTACGACCTCCTGCACGTCCTCGAGGACGCCGTGCACGGCGTGCCGGCCCTCGGCGGGTTCCTGGTGTGGCTCGTCGACACCCTGGGGTCGGCGATCGTGGGTGTCGTGGTGGGTGCGGTCGTCGTGACGGTCGTGCACTTCATCCCTCGCAAGAACAAGCACCACTGATCGACGCCCTCGCAGGGCGCTGCGGGCGGGTTCCCGGTCTTCCGGGAGCCCGCCCGTCCTCGTTCTTGCGGCGCGTGTGGGTGGCCGCCCCTACCGTGGGAGGACCGCCAACGAGTCGCAGGAGGATGTCATGGGCTTGCAGTTCGGGTTCGTCGGGAGCTTCGGTTCCGCGTCAGAGCTGGTCACGATGGCCCGCGAGGCCGAGGAGCACGGCTGGGACGGCTACTTCACGTGGGACGGCATCAGCCTGCCCGGCATGGAGGGGTACGACCCGTGGGGCATCCTCGCCGCGGCGGCAGTCCAGACGCAGCGGGTGACGCTCGGTGCGCTCGTGTTCGCCATGCCGCGCAGGCGCCCGTGGGAGCTCGCGCGCCAGGCGCTGACGGTCGACCACCTGTCGGGTGGTCGGCTGGTCCTGCCCGCAGGGGTCGGGGTGCTCGACGACGCCGGCTTCAGCGCCGTCCCCGGCCAGCTCACGTCGCTGCGCGAGCGGGCCGAGCTGCTCGACGACGTCCTCGCGTTCCTCGAGCGCTCCTGGTCCGGCGAGGCGTTCTCGTTCGACGGGAAGCACATCTCGACCGGCGAGATGACGATCTCACCGCGGCCCGTCAACGGGCGCATCCCCGTGTGGCCCGTGGGGGTGTTCCCGAGCGAGAAGTCGATGAGCCGCGCGGTGCGCTGGGACGGCGTGACGGTCCAGCTCCGGGGCGACCGCGGCATGGACCCGCTGACGCCCGACGAGGTGCGCGAGGTCGCCGGCTGGGTCGCCGAGCACCGTGACCCGGGCGCCGGGCCGTTCGAGCTCGTCGTGCAGCGCGACTTCGCGACGGACCTCGACGCTGCCGCCGAGGACGCGCGGGCGCTCGAGGCGGCAGGCGCGACCTGGTGGATCGAGGCCGGCTGGGACCCGACGAAGGTCACGGCGGAGTCGCAGCTCGCGAGGATCCGCCAGGGCCCGCCGCGCCCCTGACCTTCGGCGGGTGCGGCGACCACCCGGCCCCCCGCGACCACACGCCGACGGCGCCGCTCCCCACCCAGGGGAGCGGCGCCGTCGGGCCGGGCTCAGACGGGCGTCACGCGGACGGCCGAGCCGCCTCGATGTCGACCGTCGGCAGGTGCTTCGCCGGCAGCGTCTTGGGCCGCCACGACGCACGCGTCTGCTCGAACGCCGTGATGTCGGCCTCGTGCTGAAGGGTTAGGCCGATGTCGTCGAGGCCCTCCATGAGGCGCCAGCGCGTGTAGTCGTCGATCTGGAAGCGGACCACGACGTCGTCGGCCGTGGCGGTGCGCTCGACCAGGTCGACCGTGACCTCGGTGCCGGGCTTGGTCTCGAGGACCTTCCACAGCAGCTCGATGTCCTCCTGCGCGACGATGCCCGCGACGAGGCCCTGCTTGCCCGAGTTCCCGCGGAAGATGTCCGCGAAGCGCGAGGCCAGGACGACCTTGAAGCCGTAGTCCTTGAGCGCCCACACGGCGTGCTCGCGCGATGAGCCGGTGCCGAAGTCGGGGCCCGCGACCAGGACGGAGCCGGACGAGTACGCGGGCTGGTTCAGGACGAACGCGGGGTCCCCGCGCCACGCCGCGAACAGCGCGTCCTCGAAGCCCGTGCGCGTCACTCGCTTGAGGTAGACGGCGGGGATGATCTGGTCCGTGTCGACGTTGCTGCGGCGCAGCGGGACACCGACACCGGTGTGGGTCGTGAACTTCTCCATGATGCTTCTGCTTCCTCGATGAGTGTCGTCAGGGGGCCGGTGTCAGACCTGCAGCGGGACGCGCGGGTCGAGCGGCGCGAGCGGGGTGCCGTCGAACGACGTGATGTCGACGTCGGCGGGCAGGTCCAGGTCCGCCAGCGAGGACAGGGTCCCGCGGATGGCGGTCGCGGCCGCGACGAGCGGAGACACGAGGTGGGTGCGTCCACCCTTGCCCTGGCGACCCTCGAAGTTGCGGTTGGACGTCGAGGCGCTGCGCTCCCCCGGAGCGAGCTGGTCCGGGTTCATGCCCAGGCACATGGAGCAGCCGGCGTTGCGCCACTCGGCTCCGAAGTCGAGGAAGATCTGGTCGAGCCCCTCGGCCTCGGCCTGGAGACGGACGCGCGCCGAGGCGGGCACGACGAGCACGCGCAGCGAGTCGGCCTTCTTCTTGCCCTGGACGACCTTGGCGACCGAACGCAGGTCCTCGATGCGGCCGTTGGTGCACGAGCCGATGAAGACCGTGTCGATCGCGATGTCGCGCAGCGGCGCGCCTGGGGTCAGGCCCATGTACTCGATCGCGCGCTCGGCGGCGACGCGCTCGTTCTCGTCGGCGATCTCGGCGGGGATCGGGACGTTCGCCGACAGGGGCAGGCCCTGGCCGGGGTTGGTGCCCCACGTGATGAACGGCTCGAGGTCCGCCGCCTCGAGGACGACCTCCTCGTCGAACGTGGCGTCGTCGTCGGTCTTGAGCGTCTTCCAGTACTCGACCGCGGCGTCCCAGTCGGCACCCTCGGGCGCGTGCGGACGGCCCTTGAGGTACTCGAACGTGGTCTCGTCGGGAGCGATCATGCCGGCGCGCGCGCCCGCCTCGATCGACATGTTGCAGACCGTCATGCGGGCTTCCATGGTCAGCTTGCGGATGGCCTCGCCGCGGTACTCCAGGACGTAGCCCTGGCCGCCGCCGGTGCCGATCTTCGCGATGATGGCGAGGATGATGTCCTTGGACGTCGCGCCCGGGGGCAGCTCGCCGTTGACCGTGATGGCCATGGTCTTGAAGGGGGCGAGCGGGAGGGTCTGGGTCGCGAGCACGTGCTCGACCTCGGACGTGCCGATGCCGAATGCGAGGGCCCCGAACGCACCGTGCGTGGAGGTGTGCGAGTCGCCGCACACGACCGTGAGGCCGGGCATGGTCAGGCCGAGCTGGGGCCCGACCTGGTGGACGATGCCCTGGTCGGCGTCGCCGAGCGAGTGGATGCGCACGCCGAACTCCTTGGCGTTGTTGCGCAGCGTGTCGATCTGCGTGCGGCTCGTGAGGTCCGCGATCGGCAGGTCGATGTCGAGCGTGGGGGTGTTGTGGTCCTCGGTCGCGATCGTCAGGTCGGTACGGCGCACCTGCCGGCCGGCGAGCCGCAGGCCCTCGAAGGCCTGCGGACTGGTGACCTCGTGGATGAGGTGCAGATCGATGTAGAGGAGGTCGGGCGACCCGTCGGTGCCACGTCGCACCAGGTGCGCGTCCCAGACCTTCTCCGCCAGCGTGCCGGCCATGTTGGTTCTCTCCTACCTGTGTCCTGCGGTGGTCGCTCACGCGGGGGCCGTGGGCGACGATCGGGGGGTACATCTCGGTCGTGGACCGGGCGGAAACTCCTGGTCCTTCGTCGACACGACACCCGCTGACTTGCATCTCACTGTGCGAGACGTCAATATCGACCTATGGACAATTCTAGCGGAGTCGGCGTGCTGGACAAGGCGGCGTCCGTTCTGGGCGCTCTGGAGTCCGGACCAGCCACTTTGGCCCAGCTCGTCACCGCCACCGGACTCGCCCGTCCGACGGCCCATCGCCTCGCGGTCGCACTCGAGCACCACCGCATGGTGGCCCGCGACATGCAGGGCCGTTTCGTCCTCGGGCCGCGCCTGAACGAGCTCGCGACGGCCGCCGGCGAGGACCGCCTGCTCGCCGCGGCGAACCCCGTTCTGACGGCGCTGCGCGACCACACCGGCGAGAGCGCCCAGCTCTACCGCCGCCAGGGGGATCATCGCATCTGCGTCGCCGCGGCCGAGCGTCCCGTCGGCCTGCGAGACTCGATCCCCGTGGGCGCGACGCTCACCATGGGTGCGGGCTCCGCCGCTCAGGTGCTGCTCGCGTGGGAGGAGCCGGACCGCCTGCACCGCGGCCTGCGCGAGGCCGTCTTCACGGCCACGATCCTCTCGGGTGTCCGACGGCGCGGCTGGGCCCAGTCCGTCTCGGAGCGCGAGCTCGGCGTCGCCTCGGTGTCAGCACCCGTCCGCGGGCCGTCGGGGCGCATCGTCGCCGCCGTCTCGATCTCCGGGCCGGTCGAACGCCTCACGCGCCAACCCGGCCGCCTGCACTCGGGCTCGGTCGTCGCCGCAGCCAACCGCCTGACCGAGGTCCTGCGCCGCGCGGGAGAGTAGCCGTCCATCGACACCAGGACGTGAGGGGCGGGCGCCATCCGGCGCCCGCCCCTCACGGCGTCCGGCGTCCAACCACTCCCCGGCGCACTCGCGGGACGCCGCGCCCGACCCGCCATGTCCGGACACGGGACCCACGACCGATTCGGGCGAAACGCTAGACTCGGCCGCGGCGCGCCTCCGACGGCGCTCCGCCTGTTCGCTCCACCATGGCGGGCAGAGCCGAGAACCGCCCCGATCGACGACGTGAGGACCACACGATGCCCGGCAAGGCCAAGACCATCCTGATGTGGGTCGTCATCGTCTTCCTGCTGTACGCGGTCGTCCAGAGCCCCGACCGCGCAGCGGACATCGTCCAGGCGATCTGGGACGTCATCCTGGGCGCCTTCAAGAGCTTCGGGCAGTTCGTCCAGTCACTCATGAAGTAGGCGCACGGTGGCGCAGGACCTCCCCTCGCAGGCGTACGAGACCGCGCCGCGCCTGAGCGCGCGCCACCTGCGGCGCTACATCCTGCCCGGCGAGCGCGTGGTCCTGGCCACGCGTGCCCACTGGGGCAAGCTCGCCGAGCCCGTCGCCACGACGTTCGCCGCCTTCCTGCTCGCGGCCTGGCTCGTCAGCGTCCTGGCTCCGGCCGTGGGCGAGGGCTCGCTGCTGCTCTGGTGGGCGTGGGTGCTGGTCGCGCTCCGCCTGCTGTGGAAGGTGCTCGACTGGCGCAACGAGTGGTTCGTCGCGACCGACAAGCGCATGCTCCTGATGTTCGGGCTCGTGACCCACAAGGTCGCGATGATGCCCCTCGGCAAGGTCACCGACATGAGCTACAGCCGCTCGATCCTCGGGCGGATCCTCGGCTACGGCCAGTTCATCCTCGAGTCGGCCGGGCAGGACCAGGCCATGAGCCGGATCAACTGGGTCGCCAACCCGGACGTCACGTACCGCAGGCTGTGCGACACGATCTTCATCCCAGGCGGGCGCGGCGGGCCGTGGGGTCAGCAGCCGCAGGGCGGCGCACCCCTGGGTGGCGCGGCTCCCCCACCCGCCGCCCAGGCCCAGTTCGTGGCACCACAGGTACCCACGCCCGTCCCCGGCCGGTTGGCCTGGGCACCGACGGCCGACGGGCCGGAGGGCGACCTGTCGGCCGCCGCGACGCAGCCCATCGCCGTGCGCTCGGTGCAGGCGGGCGGGCAGGGACACCTGTTCGTCGCGCCTCGCGGCAGCTCGCCCCGGCTGGCGGGGGCGGACCGGCCGGTCATGGCTCCGCCGCCCGCGTCCTCCACGTCCACGTCCACGGACCGGCCTCCGGGGCCGGGCGGGCCCCAGGAGCAGGCCAGCGAGCGGCCGGGTGGGACCGACAACGGTCTCGACGACGGGACCGAGGGCGAGTCCGACGGTCCGGCCTGGGAGGTCTCCCACGACGACCGTGGCCGGTTCGTGCCCGTCACGCCGTGGGACCCGCAGACCGGGTGGCAGTCCACGGACCCGTGGTCGCGCCCCGAGGACCCCGCGGGCTCGTCGACGGCAGGTCCGCCCGTCCCGCCGCCGCCGGGCTGACACGCCGCCCGGCCGACCTGCGGGCCGCGCCCGGCCGCACCCTGCTCGGCCCTGGCGCACCCTGCTCGGCCCAGCCGCACCCGGGTGGGCCCCACGCCGCGGGAACCGTCCCACGCCCCCGTGATCTTCGGGCCCTTCGACCCTGTCGCGGACGCGCTCGCCAACCTACGGTGCAGTAACCACCCGCACCAGGCCTGAGAAGGGTCCACCTGTGACCACGCTGTCCCTGCCCGTCTCCTCGTCGTTCCCGCCTCTCCCTCGTGTCATCCAGGGCGGGATGGGGATGGCGGTCTCGTCCTGGCGTCTCGCCTCGGCCGTCGCCCGCACCGGGCAGCTCGGCCTGGTCTCCGGCACCGCGCTGGACCTGGTGCTGGCGCGCAGGCTGCAGAACGGCGACCGCGACGGCGCGGTCCGCAGGGCGCTCGACGCCTTCCCGGTGCCCCGCTTCGCCCACCGGGTGCTCTCGCGCTACTTCTGCCCCGAGGGGCGCGGCGAGGGCCAGCCCTACGCTCCCGTCCCGCGGCTCGCCCTGCGCCAGACCCGTCTCGCGCAGGAGCTCATGATCCTGGGCAGCTTCGTCGAGGTGTGGCTCGCCAAGGAGGGCCACGAGGGGCGGGTGGGCATCAACTTCCTCGAGAAGATCCAGATGGCTGCGCCCGCGGCCGCGTACGGGTCGATGCTCGCCGGGGCCGACTACGTCGTGACCGGGGCGGGTATCCCGCGCGACATCCCGCACCTGCTGGACCGGCTCGCGGTGCACGAGGCGGTCCAGTTCCCCGTCACGGTGGTGGGCGGCAGCCACCACACGGTCGATCTCGACCCCGACACGCTCCTCGGCGAGTCGCTGCCACCCGTCGCGCGGCCGACGTTCCTTGCCGTCGTCTCCGCGCACGCCCTGGCCGAGCACCTGGTGCGCGAGGACCGCACGCGGCCCGACGGCTTCGTGGTCGAAGGACCGCCCGCGGGCGGCCACAACGCCCCTCCCCGCGGGCGCCTGACGCTCGACGACGCCGGGCAGCCGGTGTTCGGCCCGCGCGACGAGGCCGACCTGTCGAAGGTCGCCGCGATCGGCCTGCCGTTCTGGCTCGCGGGGGCGCAGGGCACCCCCGAGTCCCTGGCTGCCGCGCGCGAGGCCGGGGCGACCGGCGTGCAGGTGGGCACGCTCTTCGCGCTCTCGACCGACTCGGGGCTCGATCCCACCCTGCGCGAGGACGTCCTGGCGCGGCTGCGCGCCGGGACCCTCGACGTCCATACCGAGGCGCTCACCTCACCGACGGGCTTCCCGTTCAAGGTCGCCCAGCTTCCGGGCACCCTCGCGGACGTGGGCGTCGCGGCGGCGCGGCCTCGGCTGTGCGACCTGGGCTATCTCCGCACGCCGGTCGAGAAGGACGACGGCAAGGTCACCTATCGCTGCCCGGCGGAACCCGCCCACATGTTCGAGCGCAAGGGCGGGCAGGAGGCCGACACGCAGGGTCGACTCTGCCTGTGCAACTCGCTCGCGGCCGACGTCGGGCTCGGTCAGACGCGCGCGGACGGGTACGTCGAGCTGCCGCTCGTCACGCTCGGGGCGGATGTCGCCGGGGCCGCACGGCTCGCGGCGAGGCACGACGGCGCGTGGTCGGCCGGCGACGTGCTCGACTGGCTCCTCGACGAGGGGACGACGACCGCCACGGAGAAAGCCTGAGGGGCTCAGCCCACGTCCGGGTGACGGCGGGACCTGACGCGCTGGAGCTGCGCCACGAGGTCCCAGTCCGCCGGGCGTGCTTCGGGGGCGAACCAGCGTGCGCCCGCGTCGACCCAGGCCTTGCGGGCGCGCAGGGCGGTGCGCCAGGAGACGTCCTCCACGCCGCTCTCGGATCCGCAGCAGTCGCAGATGGCGTAGAGAGGGACTCCCCCGTGCCAGTAATCCTCGGGGTCGGCCGGGTCGGACCAGCCGCAGACCCTGCACGTCTCGTCGATGAGCATCGCAGGAAACTAGCATCTTCGTCCGCCGCTCGTCGGACGGGTCGCTGACCGGATACTCCCCCGGAGACGACGAGAGCTCGATCATCTTCCGATGATCGAGCTCTGCGTTGGTACCCCCAACGGGATTTGAACCCGTGTTACCGCCGTGAGAGGGCGGCGTCCTAGGCCGCTAGACGATGGGGGCCAGGACCGCTCACCCACCCCGAAGAGCGAGAGAGCGTCATCGAGGCCCGGTCATCTGACGATGGCCAGGCCTCGTACGTACCCCCAACGGGATTTGAACCCGTGTTACCGCCGTGAGAGGGCGGCGTCCTAGGCCGCTAGACGATGGGGGCCTAAGCTCGTCACCCCGAGGGGCGCCGTGCCGTTGAGAACTCTACTGCACGTTTCGTATCGGTTTGACCGACTCGATGCGCTGCATGCTCTGCGCTGGGGTACCAGGACTCGAACCTAGAATGACGGTACCAGAAACCGTTGTGTTGCCAATTACACCATACCCCAAGGAGGTATCAGCGCCGCGCCCTCGTCCCGTTCCCGGGCCGCGGGTGAGCGCCTCACCGAGAGAAAACATTACCGGACAGTTCCGGCCCGGCCAAATCGCCTCCGACGCCCGCCTCACACCGCCCTCGACGCCCCCTCGACCGGTCCGCGCCCGCCCGACCCCACCCGGCCCCGCCAGAGCCCCACCCGACGTCCCGACGTCCCGACGGTGTGACCGCACGCCGACCAGGAACACGGCGCGCACCAGGTGTGGACCTCGCTGCCCGCACGTGGCACCGTCGGAGAGATGAGCACCGACGACGCCTCGCCCCCCGACACCCTGCGCGCCTCGCACGCCGAACGCGCCTCCTCGTTCGGCGCCGGAGCGGGCGAGTACCGCGCCGTCCGGCCGTCCTACCCGGACGCGGCGATCGACTGGATGCTCCCCGCGGGTGCACGACACGTGCTCGACCTCGCAGCGGGCACCGGCAAGCTCACCGAGCGGCTCGTGGCGCGCGGGCTCCACGTGACCGCCGTCGAGCCCTCCGCGGGCATGCGTGCAGAGCTCCAGGACGCCGTGCCGGGGGCCCACGTCCTGCCCGGCACCGCCGAGCGCATCCCGCTCGAGGACGGGAGCGTCGACGCGGTCCTCGTCGGGCAGGCGTGGCACTGGTTCGACGTCGAGACGGCAGTCCCGGAGATCGCACGCGTCCTGCGCCCCGGAGGACGCCTGGGTGTCGTGTGGAACGTCCGGGACCACAGGGTCGACTGGGTCGAGAGCTTCACCGAGATCATCCATCAGGGCGACTCGCTCGAGCCGGTCCACAGGACCCCTGTCGTCGACGGGGCCGACGGGGCCTTCACGCCGCTCGAGCACGCGACGTTCTCGTGGGAGGACCGCCTGCCGGCCACGTCGCTCCGTACGCTCGCGTCCACGCGTAGCCACCTCCTGACCCTGCCCCCGGCCGTGCGTGACGAGCTTCTCGACGCCGTCGACCGGCTCGTGGCCACGCACCCGGCCCTCGCCGGCCGCTCCGAGATCGACCTCCCGTACCGCGCCGAGTGCTGGCGCGCGGACCGCGTCCGCGGCACCGACCTCGACGCGGTCGACGCATGAGCGCCCAGCCGGAGGACGTCGCGACCACGCTGGCACCGGGCCCCGTCACGCCCGACGACGTCCGGACGGCCTCCCGTTGGCTCGCCGACGGCGTCGCCGGGCACCCCGACGCGGCCTTCGACGCGCAGGCGGGCCCGGTGCGGTGGTCGTGCTGGGCGACCGCCGAGCACGTCGTCGACGACCTGCTGGCCTACGCGCTCCAGGTCGCGGGTCTCCCGCTGCTCGACTACCTGCCGCTGGCGGGCCCCAAGGGCGAGGACGAGATCGCGCACGTCAAGCGCGAGGCAGGCCCGGCGGGCCTGGCCGAGGTGATCGTCGCGGGGGGCGAGCTGCTCGCCGCCCAGGTCTCGGTCCGCCCGCCCACGGCCCGCGCCTATCACCCGTACGGGCTCTCGGACCCCGAGGGGTTCGCGGCCATGGGCGTCGTGGAGATCCTCGTCCACGGCCGGGACGTCTTCCAGGGGCTCACGGGCACGTCTCCGACGCTGCCCCAGGGCCTGAGCGCCCGGGTGCTCGCCCGGCTCTTCCCCGACCTGCCGTCGGTCGCGCTCGACCTTCCCCCGGACGACGCCCTCGTGTGGGCGACGGGCCGCAGCGACCTGCCCGGGCTGCCGCGACGGACCCGGTGGCGCTGGGACGCGAGCGTCCGGTAGCCGCACGGCTCGTGAGCCCGCTCGTCGGCGGGCCCACGAGCACGGTCACGTCAGGAGCAGCACCGCGACGAGCGAGGTCCCGGTCACGACCGCGGCCGACGCGGTGCCGAGCACGAGCGCGCGCCGCCCCGTACGGACCAGGTGCGCGGCGTCGACGCCGAGGCCCATCGCGAACATCGCGGCGGTGAACAGCAGCGTGGTGACCATGGTCGTCACCTCGACGACGGATGCGGGCAGCAGCCCGGTGCTGCGCACCAGCACGGCCACGAGGAAGCCCACGACGAACAGCGGCACGGGCGGGGTCCGACGGGTCCCCGGGGCCACCGAGGCCCCGGCGGCGACCTCGACGTCCGCGGGCCGCGCCACGCGCTCGCGTCGAGCCTTCAGCACCCCGGCCCCGGCCACGAGCGGGGCGAGGAGCACGACGCGGGCCAGCTTGCTCACGGTCGCGGTCGCGAGCGCGGCGGCCGAGACGGCGCCACCCGCGGTCACGACCTGCGCGACCTCCTGGACGCTCGCGCCGACCCACAGCCCGGCGCGGTCGTCGGCGAGCCCCAGCAGCCCGGCGAGCCACGGCAGCACGAAGATCGCGAGCGACCCGAAGATCGTCACGAGGGCGAGCGCGGTCGCCACGGCGTCGTCGGCCTCGCGGCGCGACTCCTCGTCGTCGCCGCTCCCGACGACTCCCTGCATCGCGGAGATGGCGGCGGCACCGCAGATCGAGAACCCGGTCGCGACGAGCAGCGAGGTCACGCGCGGCACGCGCAGGGCCCGTCCGAGCGCGAGCGTCGCGCTGAACGTCACGGCGACCGTGATCCCGACGACCGCGAGCCCACGCCACCCGAGCGCGAGGACCTCCGGAAGCGAGAGCTGGAGCCCCAGCAGCACGACTCCGGCGCGCAGGACGCGCGTCGCGGTCCACCGCGCGCCCTCCTGGGTGCGGGAGGTGAGCGCCGTGGCCCACCGTGCGGCACTCGTCCCCTGCCCGACGGCGTCGCTCGCCCCGCCCGCGCGCCGCAGGCTCCCGAGCAGCGAGCCGACGACGGCACCCACCAGGAGGGAGAGCACGAGCGGCGAGAGCGGGATCACCTGCGCGAGCAGGTAGGCGACGACGGTCGCGACGGCACAGAAGGCGAGCCCGGGGGCGGCGCGCCGGATCCACGGCGTGGGAGGGGCGCCCGGTCCGGGTCGGTCGGGGGCGCGCGTCGCGCCCGGGGTGGGGGCTGCGAGGTCGTTGGTGGGGGTCATGTTTCCACCATGCCGCGGCCGTCCCCGCGCCAGAAGGCCCACTTCCCGACCTAGCCATAGGATGAGGCTATGACTGAGGCCGACCGGCTCGCTTCCACGAGCACCCCGACCCCGCGCCGTGAACGCACCTCGCTGGCCCTGCTCGAGCTGCTCGTCGCGACCGACCGGCACGGGTCCATCAGCGCGGCCGCACGAGCGCTGGGGGTGTCGCAGCCCAGCGCCTCGGCGGGGATGCGGCGGCTCGAGACGCACCTGGACCTCGAGCTCGTGACCCGCTCGACCCGCGGGGCCCGCCTGACCGAGACGGGGCGCGCGACCGCGACCTGGGCCCGGGAGGTCATCGAGGCCTCGGACCGGTTCGAGACCTCGGCCGCGGCGCTGCGCGAGGCCCCCTCGGCCCGCATCCGGATCGCGGCCAGCCTCACGATCGCCGAGTACCTCGCGCCCCGGTGGCTCGCGACGCTCGCGGCGTCGGCCCCGTCGGCCCCGCTGGGGCGACCGGGCGCGCCAGGCAACCCCGGCGGGGTCGGTACCAGGACGCCGCCCCCCGACGTCGAGCTGCTCGTGCGCAACTCGCGCACCGTCATGGACCTCGTGCTCGCGGACGAGGCGGACCTGGGGTTCATCGAGAGCTCGACCATGCGGCGGGGGCTGCGCAGCCGCACCCTCGCCCGCGACGAGCTGCTCGTCGTCGTCGCCCCCGCGCACCTGTGGGCGTCCCGCAGGCGGCGCACCGCGACCGTCGACGAGCTCCTGGGCGGCGGCCTCGTGGTCCGCGAACGCGGGTCGGGCACGCGCGAGACGCTCGAGAAGTCGCTGGTGGCGGCAGGCGCCCGGTTGCCCGAGCACCTGCCCTACCTGGGGTCGACCGCGTCGCTCAAGACCGCCGTGCAGTACGGCGGGGCCGTCGCGGTGCTGTCCCGGCTCACCGTGGCGGACGACCTCGCACGAGGGTCGCTCGTGCAGGTCGACGTCCCCGGCCTGGACCTGTCCCGGCGACTGCGCATGGTGTGGAAGGACGGCACGGACCTGCCCGCCGCGGCACGGCGCATCGCGGCCGTCGCGACCGCGAGGTAGAACGGACTGCGCGAGGTAGGACGCGCCGCGCACTACCTCGATGCGGCACGTTCTACCTCACCGACCACCGAGCGGTCAGCGACCGTCGAGCACCAGGTCCCCGACCTCGTCGAGGCTCGCCACGACGTGCACCCCGGCCGCGCGCGCCGCCTCGGGGTCCTCCTCCGCCGGACCGCCGCGCCGGGTCCCCGGCCGGTCGATCCACACGCCCGTCAACCCTGCCGCGGCCGCGGCCCGGGCGTCGACGTCGAGCTCGTCGCCCACGTAGACCGTACGGGCCGGGTCGGTGCCCAGGCGCGCGCACGCCTCGACGAAGACCCGCGGGTCCGGCTTGCCGAAGCCCAGGGTGTCGACGCCCACGAGCATGGGCACCTCGGACAGCCCCGAACGGGACAGCTTGTCCGTCTGGAGCGCGACGGCCGCGTTCGACAGGGCGCCCACCCGTACCCCCGCGGCAGCGAGCCGCTTGAGGACCGGAGCGGCGTCGTCGTGCGCGCGCCAGCCCTCCTCGAACGTGCCCCAGAAGACCGACCTCCAGCCCGCGTAGCCGTCCTCGGCGAGGACCGCACCGCCGAACGTCTCCTGGAGCTCGTTCGCGCGCAGCATGCGCTGCCCGTCGAACGTCAGCTCGCCGCGCGTGTACGCCCGGTACCAGCCGTGCGGGTCGCTGCGCCACAGCGCCAGGACCTCGCCGTACCGCTCGACCGGCAGGTGCGGCAGGTACACCGCGCACACCGCGTCGATCGCGAGCGAGAACGCGCCGCGCGTGTCGACGAGCGTGTCGTCGACGTCGAACAGCACCCCGTCGACGGCACCGCCGGGCGCCGCTCCCCCGCCGGGGTGAGCCGCGCCGTCGGGCAGGAAGGGCTCAGGGGTGCTCACAGCGACGCGCGCAGCGCACGCAGGCGCGCGAGGGTCGACTCCTTGCCGAGGATCTCCATCGACTCGAACAGCGGCGGCGACACGCGACGGCCCGTCACGGCCACGCGAAGCGGCGTGAACGCGAAGCGCGGCTTGATACCCATCTCCTCGACCAGGACGGCCTTGAGGGCCTCCTGGACCGGGTCGGTCGAGAAGTCGTCCAGGGCGTCGAGCACGCGGATCGCGGCGTCGAGCACGGCCGGGGCCTCCTCGCGCAGCGCGGCGCGCGCCTCGTCCTCGACGGGCACGGCGTCGTCGGCCACGAACAGGAAGCCCAGCATGCCCTTGGCCTCGCCGAGCAGGACCATGCGCTCCTGCACGAGCGGGGCACCCGCCGTGACGAGCGCCTGGTGCTCGGCCGACAGGTCCGCGAACGAGTCCGCCGGGACGAACCCGCCCTGGTGCAGGTACGGGACCAGGCGGTCGCGGAAGTCCTCCGGAGCCAGCATGCGCAGGTGCGTCGCGTTGATCGCCTCGGCCTTCTTCAGGTCGAAGCGGGCCGGGTTCGGGTTGACGTCGGCGACGTCGAACGCCGCGACCATCTCCTCGACCGTGAAGATGTCGTTGTCCGCGGAGATGCTCCAGCCCAGCAGCGCGAGGTAGTTCAGCAGGCCCTCGGGCGTGAAGCCCCGCTCCTTGTGCAGGAACAGGTTGGACTCGGGGTCGCGCTTGGAGAGCTTCTTGTTGCCCTCGCCCATGACGTACGGCAGGTGACCGAACTCGGGCATGACCTGCGCGACGCCCAGCTCGAGCAGCGCGCGGTACAGCACGACCTGGCGCGGCGTCGAGGACAGCAGGTCCTCGCCGCGCAGCACGTGCGTGATGCCCATGAGCGCGTCGTCGACCGGGTTGACGAGCGTGTACAGGGGCTGGCCGTTGCCGCGCACGATCACGTAGTCCGGGACCGAGCCCGCGCCGAACGAGATCTCGCCGCGCACCAGGTCCGTGAACGACACGTCGGTGTCGGGCATGCGCATGCGCAGCACGGGCTCGCGGCCCTCGGCGCGGAACGCGGCCTTCTGCTCGTCCGTCAGGGTGCGGTCGAACCCGTCGTAGCCCATGGCCTTGGGACGACCGGCCGCGACGTTGCGTGCCTCGATCTCCTCGGGCGTCGAGAACGACTCGTACGCGTACCCGCCCTCGACGAGCCGGCGGATGACGTCCTGGTAGATGTCACCGCGCTGCGACTGACGGTAGGGCTCGTGCGGGCCACCGACCTCGACGCCCTCGTCCCAGTCCATGCCGAGCCAGCGCAGCGCCTCGAGGAGCTGCTGGTAGCTCTCCTCGGAGTCGCGCGCGGCGTCCGTGTCCTCGATGCGGAAGACGAACGTCCCGCCCACGTGCCGGGCGTAGGCCCAGTTGAACAGGGCCGTGCGGATGAGGCCGACGTGCGGCGTCCCCGTGGGCGAGGGGCAGAAGCGGACGCGGACGGGCGAGGAACCAGGTGCAGGGATCACGTCCCACAGCCTATCGCCGCTCGGTCGGGCGGGCCGTGCGCGGTTTCCCGGCGGCACCCGTGTCGGACAGGGCACGGCTCAGTGCGGCGAGAGCCCGGGGGTACTCGGCCTCGCTGGGCGTACCGAACCCGACGACGATCCCGGGCTCCCCCTCCGCCGGTACGTGCCGGTGCTCGCCGAGCCCCGTGACCTCCAGGCCGAGGGCGGCCGCGCGCCGGATCACCGCGGCCTCGTCCGCCTCCGCTCCGCGCAACCCGACCAGCGCGTGCAGCCCGGCGGAGATGCCCGTGACCTCGACGGCGCCGCGCGCCACGGCAGCGGAGAGCCGGTCGACCAGCAGGTCCCGGCGACGGCGGTACCTGGCCCGCACCGCCCGGACGTGCCGGTCGTATCCGTGGGACGCGACCAGGTGCGCCAGCGCGAGCTGGTCGACGGTCCCGGTCCGGTGGTCCGCGTACGTCTTGGCCGCCACGACGGGGTCCAGCCAGCGCTCGGGCAGGACCATCCACCCCAGGCGCACGCCCGGACCGATCGTCTTGGACACGCTGCCCACGTACACCACCTCGTCGGGCCCGATCCCCTGCACGGCGCCGACCGGCTGCCGGTCGTAGCGGAACTCGCCGTCGTAGTCGTCCTCGACCACGAGCGCGCCGTTCGCGCGCGCCCAGTCGAGCAGGGCGCGCCGGCGGCCGGGCGCGAGCGTCGCTCCGGTCGGGTACTGGTGCGCCGGGGTCACGACGACGGCGCTCACGTCAGCGAGCCCCGCGCCTCCCAGCAGGTCGGTGCGAGCCCCGTCCCGGTCGACCGGGAGGGGGACGACGTCGAGCCCCGTCCGGCGGACGATCTCGCGGTGGAACCCGAGGCCCGGGTCCTCCATCGCGACCCGGCGCGCCCCCGCGGCGTGCAGGACCTGCGCGACGAGCGCGAGCGCCTGGGCGTACCCGCTCGTGACGACGATGCGTGCCGGGTCGGCGAGGACGCCTCGGGTGCGGGCGAGGTGCTCGGCGAGGGCGGTGCGCAGCTCCAGGAGCCCGCGCGGGTCGCCGTAGCCGAACGCCGCGACCGGTGCCGCCGCGAGCGCCGCGCGCGACGCCCGGGACCAGGCCGCGACGGGGAAGGTCGTGACGTCGGGGCTGCCCGGCACGAGCCGCAGCGTGGGGCCAGGACGGGACGCCGGCTCCCGGCCGGGGACCGCGACTGCGGCGCCGGTGGCCGCGACCAGGGTGCCCGAGCCGGGACGCGCCTCCAGGTACCCCTCCGCGACGAGCTGGTCGTACGTCGCGGTGACCGTGCCGCGAGCCAGCCCGAGGTCCGTCGCCAGGGCGCGCGTCGACGGCAGCCGCGTGCCCGCCACGAGGCGTCCCGCACGGATGGCTTCCCGGAGGGCACCCTCGAGCCTGGCGCGGCGGCCGGCACCGGCACCGGTCTCCAGATGCAGGTCCACCCCAGAAGTGGACCAGTCAGGGGTCATGCGACTGGACCTTACCGGTGGTCCGACCAGTCCGTAGCGTCGATCGCATGACGACTCCAGCCGCCGCACCCACCACGACCGCCCCCACCACCGAGCCCCCCGCCCAGACCGTCGCCGTCCGGGTCGCGGTCGACGACCTCGCTCCCGCCATGAGCCGCGCGATGGCCTCCTTCGCCGCCGCGACCCGGCGGTCCTCGATCGAGGCCTCCCTGCTCGACCTGGTCAGCGCACGCGTCTCGCAGGTCAACGGCTGCGCCTACTGCGTCGACACGCACAGCGCCGACGCCCTCGCCGAAGGCGAGGACACCCGGCGCGTCCTGAGCCTGTCCGTGTGGCGGGAGACCCCGTTCTTCACGCCCCGCGAGCGCGCAGCGCTCGCGCTGGCCGAGGCTGCCACGCGCTGCGCGCTGGGCCCGGTGCCCGCCGAGGTCGTCGAGGAGGCCGCCGCGCACTTCTCCCCGACCGAGCTCGCCGAGCTCCTCTGGGTCGTCGCGGCGATCAACGCGTGGAACGTGGTCGGGGCCACCGCCCACCCCTGGCCGCTGGACTGACCGGCCCGCCTGCCGGAGCCGAGGCTCGCCGGGCACCGGGCGCACCGCGCGGGCACAATCACGTACATGGCAGGTTTCTCGCAGCCCCCGACCACGGCCCCCGGTGACCCGAACCTCCCGGGCCCCCCTGTCGGTACGGCCAGCACCGGCCGCACCGGTGCGAGCGAGCTCATCGCGGACGCCCTCGCCGCGGTGCACGCGGCGTTCCGCGACCTCGACGAGGGCACGGTCGCGACCTACATCCCCGAGCTCGCGACGGCCGACCGCTCGTTGTTCGGCGTCGCGCTCGCGGGCGTCACGGGCAGCATCTACACCGCGGGCGACGCCGACGTCCCGTTCACCATCCAGTCCTTGTCGAAGCCGTTCGTGTTCGCTCTGGCGCTCATGGACCGGGGGCTCGCCGAGGTGCTGGCGAGCGTCGGCGCCGAGCCCAGCGGCGAGGGCTTCAGCTCGATCCGCCTCGACCCCGTCACGGGGCGGCCACCGAACCCCATGGTCAACGCGGGCGCGATCGTCACGACGTCGCTCGTGCGCGGGGACTCCGAGGAGGAACGGTTCGCGCGCATCCTGCACCTGCTCGGCGCGTTCGCGGGGCGCCCGCTCGAGGTCGACGGCCGGGTCTACGTGAGCGAGTCGGAGACCGGGGACCGCAACCGTGCGATCGCCCACCTCATGCACAGCACGGGGGCCCTGACCGCCGACGTCGAGGGCACGCTCGACACGTACTTCCGCCAGTGCTCGGTCCTCGTCACGGCCCGTGACCTCGCGCGCATGTCGGCGACGCTCGCGAACGGCGGCGTCAACCCCGTCACGGGCGAGCGCGTGGTCGACGAGGTCGTGACCGAGTGGGTGCTCGCGGTCATGGCGACGAGCGGCATGTACGACTACGCGGGCGAATGGCTCCTGCGTGCGGGGCTGCCCGCGAAGAGCGGCGTCTCGGGCGGCCTGGTCTCGGTGGGCGTGGGCCAGTTCGGCCTGGGCCTGTTCAGCCCGCCGCTCGACGCGCGCGGCAACAGCGTGCGCTCGGTCGCGGCCGCGCAGGAGATCTCGCGACAGTTCGACCTGCACCTCATGCACCGCCCCGACCGCGATGTGCCCACGCTCTACCGCTCGACGCGCGCCGACCGCCTGCGCCACCTCGCGCACCGGACGCCCGCCCAGCTCCTGCGGCTGCGGGAGCTGGGCGCGGCGATCTCGGTGCGCGCGGTGCAGGGCACGGTCGAGTTCGCGGCCGCGGAGACGATCCTGCGCTCGGTCGACGACCTTCCCACGCCGCTGCCGAGCGGTGAGCGGTGGCTGATCCTCGACCTGCACCGCACGTCGCGCGTGGTGACGCTCGGGGCCCAGCTCCTGCGCGGCCTGGTGTCACGCCTGCGGGGTCAGGGGGTGCACGTGGTCGTGGTCGACCCGTTCGAGCGTCGACTGATCGCGGGCGTCGACCACGAGTTCACGACGTTCGAGAACGCGCAGCGCTGGTGCGAGGACCGCCTGCTGGAGGCGGCCCAACGCGGCTGACCCGGGCGGCGTCAGCCCCGGCGGACGACCGGGTTCGCCAAGACGCCCAGACCCTCGACCTCGCACTCGACGCGGTCGCCCGCGTCGATGCGCCCCACGCCCGCGGGCGTGCCCGTGAGGATGACGTCGCCGGGCAGCAGCGTGAACGCCTCGGAGATGTACGACACCAGGTACGGGACGTCGAAGATCATGTCGCGCGTGCGCCCGTCCTGGCGGGTCTCGCCGTTGACGCGCGAGGTCACGGCGAGGTCGTCGACGTCGAGGTCGGTGTCGATCCACGGGCCCAGCGGGCACGCGGAGTCGAAGCCCTTGGCGCGGGCCCACTGGCCGTCGGTGCGCTGGGCGTCACGGGCGGTCACGTCGTTGGCCACGGTGTACCCGAGGATGTAGGACGCCGCGTCCTCGGGACGCACGTCCTTGGCGATGCGCCCGATCACGACCGCGAGCTCGGCCTCGTAGCTGACCTCCTCGGTGAAGTCGGGCAGCACGATGGGGTCGTCCGGGCCCACGACCGAGGTGTTGGGCTTGAAGAAGATGAGCGGCGTCGTCGGGACGTCGTTGCCCATCTCCGCGGCGTGGGCCGCGTAGTTGCGGCCGACCGCGACGACCTTGGAACGCGGGATCACGGGTGCGAGGAGGCGGACGCCGTCCCCGAGCTCGATCCGCTCGCCCGTCGGCAGGACGGGCATGTAGAGGGGGTCGCCGTTGAGGACGGCGAGATAGGTCTTGCCCGCCTCCTCCTGCACGAGGGCGTAGCGGGGGTCTTCTCCGGTGGTGAATCTGGCGATGCGCACGGGACCAGCCTACCGACGCGCGAGGCCGCGGCCCCCTGGGCAGGGGGCCGCGGCCTCGTCTCGAGCAGCGCCGGGCTCACCTTCAGCCCGACGGCGGCGCTAGGCCCGGGCGAGCACCTCGCCGTTGAGGACGGCGAACCATCCGGCGGGCTCCTCGGCCCAGCGCAGCCACTCCTGCGCGAGCTGTTCGAGCGCGACGTCGTCCGCGAGCGCCGACTCCTTGGCCTGGACGGCGAAGTTGGACGCGATGCAGCGCTCGGCCCAGAGCCCGCCCCACCAGGCGCGGTCGGCGGGGGTCGAGTAGCACCAGACCCCGGCCGAGGGCACGATCTGGGCGGGGTCGAAGCCTGCTTCCTGGACCCAGGCGAGGAGGCGTCGGCCGGCGTCGGCCTGGTAGCCGTAGGCGTGCGTGACCTCGTGGTAGAGCTCGTTCCACTCGGCGAGGCCAGCGGACTCGGGGTACCAGGTCATGGCGGCGTAGTCGGCGTCGCGCACGGCGACGATGCCGCCGGGCTTGGCGACGCGCTTCATCTCGCGCAGCGCGGCGAGGGGGTCGGACAGGTGCTGGAGGAGCTGGTGCGCGAACACGACGTCGAACGTGTCGTCGGCGAAGGGCAGCTCGTAGGCGTTGGCCTGCTGGAACGAGACGTTGCTCAGGCCCGAGCCTGCGGCGAGCTCGCGCGCGCTCTCGAGCACGGCGGCCGAGGCGTCGACCCCGATCACTGTGCCCCCGGGCACGTGGCGGGCCAGGTCGACCGTGAGGGTCGCGGGCCCGCAGCCGACGTCGAGGACCTGGTGGTCGCTGCGGAGGTGCGGCAGGAGGAAGCCTGCGGAGTTCTCCGCGGTGCGCCACCGGTGCGAGCGGAGGACGGACTCGTGGTGGCCGTGGGTGTACGACTCGGACTCCATGCTGGGCGTGCTGCCCAGGGCCCCGGTGGGGGCGTCGGGCGCATGGGCGTCGGGCGTGGCGTCGGCGGTGACGTCCTGGTCCGGCGTGGGGGTGTGGGTCATGCTTGCACGGTAGAACGCTTCCACCCTTCCCACAGCCCCGTTCTCACATCATGGGCGGGGAAGGGTCGGGGTGCGGTTCGTCTCGGCGCGCGCGCCGTGCGGCCGGGGTGCGCGTGCACCCGGGACAATCGCTGCGTGACCACCGCCCCGGCCGCCCCTGCCCGCCCTGCCCCTGCGACGTCGTCGGGTGGGTTCTGGCGACGGCACGCCGCGCTGCTGCTGCCCGCGGGCGGCCGTGTGCCCGGCGTCGACCTGGCCCGGGGGCTCGCGATCCTGGGCATGTTCGCCGCGCACGTCGGCGTGACGTCGGACGACTTCTCGACGGGGGACGGCTGGCTCTCCCTCGTGCATGGGCGGTCCTCGATCCTGTTCGCGGCGATCGCGGGGGTCTCGCTCGCGCTCGTCTCGGGGCGCCGCACTCCCCTGACGGGCGTCCCGGCTCTCCAGGCGCGCACGCGCATCCTGGTGCGGGCCGTGCTGCTGCTCGCGCTCGCGGGTCTGCTGGACCTGCTCGGCACGCCCGTGGCCCTGATCCTCGGCTTCTACGCGGCGTACTTCGTGCTCGCGCTGCCGTTCCTGCGGTGGGCGCCGCGGCGGCTGTTCGGGCTGGCGCTCGTGATCGCGGTCGTGGGGCCGGTCCTGGTGCACTGGTTGCCCGAGGTCCTGCTGCGGGCCGAGCTCTCGATCCCCTTCGACGGTTCGGGGGCGCTCACGGACTTCCTGCTCACGGGGCACTACCCGGCGCTCGTGTGGATGGCGTACGTGCTCGTGGGGCTCGGGGTGGGGCGGCTCGACCTGACGTCGCAGCGTCTCCAGCGCCGTCTCCTCGGGCTCGGCGCGGGGCTGGCCCTGGGCGCGTACCTGCTCTCCGCGCTGTTCACGGGCACGACGCTGACCCAGGTCCTCGCCGGGTCCGGTCGGGCCGCGCTGATCCAGGAGCGGGCCATGGACGCGTCGGGCCTCTACCAGCTCGAGCCGTTGCCGTGGACGGCTCCGCTGCCGACGTCGGACTACCTGTGGCTCGCCGGGCCGCACACCGACACGACGCTCGAGGTGCTGGGCTCGGGCGGGTTCGCGCTCGCGGTCCTGGGGCTGTGCCTGCTGCTGGGCGCTCGGCGCCCCGTCCTGCGGGTGCTGGCCCCGCTCGCGGCCGTGGGGTCCATGGCGCTGACGGTCTACTGCCTGCAGATCGTCGCGATCTGGGCCTGGGAGGACCCGCTCATGACGGGCACGGGCAACGGGGAGGTGCTGCTGCTCGTCGTGGCGAGCCTGGTGTTCGCGACGGTGTGGCGGTGGTCGTTCGGACGCGGTCCGCTCGAACGGTTCGTGGGCTGGGTCGCGGGTCGTGCGGCGTCGATCACGCCGTCCGCCGCACCTCCGGACGACCCGTCGCCCACCAGGCGAGACGCCGCCCCGACGGCGCAGCCCACCCCGGGCGGGGACGTACAGTCGGGCGCATGACGACTTCTTCACCCTCCGCCCCCGTCCGCCCCGAGGTCCGTCGCCTGGGTTCGTCCGGCCTCGCGGTGTCCGCGATCGGCCTGGGCTGCAACAACCTGGGGCGCCCGCGCACCGCGACCGAGTCCCTCGACGGGACCCGCGCGCTGATCGACGCCGCGCTCGACGCCGGCATCACGTTCTTCGACGTCGCGGACGTGTACGGCGCCCGGCCCGGCCTGAGCGAGGAGCTGCTCGGCAAGGCGCTGGGCTCGCGCCGCGACGACGTCGTGGTCGCCACGAAGTTCGGCATGCCCCTGCACGGCGCGAACGGCGAGGACTTCCGTGCCCGCGGCTCGCGCCGCTACGTCGTCAAGGCGGTCGAGGCGTCGCTGCGTCGCCTCGGGACCGACTGGATCGACCTCTACCAGTTCCACACCCCGGACAGGCGCACCCCGGTCGAGGAGACGCTGTCCGCGCTCGACGACCTGGTCCGCGCGGGCAAGGTCCGCTACGTGGGTCACTCGAACCGTGCGGGCTGGCAGATCGCCGACGCCGAGTACCAGGCGCGTCTGAGCGGCACCGTCCGCTTCGTGTCGGCGCAGAACCAGTACAACCTGATCGACCGCGAGGCCGAGCTCGAGGTCCTGCCCGCGGCGAAGGCCTACGGGCTGGGCGTGCTGCCCTTCTTCCCGCTCGCGAACGGCCTGCTCACGGGCAAGTACGCGGACGGGAAGGGCCCCGACGACGGTCGCCTGGTCCACTCCAAGCCGCACCTCCTCGAGTCCGCGCCCTGGCACGCGCTGACGGCGCTCCACACGTTCGCGCGCGAGCGCGGGGTGACCGAGGTCGAGGTCGCGTTCGGGTGGCTGCTCGCCCAGCCGCAGGTGTCGAGCGTCATCGCGGGCGCCACGAGGCCCGAGCAGATCCGCCAGAACGCCGCGGCCGGGGCCTGGGTGCCGACCACCGAGGACCTCGCGGCCCTGGACGAGATCTTCCCGCCGGCACGCAAGGTCGCCCCGTTCTGACCTGACTGCCCTGGACCTGGCCTGACCCGGACCGCCGGGCGCAGCCTCTGGTTGCGTCCTACGCTCGACGTATGGGAGAGAACAGAGGGCTCGACCCGCAACCCGTCGTCCTGGGCGTGTCCCCCGGGCAGCCCGACCACGTCGTCCACGACGCGGCCCGCTTCGCAGCACAGTTCGGCGCCGAGCTGATCTGCGCGCACGTGAACGCGGGCCGCTTCGCGGTCGCGGAGGACTCTGCCGGGGCGGTGACGTCGGCCCCGATCGACCCGGACTACCACGACGAGCGCGAGGACGAGTTCGACCCCGCGCTCGCGGCCCGGCTCGCGGCGGTGCTCGACCCGAGCGGGGTGCGGTGGAGCACGCGGCTCCTGGTCGGGGACACGGCCGACGCCCTGGGCCACCTCGCCGAGACGGTCGACGCCGCGATGATCGTGGTCGGGACGCACGAGCGCGGGTTCGGCGGCGGTGTCCAGGAGTTCTTCAACCGCTCGATCGCGGTCCACCTCGCGCACCGGCAGAACCGCCCCGTGGTCGTCGTCCCTGCACGGGCCCCCGGCGTCGAGTCGCCGCTGCCCTGGGTGACGCGCTGATGGCCGCCGCGGCCAGGCCCAGCTACCTGCGCTGGGCCTCCATCGGTCTCGTCATGATCGGCGGAGCGTTCGGCGCCGCGGGGCGCGAGGGCGTCTCGCTCGCGGTCCCTGACATCGACCAGATGCCGATCGCGATCCCGATCGTCAACATCGTCGGGGCGTTCCTGCTGGGCTACCTCTACGAGGCCGTGGCCCGCCGCCTGCCGGGCGACCCGCGTGGCCCCCGGCTCAAGCTGCTCCTCGGTACCGGCTTCTGCGGCGGCTTCACGACCTACAGCTCGCTGGCCACCGACACGGCCGTCCTGCTCGTCAAGGACCGCGCCGACCTCGCCCTCGTCTACGTCCTGGCGACCGTGCTCGTCGGTGCGGTCGCGACGTTCGCGGGCATCGTGGTGGCGACCAAGGTGAACGCGCAGAAGCAGCCGACGAGCGAGGGGGCACCGCGATGGCCCTCGGTATCTTCCTCCTCCTCGCGATCGCAGGCGGCCTGGGCGCGGGCACGCGCTTCGTGGTCGACGGACTGATCCGCTCGAAGGTCAAGACGGCCTTCCCCTGGCCCACCGCGATCATCAACATGTCGGGCTCGCTCGTCCTGGGCGTCCTGACCGGCCTGGTCGTCAGCAAGATCGCCTCGACCGACGTCAGCGCCGTGATCGGGACGGGCTTCCTCGGGGGCTACACGACGTTCAGCACCGCGAGCTACGAGGCCGTCCAGCTCGTCCGGCAGAAGCGCTACGGGACGGCGTTCGCCTACTCGATCGGCATCCTCGTGGTGTGCGTCGCGCTGGCCTACGTGGGCTACCGCTGGGGCGCCTCGCTCTGACCCCGGCCCCGGGTGGGCCGGGCTCCCCCGGGCGGGCGCCGCCGTCGGCCCTGCCCCGGACCACGCCCGACGGCGGCGCTCCCCTCCTCGGGAGCGCCGCCGTCGGGCTGTGCGGGCCGTGGCAGGAACGACGCTCAGGGACGCTTGAGCGCCGGGACGAAGGTCGCGATGATCAGGAAGACCCACGTCGTGAGGATGTACGGCCAGGTGTAGACGGGGCCGCTCGTGAGGTCGTGCATGAGGATCGTCACGGCGGCGGTCGCGATCGTGCCGACGAGCGCGTACACCCACGACGCGGTCGTGCTGCGCAGGAACACGACCGCGAGCGCGATCGCCGTCAGGACCCCGGAGTAGCCGTTGAGGCCGTTGGCCGTGTTCTGGAGGTTCTCGCCGAACGCGAGCGCGCACAGGCTCCCGACCACGCTGCCCATGACGGCCGCCAGGCCTACCTTCCACGACGCGACGAACAGGCCCAGCAGGATCAGCGCGCCGGCCCACACGCTGTTGACCAGGACGACCTCCGACACGTTGGTCAGCAGGGAGCGGAAGAAGGCCGTCGTGGTGTCGTCGGCCACGTGCGTGCCTGCCGAGGACACGTGCAGGCTCGTGGTCGTGACGTACATGATCCCGGCGACCGTGCAGAACGGGGCCGTCGTCGCGGGCAGCGCGAAACGCTTGAGCGGCTCGGTGCCGAACAACCACACGAAGAACCACGTCACCGGTGCGCACAGGAGGCCACCGACCAGCGCGACCACGTACGACCAGGCCTGGTCGCCGCCCATCGCCGCGTAGACCGCGGCACCGACCAGGGCGCCGCAGAATCCCTGCATGCCCATCTCGACGTTGTCCGCACCGACCCTCATGAGGTAGCCCGCGGCGGTCGACGCGACGGTGCCCACGACCACGAGCAGGGCCATGCGCCAGTCCGCGACCACGAAGGCGGCCAGGATCAGCAGACCGGTCCAGACGTTCTTCTGGAAGAAGATCTGGGACAGGCCGTGAGCGAGCGAGGCACCTGTCACCGCCGTGGCACTCGAGGGCGCGGCCGCCGAGGCGTTCGTCGCTGTCATGTCATCTCCCTTGCTGTTCCTGGATCGGTCCGACGGGTGGGGTCGAGCCTCAGCTCTTCCGGATCAGCGGTGCTTCGATCCCCGTGAGGACCTGGTGCACCGCACGCCAGGCCACCGTGTTGGCGCACGCGACGGCGCCCGTGTCGTCGCCCACGATGCGCACCCAGACACCGGCGTCCCCCGGCAGGGCGCTGACACCGATGAAGAGGTCCTCCTCGAACCGTTCGGCGAGCACCGAGTGCAGCAGGTCGGCAAGCTGCGTGGGGGGCACGAGCGGGGTGAGGACGTAGAGCATCGCCAGGACGTCCCGGTCGCCCAGCACCGCGAGCCCCCCGGTCCGCCCGTCCTCGGGGACGAGGCGGACGCGGTCGAGCGCGACGATCCGCCCGTCCGGGCGGCGCACCTCGAAGTCCGAGGCGAAGACCGCGTACCGGTGCCTCTCGTCGCGGGCCAGGCGACCCGCGAAGACCGTCTCCCCTGCGACGAGGGTGCCCGACTCGTGCAGCGTGACGCACGTGCGCTGGTAGAACCGCGAGTCGGCGAACGGGATCACGGGCTCGGGCAGGTACTCGACGTAGGCGTCCTCAGCGACGACGACGTTCGTCTGGGCCACCGCGTAGTCGTGCTCCATCCGGTAGACCTTGCTGTGCGCCGACGTCGTGACGTGGGCCGAGCTGCCGGGCCCGAACAGCAGGTCGGTCCGGAGCCGGTCCGCCTGCAGGATGCCGCCCCCCGTCGACATCAGGTACGTGTAGGGCATGTCGGGCCGCAGCGGGTCGTAGTACAGCGGACGCATGATCTGCAGCGGCGACTTCTGGTAGTGGTGGACCAGCTCGGTGCCGCGATCGTTCCTGGCGAACTCGAGCTCCAGGAGGCCGACCTTGCCCGGGCTGCCCGCTGCCAGCGTGTCGGGCGTGCTGCTGTGGCGCAGCACCTCCTGGGGGACGCGCTCCGGCTCGTAGTGCGCGGGCTCCAGGCGGTAGCCGCCGTAGCCCGACCCACTGCCACGCCACGAGATGCCTCCCGGACGACCCGCCCCGGTCGTGGAAGCGGCGCTCGACGCTCTGCCGTCGCTGGTCGCACCCCCGGGCTCAC
Source organism: Oerskovia paurometabola (assembly GCF_016907365.1). Classification (NCBI taxonomy): domain Bacteria; kingdom Bacillati; phylum Actinomycetota; class Actinomycetes; order Micrococcales; family Cellulomonadaceae; genus Oerskovia; species Oerskovia paurometabola. The sequence goes on along the minus strand of NZ_JAFBBV010000001.1, from coordinate 1,568,376 downwards.
CCGGCACCGCGCGCAGCGGCGCGGCGTCGGGCACGTCGGTCACGAGCTCCGCGCTCATCCGACGAGAGCGTCTCGACGGCCGTTCCAGAGCACGAAGATCTGCTCGTACAGCTCGTCGAGCCCCTCGCCCGTCAACGAGTTGGTGAGCACGACGGGCTTGCCGTCGCGCACGCGGCGCGCGTCCGCCTCCATGGTCACCAGGTTCGTCCGCACGTACTGCGCGATGTCGATCTTGTTGATCACCAGGATGTCCGACTCGGTGATGCCCGGACCTCGTTTGCGCGGCATCTTCTCGCCCTCCGAGGTGTCGAGCACGAAGATGAACACGTCCGCGAGCGACGGCGAGAAGGTGAGCGTCAGGTTGTCGCCGCCCGACTCGTAGATCAGCGTGTCGACCTCGGGGAACTTCTCGAGCATCTCCGCGCCCGCCGCGAGGTTCATGGTCGGGTCGTCGCGCACCGCCGTGTGCGGGCAGGCGCCCGTCTCGACGCCCACGACCCGCTCGGGGTCGAGGATGCCCGCGAGCTCGCGTCGCACGTGCTGCGCGTCCTCCTGCGTGTAGATGTCGTTCGTGATGACGGCCGGCTGGCGCCCGGCCGCGAACAACTTGGGCACCAGCGCCTCCGTGAGCGCGGTCTTGCCCGAACCCACCGGTCCGCCGATGCCGATCCTCAGGACGTTCTCGCTCATTCGACTGCCTCGTCTCTCTCGTCGTGCTTCTTCTGGCTACGTCTCGTGCAGGGTCCTCGGCTGTCCTCAGCTCGCGAACAGTCGCGCCTCGGCCCGCTCGTGCTGCGCCGACATCACGTCGGCGAGCGGCACGCACCCGCCCAGGTCGGACAGGTCCCGCGCCACCGCGTCGGCGGTCACGTCGGCGATCACGGGCCCGACGGCGTGGAGCACCACCTGCGCGTGCCGGTGGTCCGTGAGCCGCAGCCGCAGGGCCGCCCCCACGAAGCTCACCGCGAACGCGAACAGGTCCGACGCCACCGCCTGCTCGACACCCACGCCGGTCGTGGCGTACGCGACGGCCGTGGCGACGGGCTGGCACCCCGGGGTCTCCTTGGCCGTGATCCGCCTGCCCCACTCCTCGAGCCCCGGGCCACCGATCGCCTCGCGCGCGAGGTCCGTGACCTGGTGGCCGCTGCGCACCGAGGCCTTGCGCATCTCGGCGTTGAGCTTCGAGGCGAACAGCACCTGGTCCACCTCCTGGACCTGGTCCCAGTCGGCGGCCACCGCCGCGTCGTGGGCCCGGGCGAGCGCCGTCGCGTCGCCCGGACCCACCGAGTGCCGCAGCAGACCCGTCAGCAGCCCCTCGACGTCGCCCCGGTCGACCAGGCGCGCCTGGCTGAACCCCTCCAACCCGTGCGACATCGTGTAGAAGCCGCTCGGGAAGGCGGAGTCGGAGAGCTGGAGGCTCACCAGGAGCGCCCCGACGTCGGTCCTCCCGCTGGTCGTGTCCCGCATGACCACCCTCAGGCGAGGAAGAAGAGCTGGGTCATGGGCAGGGACTCGGCCGGCTCGATGTGCGCGGGCTTGCCGTCGAACGTCACCTTGTACGTCTCGGGATCGACGTCGATGACGGGCGTGCGGTCGTTGCGGACCATGTGCTCCTTCCCGATGCCCCGACAGCGGCGCACCGGCAGGACCTGGCTCTTGAGGCCGAGCTGTTCCGGGACGCCCTTGTCGATCGCGGCCTGCGACATGAACGTGATGCGGGTCGCCTGCTGCGCCTGTCCGAAGGCGCCGAACATGGGCCGGTAGTACACGGGCTGGGGCGTGGGCAGCGACGCGTTCGGGTCACCCATGAGGGCCCAGTTGATGAGACCGCCCTTGACGACGACCTTGGGCTTCGCAGCGAACGAGTCGACGGGCCACAGCACGATGTCGGCCATCTTGCCGGGCTCGAGCGAGCCTACGTAGTCGGAGACGCCCTGCGTGATCGCCGGGTTGATCGTCACCTTCGCCAGGTAGCGCAGCACGCGGAAGTTGTCGTTGTCCCCGGTCTCCTCGGGCAACGGGCCGCGCACGGCCTTGTTGTGGTGCGCGGTCTGGAAGGCCCGCGTCACCGACTCGCCGATACGGCCCATGGCCTGGGAGTCGGACGAGAACATGGACAGCACGCCCTCGTCGTGGAGCACGGTCTCCGCGGAGATCGTCTCGGCGCGGACACGGGAGTCCGCGAAGGCGACGTCCTCGGGGATGTCGTGCGAGAGGTGGTGGCACACCATGACCATGTCGAGCAGCTCGTCGACGGAGTTGACCGTGTACGGCAGGGTCGGGTTGGTCGAGGAGGGCAGGATGTTCGGGAACCCGGCGGCCTTCATGATGTCCGGTGCGTGCCCTCCTCCAGCCCCCTCCGTGTGGTACGTGTGGATCGTGCGGCCGTCGATCGCCGAGAGCGTGTCCTCGACGAACCCCGCCTCGTTGAGGCTGTCGGTGTGGATCGAGACCTGGACGTCGAACTCGTCGGCCACGCTCAGTGCGTTGCGGATCACCGCGGGCGTCGCCCCGAAGTCCTCATGGACCTTGAGCGACGAGGCTCCGGCCTCGATCTGCTCCACGAGCGGCGCGGGCAGCGACCCGTTGCCCTTGCCGTGGAAGCCCATGTTGACGGGCATGTCCTCCGCGGCCTGGATCATGCGGTGCAGGTGCCACGCGCCCGGCGTCGTCGTGACACCGTTCGTCGCGTCGGTCGGGCCGGTCCCACCACCGAAGAGCGTCGTGATGCCGTTCGACAGGGCAGCCTGCGCCTGCTGCGGGGAGATGTAGTGCACGTGGCTGTCGAACGCCCCAGCGGTGGCGATGCAGTGCTCGCCCGCCAGGATCTCGGTGGTCGCACCCACCACGAGACGCGGGTCGACCCCGCTCTGCAGATGAGGGTTGCCCGACTTGCCGATGCCGGCGATCTTGCCGTCCTTGACGCCGATGTCCCCCTTCACGACGCCGAGGATCGGGTCCAGGATGATGGCGTTGGTGATCACGAGGTCGAGTGCGCCCTGCGCGCTGGTGGCCTCGGGGTCGGCCGCCATGCCGTCGCGGGCGGTCTTCCCACCGCCGTAGACGACCTCGTCGCCGTAGTGGCCCTCGTTGTAGTCCTTCTCGATCTCGATCACGAGGTTCGAGTCCGCGAGGTGCACCTTGTCGCCGGTGGTCGGACCGAACAGGTCCGTGTACTGCTTGCGGGAGATGATGGCCATTACTTCTTCCCCTTCTTCGCAGCTCCGGTGGTCCGCGCCGTCGGCTTGCCGTCCTTGAACTGTCCCTCGGTCATGCGCGCGAGCGAGTCGATCCGGGTCTGACGCGAGTCGAGCCCGCCGTCGACCAGGTTGTTGAAGCCGACGAGGTGACGCGAACCGGAGAAGGCGGTCAGCGTGACGTCGCGGGAGTCTCCAGGCTCGATGCGGACCCCTGTCCCGGCAGGGATGTCCAGGTGCATGCCGTACGCCTTCTCCCGCTCGAAGAGCAGCGCGCGGTTCACCTCGAAGAAGTGGAAGTGCGACCCGATCTGCACGGCGCGGTCGCCGGTGTTGCTCACCCTGAGCGTCACCTTCTCTCGGCCCGCGTTGATCTCGATGTCCTCATCGGTGTGGTGGTACTTGGGGCTACCTAGCATCGTTCTTCCCTCCGCTGCTGCTTCGCGTCGTGGTGCTTCTCGATGGATCGGTGACGGTCTGGCGACCGCTCAGTGACGACGGGCGAGGACCTCGTCGTGGGAGACGCCGTGCGCTGCCGGCGGCTCGAGATGGTCGGCGTCCCGCCGCGCGGCGTCGACTGTGTCGTGGATGTCGTGGGTGTCGTGGGTGTCGTGGGTGTGCGCCCCGCCGCCGTGAGGTGACGGATGCGGCGGGGCGCTCGGGCGGGGGTGCGGATGAGGATGGGGGTGCGGGTGCTGGTGACCCGCCGCGCCGTGCTCGCCGCTCTCCTCGAAGGCGTGCGAGTGGGCGTACCCGTGACCGTGGTCCGCGAGCAGACCGGTCTCGATCCCGTCGTGGCCGTGGCTCAGGCTGTGCTCGGCCGCGGCGAGCCGCTGCCGGACGACCTGGAGGATCGCCTGCTCCGACATCAGCGGCCCGTAGAACGTCGCCCGGGCGAGCTCGCCGATCCCCCAGGGGGCGGCGCTCGTCCGTGCGAAGCCTGCGGGGACGACGACGGCCTCGGTGGACCCCAGGAGCCGCGCACGACGGACCGCCTCGGCGACCTCCGCGTCCTCCTCGACGCACGCGACCTCGACCGGGAGCCCGGCGCCGTGCGTCCGTACGAGGTGCGCGACCCGGTGAAGCTCCGCGTCGTCGAACGGGTTCGACGACGTCGCCGTGATCACCAGGGCCGCCCCCGGCCGCCGCTCGGCGGTCTCGGTCGCGGCCCTGCGCAGCCAGGCGACCAGGTGGTCGATCGTGCCGAAGTCGTCGCACAGGACCACCCGACCCGTCCCTGCCCCCACGCTCAGCCACTTGAGCGTCTTGGCCGTGTCGGCGACCATCGTGGGGTTCCGGCCGAACGTCATCGGCAGGACCGCCACGGGCCCGTCGCCCGTCGCGAGCAGCGCGCTCACGGCGTTGTGGAGCGTCCGGCCCGGCGGGCTGACGGTCACGCCCGGGAGCCCGTCCGCCACGAACCGCACGTCCGCCCCGTCGGCGCTCTCGTGCCCGCCGACCAGGACGAGCCGCGTCTGCCCCGGCCCCCCCGACCCCATACCTCAGGCCGCCACGGGGTCGTGACAGGAGACGAGCTTGCTGCCGTCGACGAACGTCGCCTCGACCTGGAGCAGCGCGAGCCGCTCACGGACTCCCGGGAGACAGTCCTTCTCCGACACGATCGTCTTTCCGAGCTCCATGCACTCGGCGACCGACTTCCCGTCGCGGGCTCCTTCGAGAATTGCTTCCGAGATCAGCGCCTGGGCCTCGCTGAGATTGAGCTTGGTGCCCCTTTCCCGACGCCTGCGTGCCAGGTCGGCGACCTGGTAGACATACAGCTTGTCCATTTCTCGTGGGGTGAGATTCATTGCCTGCACGACCTTTCGCCAGTGCGACCGGCAGCCGGAACGAACCGGTCTCGCGTCTGATGTCTCGACACTACGCGGGCGCCGCAGGAGTGCAACCGGAGCACCGGCAACCCTCCGGCCAGCGCTTTCACGCGCCTCGCCGCCTCGCATTCCTGGCGGCAAGCTGCGACATTGTCGCAACAAGAAGCCCCGACAAATCAGCAGATAAACCACCGCCCGGTTCGCCCGACATTTCCACCAGGCCGGATCGAGGAGCCGAAGATAGCCTGAACGCGTGGAAACAGTGTGGCTCGTCCTCGGAATCGTCATTCTCGCCCTGACCCTGCTCGACGTGTTCCTCACCGCGCTCAACTACGACGAGTCCGGTTTCATCGCGGGGCCGCTCGCCGCAGGCCAGTGGCGTCTGCTGCGCCGTGTCACCCGACGCATGTCGAGGCGGTGGCGCCCGCTCGCGCTGCGCCAGGTCACGGGCCTGCAGATCATGGTCACGGTCGTCGCCTGGCTGTTCGGCGTGATCCTCGGGTTCGGGCTGATCTACTACGGCCAGATGACCAAGACCGCGTTCTCGGTGTCCGGCACGGGCGCGAGCCTCGACTTCTTCAACGCGATGTACTTCAGCGCGGCCCAGCTCTCGACCGTCGGCGGGTCCTCGCTCACGGCCGAGACGGACGTGCTGCGCTTCCTCAGCATCGCCGAGACGCTCACGGGCGTGGTCCTCGTGTCGTTGATCCTGACCTTCCTCCTGGGCGTCTACGACGTGATCCGCGACCTGCGCGCGCTCTCGGCGCAGTTCTTCAGCGCGGAGCGCGGTGCAGGTTCCCCGGTCGCGAGCCTGGCGCCGTTCTTCCAGCAGGGCGAGCCGAGCGGGCTCGACGGGCACGTCGACGGCATCGCGGACTCGTTCTCGTCGTACACCGACGGCCTGCGGCTGCACCATGCGGCGTACTACTTCCAGAGCGGGCGCGACCAGTTCGCCCTCCCCTACGCGATCCGGATGCTCGGCGGGACCCTCGGCGCGCTCCGGTGGGGGCTGCCGGCCGGTCACCCGGCGACAGCCACACCGGGTCTCGTCCCCCTGACCTTCCAGTTCCTCGAGTTCGGCGAGTACCTGCAGAAGAGGCTGCGCTGGACGAGTCACGCGGTCCCCGAGGTGGTCAGCTCCGACGAGTTCGCCGGCCTCGCCCGGAGCGGGCACCACCGCGGGCGGCAGGACGAGTGGGTCGCGCGCTTCGTCGAGCTCGATCGCGACATGGCCGACCTCGCCGGGATCGAACCGCTCACCGACCTCGACGACGCCTACCGCCGCTACACCCAGTGGCTGCCGTTCGCCTACCGCGCCCAGCAGATCACGTTCGCCGTGAGCCGGGACCTGGACTACCAGCCGATCATCGTGACCGACAAGCCGGTCTCGATCCTGCACACCGACGACGCGCTCGTGCTCCGGTTCCTCGAGGAGGACGTCCCCGGACCCGTCGTCGGACCCGGGGCGGGCCCCGTCGCCGACCCGTCCGAACCGGCGGAGCGGTCGGCGCGCAGCCGGATCTCGCGGTGGGAGACCTTCGTCGACCAGCACGTGTCCCTCGTCGACCCGGGCTACGCCCGCCTGCGCGGGGCCGGGCGCGCCGTGCTCGCGGCGAGCGCCGCCGTCGTCTCGTTGTACGTCCTCTTCGAGGCGACCGGACGTGACGGGCTCCAGCCCGCGATGTTCGGCGGCTTCGTCGCCATGCTCAGCACAGGCATCTCGGTCGACAAGACGCAGCGGGGTCGCAAGGTCACGAGCATCCTGCTCATCGCCCCTGTCAGCCTCGTGGTCGTGCTCGGGGCGCTGGTCTCGAGATCCCCCGTCTGGACCGCCGTGCTCGTCGTGGCCGTCGCGGGACTCGGCGTATGGGTCGGACGGTTCGGGCCTCGCTGGGCGGCGCTCGGCCAGGTCACGTTCGTCGCGTACTACTTCGCGCTCATCCTGCGGCTGCACCTCACGGAAGTGCTCCTCTACATCACCGCGGCCGCGCTCGGAGTCGTGTGGGCCTGGGTCCTGAACTACGTGATCCTCCCGGAACGGCCCCTCAAGGTGCTGCGCGGTGGGATCGACGGGTTCGGACGCCGCCTGGTCACGTCGATGGACGCGCTCGTCGACGCCGTCTCCTGGGCTCGGTGGGACCCGGACATCGTCAAGCGGGTCCGGCTCGACATGCGGGAGCTGCACCGCGGGGCGGCGTTCCTCGCGGGGCAGCTCACGGGCGGGGAGAACGCGACCGGGATCGAGCCCGCCCGCAGCGCCGAGGTCCGGTTGCACCTGTTCGACACGGAGCTCGCCGCGGTCAACCTCATGACCGCCGCGCGCAACGTCACGGGCACCGCGATCCCCCTGGAGCTGCGCGGACGGCTCGCGGGACGGATCGAGCTGCTGCAGGCGCACCTCGCGGAGATCGCTGCTCGCCCCGTCGACGGCTCACCTCCCGCGGCCCCGGCCACGCAGCTCGCCCCCTGGCAGGGCGACCGCCCCCCGGCGGAGTGGCCGCAGGCCGCCCGTCTGCTCTACCAGGCCTGCACCGAGCTCTACCGGGCGGCCGACGTCCTGCGGACCGCCGAGGTCTCGAGCCTCGACCCCGATGCGCCCCCGCTCGCCACGGTCGATCCCGACGGCACGCAGGACGACGAGGCGGCCCTCGACGAGCTCGTCGCCCCCTCGGCCCCGCCGCAGGACGGCAAGGTGCCGATGTCGCCCGTGACGAAGCGTGCCGTGCAGGCGGCGGTCGCGACCGGCGCGGCGCTCGGCATCGGCGAGGCCGTCTCCACGACGCACCAGTACTGGGCGACCATCTCGGCCTACCAGGTGCTGGGCGGCACCGACGGCGAGACGTTCGTCAAGGGAGCCCAGCGCATCGCGGGCACGGTCCTCGGCGCGGCCGTCGGTTTCGGTGTCGCGATCTGGACGGGCGCGGACCCTGCGATCGTCCTCCCGCTGATCGCCGTGGCGATCTTCGCCTCGAGGTACTACCAGCAGGTCTCGCCCGCCGTGTCGAGCTTCTGGATGACCATGTTCTTCGCGCTCCTGTACGAGTTCCTCGGACGCCTGACGACGCTCGCGGTCGAGGTCAGGATCCTGGAGACCCTCTTCGGGGCCGCGGTCGCCCTGGCCGTCGCATGGTTCGTCTTCCCCACACGTACCCGCACCAAGCTCAACAAGGACGTCGCGACCCTCCTCCGGGACGTCGAGATCGTGATCACCGCGGGGCTCGAACGCCTCGCGGGAGGCACCAAGATCTCGCGGAAGGCGATCGAGAAGCACCTCCTCGTGATCACCCAGGACGTCCGCCGGGTCAACGCCACCGCCGCCCCCCTGCGGCGTGCCGCGGGCGCGCTCGAGGTCGGTGGCATCGAGGGACGCCTCACGGCGGTGTGGTCGCTGACCTACTACACGCGGCACCTCGCCCGGGCGGTCGAGCGCATGATCGAGGCGGGGGCCGACGTGTCGTCCGAGGACTGGGACCGGCTGCGCAGGACCACGAGCGCGAACATCTCGGCCCTGCGAGCCGTGCTGGCGGACCGCCTCCCCGGCACGGTCGAGGAGAACCTCGACTTCGGCAGCGAGTACGACCCGACCGGCCCTCCGACGCGCCCGCAGGACGTCGTCCTGCGTCAGGTCGAGCGCATCAACCAGACGCTCGTCGTGCTCATCGAGAGCATCGCCCCAGGGGCGACGGGCAAGGGCGAGGAAGCGGCGAGCGCACCGCTCTGACGCGAGCGGTCACGGCACGCGAGGCGTAGCGTCGAAGCATGGCCACGTGGGAGGACGTCGGGCGGATCGCGGCGGTGCTGCCGGACACGGCCGAGCACCGCCCGCGCGAGTGGGCCGTGCACGGACGGAACTTCGCCTGGGAACGTCCGCTGCGCCGTCGGGACCTGGACGAGCTGGGCGTCTCCGCGCCGGACACCGCACCGCTCGGGTTCTACGTCGCCGACGAGGGCGAGAAGCTCGCGCTCGTGGGCGACGAGCCGAGCACCTTCTTCACGACGGCCCACTTCGCGGGCTATCCGATCGTTCTTGCACGCCTCGACCGCGTCGCCGTCCCCGAGCTCGAGGAGCTCCTCGAGGACGCATGGCTCGCGCGGGCGCCCCGGCGCCTCGCGCAGGCGTTCCTCGACGCGACCGAGTAGGGCCCTCGCCGCCTAGGAGGCCAGCCGCTCGCGCGCGCCCTGGCCGACACGTTGCCCGGGACGGTCGCCCTCCGGCCGCGTGACCTCGGCCCAGACCTCGTCGAGGGAGAGGCCCAGGACGTCGGCGATCGCGGCGACGGTCGGGAAGGCAGGGGTGGCGACCCTGCCCGTCTCGATCTTCCGGAGGGTCTCGGGCGAGACGCGCGCGTCGAGCGCGACCTCGAGCATCGAGCGGTCCCCCCTGGCCCGACGCAGCAGAGCACCGAGGCGCTGCCCGCGTTCGACCTCGGCGGGGGTGAGCGGCAACCTGACCATGGACCCGATTCTAGTACCGGGATAACATGGCCGGTATAGTTATTGGAACCACGAGGAAGACACCGCATGATCGAGATACTGAACCCCACCGAGCTGTCCCGAGCACGAGAGACGGGAGCCCTGGTCGCTCACGTCCTGCACACGCTCAAGGGCCGCAGCACCGTCGGGACGAACCTCCTGGACATCGACCGGTGGGCGAAGGAGCTGATCCTCCAGGCCGGCGCGCTGTCCTGCTACGTCGACTACGCCCCGTCGTTCGGGCGTGGGCCCTTCGGCCACTACGTCTGCACGGCCGTCAACGACGCCGTGCTGCACGGGCGTCCGCACGACTACACGCTTGCCGACGGCGACCTGCTGACGCTCGACCTCGCCGTCTCCCTGGGGGGCGTCGCGGCAGACGCCGCTCTCAGCTTCGTCGTGGGGGACGCACGCCCCCCGGAGAGCCTCGCCATGATCGACGCGACCGAGCGCGCCCTCGCGGCGGGCATCGCGGCCGCACGACCCGGCGCCCGCGTCGGCGACCTCTCCCACGCCATCGGCACGGTCCTCGGCGACGCGGGATACCTGATCAACACCGAGTTCGGAGGCCACGGGATCGGCTCGACCATGCACCAGGACCCCCACGTCTCGAACACGGGACGCCCCGGACGCGGATACCGGCTGCAGCCCGGGCTGCTGCTCGCCCTGGAACCCTGGGTCATGCAGGACACCGCCGAGCTCGTCACCGATGCCGACGGATGGACTCTCCGCAGTGCGACGGGCTGCCGGACCGCGCACAGCGAGCACACGATCGCGATCACGCACGACGGGGCCGAGATCCTCACGCTGCCGCGGCCCTCGTGAGGTCGGCACGGCACGTGCGTCTGCTCGCCTGACTCGACGGCCGCTCGTCCCGCCCGGCCCGCACGGCCGTTCCGTCCTACGCTCGGCTCATGACGTTCGCCGAGGTGATCGAGGTCGTCGGCAAGGTGGTCGACGCGGCGGGGGTCGCCGCGATCGTGGTCGGCGCCCTGTACGCGGCATTCCTGTCCCTGACCCGACGCCGGGAGGGCAACGTCTACCGCCTCTTCCGGCGGCGGCTCGGTCGCTCGATCCTGCTCGGGCTCGAGCTCCTGGTCGCCGCCGACATCATCCGTACGGTCGCGATCACACCGACGCTCGAGAGCGTCGGTGTGCTCGCCGCGATCGTCCTCATCCGGACGTTCCTCAGCTTCTCGCTCGAGCTCGAGATCACGGGCCGCTGGCCCTGGCAGCAGGCCCCCGAGCCGGACCCGACGCCCACCGAGGACGCGGCGGCGGGGCCCACGCGCACGTAGGCCCCCGCCACCTGCGCGCGTCAGCTCGTCGTGGAGAACAGGACCGCGTCGTACTCCCATGCCCCGACGTTGACCTCCATGGTCACGTCGGCGGGGTCCGTGACCCCGAAGACCACGGGGAACGTCAGCGACTGGCCCGGGAGCAGGGGCGTGCTCGGGGTGCTGCTGATCTGGTTCGCCGCGTCGAAGACCTGGGAGCCCTCGACACCGCCCGACGAGAGCGTGACGTACGTGAACGTGGGGTCGAACGTCTCCGCGGTCCCGTTCGTCAGGGTGAGGTCGATCCGCACGAACTGCGTGAACCCCTCGTCGCCCGCCGCAGTGTCGCTGGGCGTGAACGCGGCCGGGGCGCTCGCACCGACCTCGAGGCCGTCCTCGTAGACGGCGGCGTCACCGAAGACGAGGGCCGGCGAGGAGTCGCCGACCGCGCCGTCAGCGGGAACGTCCTCGCCCGTCGTGTCCGCGGGCGTCTCTGCTCCCGCGGGCTCCTCGGGGGCCGAGCTCGAGATGCTCGTCGACCCGAGGCTCGTGGAAAGCTCGTCGAGGGCTGCGACGAACACGACCTGGGAGATCACCGCACCGATCCCGGCGACGACCGAGATGACGATCGCGGCGATCGACATACCCTTGCCGCTCCCGAGCGCCCCTGCCTTGACGAGCCCGATGATGCCCAGGACGAGGCCTGCGAGCGCCAGGACCGCCGCGAAGAGGTTGATGATCGGGATCAGGCAGAGCACGAGAGCGACGATCGCGAGCACGAGGCCCGTGACCGCGAGCACGTTGGACTTCTTGAGCGGGACGACGCCGTAGGGCGGCGGGTAGCCGCCCTGCTCCGGCCCCCACGCGCCGGGCTGGCCGGGCAGGGCGGGCTGGCCGGGCTGCTGGTACGGCGAGGGCTGCGGCGCTCCGGGATAGCCGAGCGACGGCGGGGTCGGCTCTGCGGGTCCGGGAGGGGGGTACGTCATTCGTCTGCTCGTCTTCTTGTCGTGCACGGCACGGCGACGCCGGAGTGTGCGGAGGAGGGAGGCGCGCGCGCTCGGCGCGCACTCCGGCACAAGTGTTCCATGTGTGGAGATGCCGTGGAGAGGACTTTCGGGTGAAAACCACCGGAACCACGCACCTGCCGCCACGACGGGCCACCACCGACCGACATCTACCCTGGAACCATGCCCACGCTTCCCGCTCCCCACCGCACGCGCCCTCCCGAGCCGCGCGACGCCGTCGGGCCGGACATCCTCGCCGGTGACGCGTGGCTCCCCCTCGCGACGGCGCACGCCGAGCGCGCCGACGCCCTGACCGCGGGCTGGCGCGAGCGCAAGGCGCGCGGCGAGAAGCACGCCGTCGAGGACTTCCTCTTCACCTACTACCCCACGCGCCCCGCCCAGCTCCGGCGCTGGCACCCCGGCGCGGGCGTCACGCTCTCCGGTGACAGCAGCACGCCCGACGGCGCCGCGCCCCTCCTCGCCGAGCGCGCCACCTGGCGGTGGTACCGGACCGACACCACCGGCGGCGTGACGCTCGACGTCGACGCGTTCCTCGCAGACCGCGGCGACACCGTGCGCTATGCCCGCGACCTGCTCGCGGCCACGGCCTCCCGGCCGGCGAGCCTCGGGTGCTTCGGGCTGCACGAGTGGGCCATGGTCTACCGCGACCACGCCCAGGGCCGCGACCACCGCCACCCCCTGCCGCTGCGGCTCGGGGCCCAGGGCACCGACGACGTCGTGACCTCGCACCCCGTGCGCTGCACGCACTTCGACGCGTTCCGCTTCTTCACCCCCGAGGCCGTGGGCCTCAACCGGCTCCAGCCCACGCGCGACACGCAGCCCGCGCTCGAGCAGCCCGGCTGCCTGCACGCCAACATGGACCTCTACAAGTGGGCGACCAAGCTGTCCCCCGCCGTGCCGAGCGGGCTCGTGCTCGACGCGTTCGAGCTCTCCCGCGACATCCGCTGGGTCGACATGCGGGCCAGCCCCTACGACGTGTCGTCGTACGGCGAGGCGCCCGTCGCGATCGAGACCCCCGCAGGCAAGGCCGAGTACGTGCGGCTCCAGCGGGGCTTCGCCGAGCGGTCCGCGACGCTGCGCGAACGGCTCGTCGAGGTCTGCGAGCGCCTGCCGGCCTGACGCGTGCGACAGTTGCCCGCATGACCCGCACGACCCGCATGCCCCGGCCGCTGACGGACCGCGAGCGCAGCGTGCTCGACGCCCTGCTCTCGATCGACGTGGACGGGGTCTCAGGGCTCCGCCGACAGGCCCGGAGCGCCGTGGTGACCGGCACGTGCGGTTGTGGCTGCCCGTCGATCGACTTCCGGACCGGCACCGGGATGCAGGTCGTGGTGGACGCGAGGGTGATCGGCTCCCCCGACGGGCTGTTCCTCTACCTCCTCGACGGCGAGCTCGGCGGCATCGAGTGGGTCAGCGTCGCCGAGGAACGACCGACGGAGCTTCCCGAACCTGCGCAGCTCGAGATCGTTCCGGCCTGACGGACCTGTGGCCGCGGGGCACGAGGTGGGTGGTCCGGCGCGAGACGGGTGGTCCGGGCCGTGGCGCGGGCACCCGTCTCGTGCGGGACCACCCGTCTCGGCGGTGCTGGGCGGCCTGGCAGGATCGGGGCATGACCCGACCGCCGCTCGCCGAGATCCCGACGGGCCCCGTGCCCGTCCCGCCCGCCGTCCGATCGCTCGTCGACACCGCAGGGGGCGGGGACCTCGTGCCGGTGTGGAAGAACGACCTCGGCGGCCTCACGTTCCGGTGGGGTACCGACCGCTACGTCAAGTGGGTCGCGGCCGGGACGCCGGAGATCGACCTGCTCGCCGAGGCCGAGCGGCTCGCGTGGGCCTCCCGCTTCGCCACCGTGCCACGGGTGCTCGACGCCGGGCAGGACGAGGTCGGCGCCTGGCTCGTGACCGAGGCGATCGACGCGGCCTCGGCCGTCGACCCGCGCTGGATCGCCGAACCGGCGACCGCCGCGGCGGCGATCGGCCACGGCCTGCGCGTCCTGCACGACGCCCTGCCCGTCGAGGACTGCCCGTTCACGTGGAGCGTCGAGCAGCGCGTCGCGCGCGCCGACGAGCGGATCGCCGACGGCGAGGGCCCGACCGAGTGGTTCCCCGAGCACGCGCAGCTCTCGGTCGCCGAGGCGCGCCCCCTGCTCGACCTCGCGCCCCCCGTGGACAGGTTGGTCGTGTGCCACGGCGACGCGTGCGCGCCCAACACCCTGCTGGCCGCCGACGGCTCGTTCGCGGCGCACGTCGACCTCGGGTCGCTCGGCGTCGCGGACCGCTGGGCGGACCTGGCCGTGGCAGCCTGGAGCACCGAGTGGAACTACGGGCCCGGCTACGACGGGATCGTGTACGAGGCCTACGGGACAGAGCCGGACAAGGAACGCATCGCCTACTACAGGCTGCTCTGGGACCTGGGCTGACCGCGCCCCTGCGATGACCGGCGCCGGCGCCGAGCGGGTGCTACGCCTTCGAGTCCTGCGGGACCGGTGCCCACACGTCGCCCGGGACGTCCCCGGGCAGGTCCGGGTTCCCGGCCCCGACGAACCGGGCGTCGGTCCCGTCCTTGCGACCACGCTCGAAGTCCTTGAGCGCACCGAACGCCCAGCGTCCCAGCAGCACGATCGCGACGAGGTTCACAAGCGCCATGAGCGCCATCGCAACGTCCGCGACGGCCCACACCGCCTCGAGCTCGATGAGCGACCCGATCCCGATCGCGGCGAGCACGAGCGTGCGCAGCGCCGTGAGCGCCTTGGCGCGGATGCCGAGGAACGTCAGGTTGACCTCGGCGTACGAGTAGTTGCCGAGCACCGAGGAGAACGCGAAGACGAACACGAGGACCGTCATGGGCCACACGGTCCACGTCCCGAGCTGGGCCGCGACGGCCTGCTGCGTGAGCGAGGCCCCGGCCGCGTCGGTCGTGGTTCCCGGGTCGAAGACCTCGGGCCCTGCCATGAGGATGATGAAGGCCGTCGCCGAGCACACCACGATCGTGTCGACGAACACCCCGAGCGACTGGATGAGCCCCTGCTTGGCGGGGTGCGAGACCGTCGCGGTCGCGGCGGCGTTCGGGGCGCTGCCCATGCCCGCCTCGTTCGAGAACAGGCCGCGCTTGACCCCGTTGAGCAGCGCCGCGAGGATCCCCCCGGCCGTGCCCGCGACGGCCTGGTCGAGCCCGAACGCGCCCTCGACGATCTGCCGGACCACGCCCGGCACGGCGCCGAGGTTCATGAGGATGATGGTCGTCGCGAGCAGGACGTAGACACCCGCCATGATCGGCAGCACGATCCCCGCGACCTTCGCGACGCGCTTGACGCCGCCGAACAGCACGGGGGCCGCGAGGACCATGAGGAGCACCGCGGTCCAGCCGGGCGAGACCGCGTGGCCGTTGTCGAGCGCCTCGCTGATGGTGTTGGCCTGGACCATGTTGAACGCGAACCCGAACGCGAAGATCAGCAGGATCGCGAACACGATCCCCCACCGCCGCGAGCCCAGGCCGCGCTGGATGTAGTACGCGGGGCCGCCGCGGTAGGAGCCGTCGTCGGCGCGGACCTTGAAGATCTGGCCGAGCGTCGCCTCGACGAACGCGGTCGCCATCCCGATGAGCGCGACGCACCACATCCAGAAGATGGCCCCCGGGCCGCCGAGCGTCAGCGCGATCGCGACGCCCGCGATGTTTCCCGTCCCCACGCGGGACGCGAGCCCCACGCAGAACGCCTGGAAGGACGAGATGCCGCCCTCGGCCGAGCCGGTCGAGCCGCCCACGAGCCGGAACATGAGCCCGAAGAGGCGCACCTGGACGGCGCGCGTGCGGACCGTGAAGTAGACGCCCGCGCCGATGAGGACGTAGATCAGGACGTACGAGTACAGGGCGTTGCTCAACGGGTCGATCAGCGCCTCTTGCAAGACGTCCATGCTTCATTCCTCCAGCCCGACGGCGGGGCAGCCGTCGCCAGGACGCTAACCTCCCACGGCACCTCGTGTCGCGGCGGCCCCTCAGCGGGGCTGGGAGTGCGCGCGCTCCCCGCGCTGCGCCTTCTGGGCTGTCTCGGCGATCCGGGCCGCGCGCGTCGGGGCCCGCTTGGCGTCCGCGATCCATCCCAGGATCAGCCGGCGCACGCCCGGCGGGAAGGCGTCCCAGTGCTCTCGAGCGGGCGGCGCGGCGGCGAACGCCGAGGCCAGGTCGTCGGGGACGACGAGCGCCTCGGCGTCGTCGTACCTCGTCCACGAGCCGTCGGCGCGGGCAGCGTCGATCACCGCGCGACCCGGGTCGGTCATCCTGCCGTCCGCCTCGGCGCGCGCGACCCGTTCCTTGCTCAGGCGCGTCCAGCGGCTCCCCGGCCGCCGCCGTGTGAGCCACATCATGGAGCGCTCGTCGTCGATCGTCTGCACGGTCCCGTCGATCCACCCGAAGCTCAACGCCTCCTCGATGAGCGCGTCGTAGTCGATCGGGGAACGGCCGCTCGCCCGCCGCCACTGCACGACCCAGACGCCGGGCACCTCGTCGTCGTGGTGCTCGGTGAGCCACGCACGCCACTGCGCCGCGGTCTCGGGGTGGAAGCGGGGCGCGTCCGCGCGCCGGTCGGTCACCATCCGCACAGACTTCCACGGGCAGCCGCGGACGCGCGCGGCGAGGGCTCCCGAGGCCCGGGACCCCCCGGGGGACAACGCCTCTGCGACAATGGCCACGATGAGCACCACGACCCCCACCACCCGTCCCGAGCCCGGCCTGGTTCGTCACCTGCCGGCACCGGACGGCTCGGGCACCCCGGACCCTGACGCCCTCTACGAAGGGTTCACCGAGTGGGCCACCGAGACGGGGATCGACCTCTACGCGCACCAGGACGAGGCCGTCATCGAGATCTTCTCGGGCGCGCACGTCATCCTGGCCACGCCCACGGGCTCGGGGAAGTCGCTCGTGGCGGTCGGCGCGCACTACGCGGCCCTCGCCGCGCACCGCGCAGGAGTCCCCGGCCGCAGCTACTACACGGCGCCGCTCAAGGCGCTCGTGAGCGAGAAGTTCTTCGCGCTCGTCGCGGTGTTCGGCTCCGCGAACGTGGGCATGATGACGGGCGACTCGTCGGTCAACCCGACCGCGCCCATCATCTGCTGCACCGCGGAGATCCTCGCGAACATCGCGCTGCGCGACGGCGCCGACGCGGACGTCGCGCAGGTCGTCATGGACGAGTTCCACTACTACGCGGACCCGCAGCGCGGCTGGGCGTGGCAGGTCCCGCTGCTCGAGCTGCCGCAGGCGCAGTTCGTGCTGATGTCCGCGACGCTGGGCGACACCTCGACGTTCACCGAGGACCTCGAGTCCCGCACGGGACGTCCCGTCGCCGAGGTCACGAGCGCCGAGCGCCCCGTGCCGCTCACGTTCGCCTACGTCGTCGAACCGCTGGGCGAGGTGATCGAGGAGCTCGTCACGACGCACCGCGCGCCCGTGTACGTCGTGCACTTCACGCAGAAGGACGCGGTCGACCGCGCCCAGTCCCTGCTGAGCATCAACGTCGCGAGCCGTTCGGAGAAGGACGCGATCGCGGCCGAGCTGGGTGACTTCCGCTTCACGTCGGGGTTCGGCAGGACGCTCAGCAAGTTCCTGCGGCACGGCGTGGGCGTGCACCACGCGGGCATGCTGCCCAAGTACCGGCGCGTGGTCGAGCGCCTGACCCAGGCGGGGCTGCTCAAGGTCGTGTGCGGCACCGACACCCTGGGCGTGGGCATCAACGTCCCCATCCGCACGGTCCTCATGACGAGCCTGGTGAAGTTCGACGGCGAGCGCATGCGTCACCTCACGGCGCGCGAGTTCCACCAGATCGCGGGCCGCGCGGGCCGGGCGGGCTACGACACGCTCGGCGAGGTCCTCGTCATGGCCCCCGAGCACGTGATCGAGAACCGCAAGCTGCTGGCCAAGGCCGGGGACGACCCCAAGAAGCTCAAGAAGCTCGTGCGCAAGAAGGCGCCGGCGGGTGCGGTCAACTGGACCGACGCGACGTTCGATCGCCTGCGCGACGCCGACCCCGAGGCCCTGACCAGCCACTTCACGGTCAACCACGCCATGGTGCTCAACGTGCTCGCGCGCGGTGACCGCGGGGTCGATCCAGTCCAGGCGATGAAGCACCTGCTCACTGCCAACCACGACACCGACGCCCAGCGCGAGCGCCACGTGCGCCAGGTGTTCCGCATCTACCGCTCGCTGCGCGTCGCGGGCATCGTCGAGCGCGTGCGCGTGCCCGACCCGACGTACCCGAGCGGGCAGCGCCCCAGCGTGCGCCTCACGGTCGACCTGCCGCGCGAGTTCGCGCTCAACCAGCCGTTGTCGCCCTTCGCGCTCGCGGCGCTCGACCTGCTCGACGTCGAGTCCCCCACGCACGCGCTCGACGTCGTCTCGGTCCTGGAGGCCACGCTGTCCGACCCGCGCCAGGTGCTCGTCGCGCAGCAGCACCGGGCCCGCGGCGAGGCGGTGGCAGCCATGAAGGCCGAGGGGTACGAGTACGAGGAGCGCATGGCGCTGCTCGAGACCATCACGTGGCCCAAGCCGCTCGCGGACCTGCTCGAGCCTGCGTTCGTCACCTACAAGCACTCGAACCCGTGGGTCTCGGACGCCGAGCTCTCGCCCAAGTCGGTCGTGCGCGACATGGTCGAGCGGGCCATGACGTTCGCCGAGTTCGTCTCGGTGTACGGCCTGGACCGCACCGAGGGCGTGGTGCTGCGCTACCTCGCCGACGCGTACCGCTCGATGCGCCAGACGATCTCCGAGGAGCACCGCACCGAGGAGGTCCAGGACATCACCGAGTGGCTGGGCGAGCTGGTGCGCGGCACCGACTCGTCGCTGCTCGACGAGTGGGAGCGCCTGGCCAACCCTGTCGACGACGATGCGGACGACGAGGTCGGCGACGGCCCGCTGTCCGGCACGGGCGCCGAGGCCCCGGCCCGTCCCGTCACGGGCAACCTGCGCTCGTTCCGCGTCCTGGTCCGCAACGCACTGTTCCGCCGGGTCGAGCTCGCGGCGCGCGAGAACTACGACGCGCTCGAGGCCCTCGACAAGGCGAGCGGCTGGGACGCCGACGCGTGGGCTGACGCCCTCGACCCGATGTTCGAGCTGCACGGCAACGACGCGATCGGCGTGGACGCCGCGGCGCGCTCGTCGGCCCTCGTGCAGATCGTCGAGAACGGCGTGCGCCCCGACGGCGAGCGCGTCGAGCCCGGCACGTGGTTCGTCCGCCAGGTGCTCGACGACCCGGCCGGCGACCACGACTGGGCGATCAGCGCCGTCGTCGACCTCGCGGCGAGCGACGAGGCAGGCGCCGTGGTGCTGAGCGTCGTGGCGGTCGGGACGATCTGACGCGGCCTACCGCAGCACGTCGTCGGCCGGGCGGCGGGGCGTGCGGGGGGACGTCGGGCTGTAGCCCAGCCGCATGACCATCTGCGGGACGCCCGCGTCGAGCGCCGCGGTGAGCTCGGCCCGCGTGGCGGGGTTCTCGAGGACGGTGGTCGCGAACGAGGCGTGCACGAAGTACGTGGTCGCGGTCAGCAGGACGCGTTCGAGCGCCTGCCCGGCCGCGAGCCAGTCCTGCACGGTGTCACCCGGTGTCGTGAGGACCGCGAGCGTCGAACGGTGCTCGAACGCGGCCCGGTCGCTCGTGGAGTCCCCACCGAAGTGGCGCACGGGTGCCAGGGCGTCGTCGCTCGCGGGGCCGAGCGCAGAGACGGGGATCCCGTCGGGGCGGTCGGGGTCGTTCGTGACCCAGCGCGCCTGCTCGACACGGCCGGTGTGGTCCTTGCCGGCGGCCTCCTCGGCCCGTCGGACGAGGTCCAGCAGGACGGTCCGCTCGGGGGCCTGCGGCGCGAGGATCACGAGGCGCGCACCCTCGGAGGTGGCTGCCTCGTCCAGGTCGTCGACGACGTCGGCGTCGAGCGGCTGGTCCTCGAACGGGACGCGGGACGTCGAGCGCCGATCGATCGCGACCGCGAGGTCGAGCTCGTCGGCGTCGGGCAGGACACCCGGGACCAGGTCGACGCGGGCGAACAGGGCGGGGTCGGCGTCGTCGGGCAGCAGCGTCAGCACCGGACGGAAGGACTCGCGGCGTGCCGCGACCCGCAGGTTCGCCAGGAACGCCCCGCAGCTGATGAACATCTCCCGGCCTGCGGGGTCCGCGTGGGTCAGGCGGCGCGAGTCGTCGGCGCGCACGTCGAGCGTCGTGCCGTGCACGTGGACGGACCACGGCTGGGTGTTGTGCACGCTGGGAGCGCGGGACGCGGCCGCGAGGATCCGTTCGATTCTGGGGTCGTCGATGCTCATGTGCGTTCTCCCTGCTTCCGATGCGCCCCTGACGCATCCCCTGCCGGCGGTCACCTCTGCCACTCCGAGCGTCCCAGGAGGTGCCCGGGTCGGCCAGTGCCAAAGGTCCCGGCGGGGCCGAGGTGCAGGTCACAGGCCCGGCCGACCAGAAGGCGAGATCCGTCGTGGCGCACTCCGGCCCGCCACGACAGGCCCGCTCCCCCGTCCTACGGTGGCCTCATGAGCACACCGGGACCGCACACGACTCCGCACGAGGGCGAGCAGCACCGCCGCGAGGGGACCGGTGCACGGCTCAACCGCCTCCGCGCCGGGGTCCTCGGCGCGAACGACGGCATCGTGTCGACCGCGGGCGTGGTCGTGGGCGTCGCCGCGACCAGCACGTCGATCCCGGTCATCGCGACCGCGGGCGCCGCGGCGCTGCTCGCGGGGGCGCTGTCGATGGCCGCGGGCGAGTACGTCTCGGTGAGCACGCAGCGCGACACCGAGGAGGCCATGCTCGCCAAGGAGCGCCAGGAGCTCGCGACCATGCCCGACGAGGAGCTCGCCGAGCTCGCGGGGATCTACCGGGCCAAGGGGCTCACGCCCGAGCTCGCGCACGAGGTCGCGGTCCAGCTCACCGCGAACGACCCGCTCGCGGCCCATGCGGACGCCGAGCTGAACATCGACCCCGACGACCTGACGTCGCCGTGGGAGGCAGCGGTCGCCTCGATCGTGTCGTTCACGGTCGGTGGTCTGCTGCCCATGGCGGCGATCCTGCTCGCGCCGACCGCCGCACGGATCCCGGTCACGTTCGTCGCGGTCGTCCTGGCGCTGGTCCTCACCGGCTGGGGCAGCGCACGGCTGGGGCAGGCGCCGACCCGGCGCGCGACGATCCGCACGGTCCTGGGCGGTGCGATCGCCATGGCGGTCACGTACGGCATCGGGTCGCTCGTCGACGTGAACGTCTAGGGGCACAATCGTCCTGTGGCCAAGAAGCAGAAGTCCTCGCCCCACGCCGGCACGCCCGCGCTCGTCGCGCTCGAGAAGGCTGGTGTGCCGCACACCGTGCACCCCTACGAGCACGACCCGTCCTCCGACCTGAGCTACGGGCTCGAGGCCGCCGCGGCGATCGGCATCCCGGCCGAGCAGGTGTTCAAGACCCTGGTGACCTCGGTCGACGGGACGCTCGTGGTGGGTGTCGTGCCCGTGGACCGCAAGCTCGACCTCAAGGCCCTCGCGCACGCGGCGGGCGGCAAGAAGGCGGCGATGGCCGAGCAGGCCGCGGCCGAGCGCGCGACCGGGTACGTCGTGGGTGGCATCTCGCCGCTCGGCCAGCGTCAGCGGCTGCGCACCGTGGTCGACGAGTCGGCCCTCGGGTTCGACGCGGTGTACGTCTCGGGCGGGCGCCGCGGTCTCGACGTGGGGCTGGCGCCCGCCGACCTGGTCTCGCTCACGGGCGCGGTGACGGCGCCGATCTCGCGAGACTGACGTCTCCTGCGACGGCTTCGCGGCCGCTACGGACCAGCGGGTAACACTGTCTCAGCATGCGCGACGGGCCTTCCGGTCCGTGGACCCCGTTCCTAGAGTGGCGAGCGTGCCCGAGCGGTACCCACCGCGTCGGCACGCACCGCTCGACCCCGCCTGCGCCGTCCTTCCCGCATCCCCGCCACCCGCCTCTGCCAGTCCCACGAGCCCTCAGGAGGACACCATGTCCGCTCCCCTCGACACGACCGAGAAGATCGCCGCCTACGCCCACCCGGACCGCCTCGTCTCCACGGACTGGCTCGCCGAGCACCTGCACGACGAGAACGTGGTCGTCGTCGAGTCCGACGAGGACGTGCTGCTCTACGAGACCGGGCACATCCCGGGCGCGGTCAAGGTCGACTGGCACACCGACCTCAACGACCCCGACCTGCGCGACTACCTCGACGGCAAGGGCTTCGCCCAGCTCCTCGGGTCCAAGGGCATCTCGCGCGACACCACGGTCGTGCTGTACGGCGACAAGAACAACTGGTGGGCCGCGTACTCGGCGTGGGTCTTCACGCTGTTCGGTCACGAGGACGTCCGCCTCCTCGACGGCGGACGTGGCAAGTGGATCGCGGAGGGCCGCGAGACGACGACCGACGTCCCCACCCCGGAGCCCGTCGAGTACCCCGTCGTCGAGCGGGACGACGAGACGATCCGCGCCTTCAAGGAGGACGTGCTCGCGCACCTCGGCAACGGCCCGCTCGTCGACATCCGTTCGCCCCAGGAGTTCACGGGCGAGCGCCTGCACATCCCCGACTACCCCGAGGAGGGCGTGCTGCGCGGGGGCCACATCCCCACGGCGCGCAACGTCCCGTGGGCGACCGCGGTCGCAGCCGACGGCACGTACAAGTCGCGCGAGGAGCTCGAGGCGATCTACCAGGAGGGCGGCCTGGGCCTCTCGACCGACGACGACGTCATCACGTACTGCCGCATCGGTGAGCGCTCGAGCCACACGTGGTTCGCGCTGACGTACCTGCTGGGCTTCGACAAGGTCCGCAACTACGACGGCTCGTGGACCGAGTGGGGCAACGCGGTCCGCGTCCCGATCGTCAAGGGAGCCGAGCCGGGCGAGGCCCCCGCGCGCGTCTGACGTCCACCCGCTGATGCCCGACGGCGGTGGGCCGGGTCACGTACCCGGCCCACCGCCGTCGGGCATCCGTCGTGCGCCCGCGGCACGGCGGGCGCGGAGGTTCCGGCGACTCAGACCCTGCGCACGACCGGCGGGACCCAGCGCCCGTCGAGCGCCTCCGGGAGCGGGGCGTAGAGCCGCATCGTCACGCCCAGCGGACCGCGCGGCGCGGGGAGCCAGTTGGGCTCGCGGTCCGCGCCCGGGCTCTCGTGCTGCAGGTAGAGGTCGAGCGACCCGTCCTCGCCGTACCGCAGGTCGTCGCGGTCGCCGATCGCGAACCGGTCGAGAGCGTTCGCCACCTGGTAGCCCTCGGCGTCGTACATCGTGACCGACCAGAAGGCCGCGGCGGGCGGGAGCTGGTCCGCGTCGAAGTGCAGCACGTAGTCGTGGTCCCCGTCCAGGGCCTGGCCGTCCGCGTCGGTCGCGAGGAGCGGGTAGATCGCGTCCTCGACCGGGTTGGCCCCCAGCCCGACGAGCGTGACGACGGCC